>JBAZNK010000001.1 GCA_041649255.1 bacterium
TTTTTTGTAACACTTATTTAAATCAATTGTTATATTTGCTTTTCCTATTGGACCTTTCCAGCCTGCGCCTGTTTCTAATATATAACTTATAACATGATGCGTACCGGCACTCCACATTGAAGGGTAACCCCAGTATGTATTTCTTATTGTTTTTGTTTCGCCTTTTGCGAAATCTACTTTCCACGTGTACCATTTTCTTACCGGGAACTCTACGTCTTTTTCCCCGGTCATTTCATTTTCGCCTCTTTTTGTTTCTTCTTTTATATTAACCGGAACGGGTTTATTATCAATCCAAACATTGAAATCGTTAAGATTAGAATCGTAAAAGGAATGCTGAGTTTCATCAACTCCCGGGAATCCCAATAAAGCATCTTTGACTGCTTCTCCTGTATTTACGAACTTAAAGATACAATCAACGAGAATTTTTTTCTTAGCCCAACCGTATATTTTTGTTGAATCTGAGGGGGGGGCTACTTTTATGTTTACTGTTTCTGCTTGCATAACAATATTTTTACTATTTATAGGATATACGTTATGTGCCGATTCAAAAAGCAGCGCATCATCTGCGAATAAAGGGTTACAAAAAACCAAAGCAATCAATAGAATTTTTAGAATCGGACTTCCATCAAAGAGACTGTAACATAGCTGAGAAGGACTTGATATATTTACCAGCTTGGAATTATCAGACATCTTCTCTGTATCTACTTTTAGTAACTTTGATTTTCCTTTTTCCCGTTCAGATGTAACTAATGTTATAAAATGCATATTATTTATCTATAAAATAAATATTTGGTTTTATAATCCGGTTCTTTCTCTCCCTGTTTACGCGCCCGATGTCCTTTTTTGACTTTCTCATCCGTGTTTGTCAAAGGCACTGTTTTATCATCAAATTTGTCCTCCTGCCCTGAATTCAATGTCATTACTCCTTCCCCTTTTCCATCTAAATTTATCACTGATGTTTCAAAATTAGCGCAAGCGCAGCAGTTTGATTCCAATGCTTTCAATATCCTGAAGTTATTTTTCATTTCAAAAATTACTGTTTGAAAGTAACTATAAGGATGTAAACTATCAGGAGCGCATTCTACACATCCCAAAAAACATTCTTTTCCTTTGATATAAATGGGTTTGAAATGTCCAAGCAAGAAAGGGGGTTCTTCAGTGTGTCCTTTAGTTATTATATTCCCTTCCGCGACAATAAAAGACTTCGTTAGTTCTAACTTGTTTTTGTTCCACATTAATAAATTGTATGTTGTTGGACTCACATCAGATTGTTCTTTAGCTATTACTAACTGTTTTCGGTGAATATTTTCCACATTGGCAATACAAACCAATTTATCAGATGTATTATAATTAACATATCCAAGCTCCCCATTGTCTGTCCATAGAAAGTGTAAAGAATCTTTTTCTGCTTTTATAATACAAAGATAATATTTATGTCCCCTATTTTTTTCTCCAAATACTACAAGTTCCTTAAAGTTATCATTATTGACATCACCAATTAAGGCATCGCCAACTAAATAAGGCAACTCATTTACTGTTTTTTCAAATTCTTTTCCATTCCATTCATATCTTATCATAGATTGTTCTTTGAATAGTATTATTTCATCTTTGCCATCATTATTTAAATCGCCAGTTGTCCATTTAGTATTTTTTGCCGAGTTGCTATCATTAAGTGTAATTTCGTAAAAGGTTTTCCACTCTTTTTTAACAAACTGCAGAATTTTAAAAATACTAGTATCTTTTATTACAATAAATTCTTGCCGGTTGCCAAGTAAATTAGCCGACTTCAGTTCCATTGTATAAGATACATGCTCAATGTTATAAGATATTGGTTCGGGTAAATATCCTTCATATATTAAATTGAAATCAGGTAACTTTGCCATAAGATTTGAAGTTGATAATACAGTCCCTATAAATATGCCGGAAAATATTTTTTTCATAATTCTTTTTACTTCATCAATACAAGTTTTTGGGTTGCTTTATATTTACCGGTAGCGAGAGTAGCAAAGTAAATACCTGAAGGTAAATCTTTTGCATTCAGGTTTAGATTATAACTTCCTGCTTCTTTTTCCTCATTTACAAGGATTTTTACTGTTCTACCTGAAAGGTCATAGAGAGTTAAGGAAACATTTGTCTTGGTAGGTATGAAATAGCTAAGAATTGTTGATTTTAAGAATGGATTTCTTCCTACTTCCAATTTTGCTTTTTGTCTCGTTATGGAAGAAACGGAATTTTCTTCTATGCCTTCATTCCCAGTATAAATTGTTACTCCCCTATTAACAGTGCCTACCCATATATTACCATTTTTATCTATTGCAAGACTGGATACCCCATCATAAGGCAACCCGGAATTGGAATAATCATACGTTTTCCAGTTAACTCCATCAAATTTTGTTAACCCACGGGCTCCAATCCATATGTTACCACTATCTATTGCGATAGTCCTAACACTGTTATCTGGCAAACCAGAGTTAGAAGTATCATACACTGTCCAATTAGTTCCATCAAATTTTGCTAATCCAGCTTCTTGTGTTCCAACCCATATATTGTTATCATCATCTACTGCGAGAGCACCAACAAAATTATAAGGTAAATCAGAATTAGAAGTATCGTATACTGTCCAGTTCGTCCCATCAAATTTTGCTAGGCCTCCTTTATATGTTCCAATATATTTATTTCCATTTTTGTCTATGATAAGAGTTTGAATAGAATTGTCTGGCAACTCAGAATTAGAAGTGTCATATACTACCCATGTTGTTCCATCAAATTTTACTAAACCTCCAGTTGTTAAGCCACCGCATGCAGTCCATATATTGTTGCTATCATCTATTGCAATGAAGCTACCCGGATTATAAGGCAAACCAGTAGAAGTATCATACAGTGTCCAATTTGTGCCATCAAACTTTACTAAACCTGCCCACGTGGCTACCCAGATATTTTCACTATTGTCTATAGCAACAGCATCTATGCAATCATGAGGCAGACCAGAGTTTGATGTATTATATACAGTCCAATTTGTCCCATCAAATTTTGCTAATCCTCCAACGAATGTTCCAATCCACTTGTTCCCGTTCTTATCTACAGCAATAGCTGTAACAACATTTTCAGGCAAGCCCGAGTTAGCCTTGTTATAAAAAGTCATAGAATCCGTAGTTTTATCCAATTTTACTAATCCTCCTCCTGTTCCTATCCATAATTCATTCCCATTGTCAGCTAAAGCTTCCACACGTTGCCCGTTTGTATAATTAATCCAATTAGGATATTGGGCAAAGGAATTAGAGGAGATTGCGGCAACAAAAAAGACAGAAAATAAAATCAAATATTTTTTCATGTTTTTTCTCCCTATTTCATTAAGATTAGTTTCTTCGTTTCTTTATACGTGCCTGTTGTCAGTCTCACAAAATAAATTCCTGTCTTTAGTTCTTTTGCGTTCAGGGTTGTGGTATAAGCGCCTGCAGGTTTTTCTTCATTTATGAGTGTCTTCACACAACTGCCGGAAATGTCGAAAAGAGTTAACGAAACCTTACTTGTGGCAGGTATTTGATACTTGATAACTGTTGATTTAATGAACGGATTTTTTAGGATCTGGAGGGAAGCGACACCCTGTCCTGGCGGTGGTGAGTTTTCTTCTATTCCTAACCCATCATCCTTAAGCACCCAAACTCCACCTGCATCATAACAGCTTACATACATCAAAGTATCTTGTGTATTAACTGCAATACATCTCAATCCTTTTCCCGTACCCACAGGAACTGTTTGTATTAATGAATTATTTGTTCCATCAATTACAGAAACATTATTACTATCCGCACCTGCTACATAAATTTTATTTGTTATTGGATTTACACATATCCCCCAATAATGAAGCCCGACGGTTACTGCCCCAACCACTGAATCATTTGTTCCATCAATTACTGAAATGTAGTTACTATTTTTATTTACCACATAGATTTTATTTGTTGCCGGATTTACACAGATATCATTAGGAGAAGAGCCGACGATTACCTTAGCAACCACGAAATTACTTGCCCCGTTAATTACTGAAACAGTACTATCGTTAGAATTTGCCACATAAATTTTGTTTGTGCTTGGATTTACACATATAGCACAGCAATAAGAATAGATAGGTACTGTAGTGACTACTGAATTATTCGTCCCATCAATTACTGAAACATTATGACTATAATTATTTGCGACATAGATTTTGTTTGTAGTCGGATTTACACATATACCTTCAGGTCCATCCTTGACCGTTACCGTAGCAACCACTAAATTACTTGTCCCGTTAATTACTGAAACATTACCGCTATAATTATTTGCGACATAGATTTTATTTGTACTCGGATTTACACATATACCCCATGGCCGAGTCCAAACAGATACTCTAGCAAGCGCTGAATCATTTGCCCCATCTATTACTGAAACATTATTACTAGGCTGATTTGGTACATATATCTTGTTTGTGCTCGGATTTAAACATATATCTGAAGGGGAAAACTTGGTAACTATTACACCAACCACTGAATTAGTTGTCCCATCTATTCGTGAAATAGTATTACTACCACAATTTGCTACATAGATTTTATTTGTAGTCGGGTTTGCACATACGCTTATAGGACATGATCCGACAGCTAATACATTAAACAGTGAATTAGTTACTCCATCAATTATTGAAACAATATCGTTCCCATAATTTGTTACATAAATCTGACTTGTTGTTGGATTTACACATATTCCCATAGAATAAGACTGAAAAATAGATACTGTAACGAGCACTGAATTATTTGCCCCGTTAATTATTGAAACAGTAGCCTTACCTGAATTTGCCACATAGATTCTATTTATGCTCGGATTTACACATATACAACAAGGCAAAGAATCAACTTTTACTGTAGCGACCACTGAATTATTTGTTCCATCTATTACCGAAACATTTTTGCTATTATTATTTGCCACATAAATTTTGTTTGTGCTCGGGTTTACACATATACCATAAGGTTGGGACCCGACAGATACTGTAGCAATCACTGAATCATTTGCCCCATCTATTGCTACGACAGTACCGCTAGCCGCATTTGCCACATAGATTCTATTTGTGCTTGGATTTACACATATACCCCGGGGATGAGACCCAATGGGTATTGTAGCAATCACTGAATCATTTGCCCCATCTATTATTGAAACAGTATGACTATAGTTATTTGTCACATAGATTCTATTTGTTATTGGATTTACACATATGCCAGAAGGAATAGACCCAACGGGTATTGTAGCAATTACTGAATTATTTGTTCCATCAATTACGGAAACATTATTGCTTCTGGAATTTGCTACATAAATCTTATTTGTTGTCGTATTTACAGTTGTTGCAACCGGATTTACTCCATTCCCTGATTTCGGTCCCAACAATATGCTGTCAACCACTGACAACTTTGCCCATACACATTGACTCAGTATTGTAATTACAAATACTATTAATATATTTAGTTTTTTCATAAATTCTCCTACTTTATCAAAATCAACTTTATTGTATCAAGATTAATTTCTTTGCTATGTTATAATTTTCTATGTGAACATTTACAAAATAGATGCCATTAATTTTTATATTAGGTGCAAACGTATAATTGCCTTTAGTTAATGTGCCTTGGTAGACAGTATTTTTTAATCTGCCACATAAATCGTAAATTTTCACATCCGCGTTTATTGTTTTCGGAACATCCAAATAAATCTTATTCTTTATAATTTTAAACTCTAAACTTTTTACTCTTAACTCTTTACTTCCTTCTTCTATCCCGACATAACCTAATGAGTCAGTCTTTATAAGATATACATTTGCAGAATCCGGTGTGCCTGTACCGAAAGAGTACGTATATCCTGCAACTATATAACCTTTATCCGCAGTTTGTTGAACTGCATTAGCACAATCTTCATCAGTTCCACCAAAAGTTCGTGTCCATAATGTATCTCCCGTTGAATTAATCTTTATAAGCCATACATCATAACCGCCTGCCCCATAAGAACCGGTCTCGCCCGCTATTATATATCCGTTATCGCTGGTCTGTTGAATTGAATTTCCATATTCAGTGCCGGTTCCGCCATAAGTTCTTGTCCATAAACTATCTCCTGTTGAATTTATTTTTATAATATAGACATTAAAACAAGTTGGAGTCCCTACACCGTAAGAGCTTGTTATACCTGCAACTATATAACCGTTATCCGTCGTTTGTTGGACTGAAAAACTTCCATCGGTGCTCGTTCCCCCATAAACTCTTGTCCATATGGTATCCCCGCTTGAATCCGTTTTTATAAGGTAGACATTAGAACCGCTTGCACCGTAGGAGTTTGTATATCCCGAAACTATATAACCTCCGTCATTAGTCTGCTGAACTGCATAACCCCAATCGTTGTTAGTCCCGCCATAAGCCCTTGTCCATAAAGTATCTCCCATTGAGTTTGTTTTTACGAGATAAACATTGGTATATATTGGAGCGCCTGCACCGTAAGAGCCTGTCATCCCTGAAATTATATAACCACTGTCTTTTGTTTGCCGGACTGCGTAGCCTCCGTCATTACCGGTCCCACCATATGTTTTTGTCCACATAGTATCACCCGATGAATTTGTTTTTACAAGATAAACATCTCCTGCTCCTGCACCATATGAGTATGTCCATCCCCCAACTATATAACCGCCATCATTAGTCTGCTTAACTGATCGTCCGTAATCTCCATTATTTCCACCATAAATCCGTTTCCATGAGGTATCTCCCGATGGGTTTGTCTTTATAAGGTAAACATCCGGGCCACTTGTACCGTATGACCATGTTCCTCCTGCAACTATATAACCGGTGTCGGTAGTTTGTTGAACTGAATTGCCACCGTCATCTTTATTCCCGCCATAAGTTTTTGTCCATCCTGCGTTTACGGTATTGGCTATAATTAAAGCCATTCCCATCAAAACCCAAACTCCTAAATTTTTATTCATAATCTCTCCTCCTTGTTTTTATCTTATAACTGTAATCTTCCTTGTAGCTTCAACTGTGCCGGCTGTCAGTCTCACAAAATATATACCTGTTTTTAGTTCTTTTGCATTTAGGGGTGTGGTATAAGTGCCCGCGGGTTTTTCTCCATTTATTAATGTTTTTACACAACTGCCTGAAATATCGTAAACGCTTAATATCACTCGAGTTCTAATGGGTATGAAATACTTCATCATTGTTGAATTAATAAAGGGGGTTTGAAGTATCTCTAATTTTGCTCCGCCTGAGGCGGATTGATTTTTAATGTTTGATTTCTCTTCTACTCCCGGTCCCGTGTATTTGCAAATCCACACTTTATGAGGAGTATTATCTGCAAAAAAATTGGAAAATATGATTTCATCCGTACCATCTCCATTTATATCCACAGCTGTAACAGCACCTCCTATTCCTTGCGTGTCTGCACCTACTGCTAAAGCATCATAGATCGTATCCATTAGAGAACCCATCATATATACGTAAAGCTCTACCTCTTGGTAAGTAAGCGGGGTACATGGGAGCTCCTACAATCAGAGCTTTTCCCCCGGCAGGATGGATTTTTCTTGACCCGCAAACTGCATTCCCAAAATAAAGTCCTGAATCTGCAAAAACCATATCTATTGTACTATCCATTGGATTACCACCCCAGTAAACAAAGACAGTATCACGCACTGCATTAAGAGGTTCTCCTACAACTGCTTCATCAAAACCATCGTTATTCAAGTCCGGCACTAATGCAATGACGTCTCCAAAAAAATCTTGAGTCCTTGGAGGACCTATCATTTCTACATCTGGAATAGTATCCATCGGATTACCGCCATAATAAATATAAGTTTTGCCTCTCCACGTTGCTACTGTATCACTGTATGCCATTGCACTGACAAACAAATCATCATAACCGTCATTATTAACGTTATACCCGCTTTCAAGATATGCCCCAAAATTACTTGCAGGCTCTCCGTTTAAAATTATATCTGGTACACTATCAGGGACAAGACTTCCAAAATATATTCTTACTAAACCAGCATTGCCATTGGCTTGATATTGACCAATTATCCAATCATCATAACCATCGCCATTTAAATCTCCTGCTCCTGCATAAAGTCCTGCTTCCATACTTAAATCAGGTAGCGAATCCATTGGATTGCCTCCAAAATATACATTACAACCTTCTCCTGCGGTTGTGATTATATCATCATATCCGTCTCCGTTTACGTCCCCAACGCCTATAAAAAGACCATATCCACGAAATATATCGCCTACAAGAGTTACATCCGGTATGCTATCTATTGTGTTGCCTCCATAAAATACAAATACAAGTCCATGTTTACCTGGAATATTTGAATGTCTTCCTACAACAATATCCTTAATCCCATCTCCATTGATATCCCCTGAAGAAAGTCTTTCCCCGAATCCTCCCAATGTGGTATCCGGGTCTGATATCTCAAGTAAAAGTTCTAGATTATGTAGTTCCAAAGGATATATTGGGGATAAAAAAACAATACTCCCTAATAAAATACTTATAAAAAATTTCATATTATATATTCTCTTTCTAATTTATAGATGTTTCATTTTTGCGGTTTTTTCTCTATTTTTCTTCCTATTTCCATACTAAGGAATAGACATATTATTACTACCGTAACAATAATATCCTTTGTTCCCGATATGTTCGGATAATAAATATGTTTTGGTAAAGTTTGATTAAAAGCAAGCCATCCAAAAATATTTATAGTAGGGAGGACTGTTAAAAAACACATAGTATCAAATGCTAATCTTAACCATAAAATAGGATTTTTATACCAGCGATTACTAAAGAAAAAAAGTATCGTCCCTATAAGACATCCTATCGCCCATATAATTCGTACGGAAAGTATGACGGTTATGTTTATAGCGATAATTGAAATCAGGAAAATAAGAATTCCTGAAACGCTAAGATAAACAGATTTTTTATTCATTTTGCCTTCCCTTACTTCATCAAAACCAACTTCTTTGTCTCCTTAAAGTTACCTGCCGTCAGTCTCACAAAATATATTTCTGTTTTTAGTTCTTTTGCGTTTAAAGTTATATTATAAGAGCCTGCAGGTTTCTCTTCATTCACTAATGTTTTCACACAACTGCCGGAAATATCATAAAGGGTTAACGAAACTTTACTTGTGGCGGGTATTTGATATTTGATAAATGTTGATTTAACAAATGGGTTTTGGGAGAGTTGTAATTTTGCATTTTGAATTTGGGCTTTTGGATTGGAGTTTTCTTCTACTCCTATTCCATCCTCCTTAAGCACCCAAACCCTCTCTGTAGCATAGCAACTTACATATATCAGGCTATCTTGCGGGTTAACTGCAATAGAAAACGGGATACTTCCCACAGGCACTGTTTGTATTACCGAATTATTTGAGCCATTAATTACTGAAACCATATTAGTCCATAGACTTACTACATAGATTTTATTTGTCACAGGGTTTACAGATATTCCCCGAGGATGAGATCCAACAATTACTGTGTCAATTACCAAATTAGTTGCTCCATCAATTACTGAAACACTACTACTATCCCAGTTTGTCGCATAGACCATGTTTGTCATAGGGTTTACACATATTCCCCGAGAACAAGATACAACAGATATGGTATCAACAACTGAATTAGTTGCCCCATCAATTACCACAACATTATTATTCCAGTCACTTGTTGCATAAACTCTATTTGTTGTTGGGTTTACACATATAGCATAAAGCCCAGTCCCGGTTCCTACATTAGCCATAACTGTATCATTTGTCCCATCAATCACTGAAACGTAATTACTAGTAGTCGCATAGACCCTGTTTGTCAAATGGTTTACACATATCCCATCATGGGTGTCCCCTTTAGTTGTTGTGGCAATCACCGAATCATTTGAGCCATCAATTACTGAAGTACCATAACCACCATTGCAATCTGCCACATAAATTTTATTTGTTGTTGGATTTACACATATCTCACCGGGATAAGACCAGTTAATGGGGACAACGGCAACCATTGAATTATTCGTTCCGTCAATTACTGAAACATTATGACTGTTCCAATTTGCCACATAGATTTTATTTGTGGTTGGGTTTACGCTTATGCCATAAGGACAAGACCCGGCTCCAACAGTTACCGTGGCAATAACTGAATTATTATTCCCGTCAATTACTGAAACGTTGTTGCTCCAGCCGTTCGCTACATAGATTTTATTTGTGGTTGGATTTACACATACACTGCTGGGAGAAGATCCAACAACTATCGTAGCCACAATTGCGTCGTTTGTCCCGTCAATTACTACAGTATACTTATTACTACTATTTACTACATAGATTTTGTTTGTCATTGGATTTACACAGATACCATCGGGTCTACCCATTACGGCTTTTGTAGCCGTAACCGTATCAGTTGTTCCATCAATTACGGAAACACTTGCGCCAAGATAATAACTATTTGCTACATAAATTTTATTTGTCGTTGGATTTGCACATATACCTGCAGGATAATATCCTACGGGGATTATAGCAACGATTGAATCAGTTGTTCCATCAATTACGGAAACATTATTTCCCTGATAATTTGCCACATAAATTTTATTTGTTGTTGGGTTTACAGATATAGCAAAAGGCCCATATCCAAATCCAATTATAGAATCTACAACTGAATCAGTTGCTCCATCAATTACTGAAATATTATTGCTATTATAATTTGCCACATAAATTTTATTTGTTGTTGGGTTTACGCATATTCCCCCAGGAGAATTCCCGACAGTTATGGTATCTATAACTAAGTTACTTGCGCCATCAATTACGGAAACATTATTTCCACCACTCGTTACATAAATCTTATTTGTTGTGGAATTTACACATATACCAGCCGGATAAGAAGGTCCAACGGTTGTGGTAGTAATGAGTGAATTAGTTGTCCCGTCAATTATTGAAACATTATTACTACTCTGATTTGCTACGTAAATTTTGTTTGTTGTCGGATTTACGGCTACTGCACATGGATTTAACCCATTTCCTGCTTGAGGACTTAACAATATACTGTCAACTACTGATAACTTCGCCCATACACATTGACTCAGAATTGTAATTGCAAATACTATAAGGACATTTAATTTTCTCATAATTTCTCCTCTTTTATTTAGTTTATAATATTATTTCATCAATATCAATTTCTTCGTTTCTTTATTCCCGCCAACTGTTAGTCTCACAAAGTATACTCCCGTCTTTAATTCTTTCGCGTTCAGAGTAATATTATAAGTTCCAGCAGTTTTTTCTTCATTTATTAAAGTTTTCACACAACTACCGGAAATGTCATAAAGCTTTAATGACACTTTACCTTTAAGCGGAATCTGATAGCTAATAAGTGTGGATTTAATAAACGGATTCTTAGTTATTTGGAGCGTAGCGACATTCCATCCTGGCTGTGGCGCATTTTCTTCTATTCCAATTATCCCGCTTATTACAGTCAAATTACTACTATGATAATTCGCTACATATATTCTATTGTTTGTCTGATTCAATGCAAATGCGCAGGGGGATGTTCCTACTTTTAGGGAAGTTAACACTTTATCAAGTTTGCCGTCTATCACAGTAACTTCACTGTCACTGTTAGTAAGATATGCGGAATTGTTTTTTGAGTCCCAGAAAATACTACCACAACAATAATCATAACCATTATTATAAGAAATGCCAACGGGTATAGTTTTAATTACCGTATCTCCCGCGCAATCTATTATCATTGTCGTATCATTAATCGCATAGTATATTTTATTATTCGTTGAATTGTAAGCCAGTTTCCCATTCCCATAAGGATTATGCAAAGTCGTAATAACTGTGTCTCCCTTACCGTCTATAACTACCAGGGAATCATACGCAGAACAATATACTTTATTATTAGAAGTATTTACCGCAATGTCACCGTTCCAGAAATCAAGACTACCCATAATGGTATCTGCCGGCAAGTCTATTATCTTAATACTGCCATAACCGGAACAATATAGTTTACTACTTACCGGGTTCCATGCCATAATTCCGCTTCCCACCGCCATATTTTTTGTAATAGTATTGCTTGCACCGTCTATTACAACCAAATTATAATAGTTGCCGCAATATATTTTATTATAAACAGAATCCCATACCATTGCATAAATCGCACCGAGACCGGTTGAAATCGTATCAACAATAGAATCGGTAGCGCAATCCAATACTTCAATCCCTCCATATCTATCATGTCCAATATATATTTTATCATTCGTAGAATTCCAGACAAAAGCAGTAGCGAATCCTTTTATCTTCAGGGCTTTGATTGGCAAGTTTGTTGCTCCATCTATTACCGCTATATGACCATCTATATAAGTAGAATCGGGAGCGCTTAAACAATATACTTTATTGTTTTTACTGTGCCATAAAAGAGCAGACGGCCATACTCCCAACAATTTATCCGTAATAAGCGTATCTCCAAAGCCATCCATTATTTTGACATTGTCTGAGTTGGGATTGTAACTACTATGTCCAACATAGAATCTATAATACTTGTTCTCCACCGGGTTCCATTTTACAGGAACATATCCCACATTGAAATGGAATTGGGATGCGATTACATCAGTCTTGCTGTCAAGCACAAAAGTTGTTTCCGCGACATTAAAATATATTTGATTTTCTATTGTATCGCACAGCCATATATACGGATGTGAGCTTGTTGGGAGACTATCAATTATCGTATCTCCTTTGCAGTCAATTATAAGGATACCGTTGTCGTTGTTTCTGGATGCATATATCTTATCAGTCTTAGGATTCCATGTTATTAAGCATCCCCCGGTTACAATACTATCAGTAATTACATCAGTAACACCATCTATCACATAGAGACAGTTTGAGGAGGGGCAATATGCCTTGTTATCAATATTATTACAAACAATGCCATTATTATAAATTACAGGTAAAGTACCGAATACCGTATCCCCTACGCCATCAATTATTCTCATATTCTGTGCGCTTGAACGGGTATTACAATATACTCTGTTGCTTACGGGATTCCATGTCAGACCGGTACTAAAAGGAAGAGCCATTTTCTTGATTAGCGTATCTCCTACTCCATCTAATATAAAGACAGTGTCAGATCCATTGGCATAAATTTTATTGTTAGTAGAGTTAAATGCATAAAACTCGCCATAATACGGAATGGTCTTTTTTAGGGTATTGGTTGCGCAATCTATAACATTAGTAAAAGCAGTAGAATAACCATACCTACTGCAATATAGCTTATTTCCTGTTGGATTCAAAAACATAGGCAGGGAATAATACGTATAGGGAGTAGTTCCCCCGGGAATGTCTATCACGGGTAATAACATATTAGTTGAGCCGTCAATTACAACTATCCTATTATTGTTTCCCCCACCAATATATAATTTATTATTGACATAATTAAATAAAGCAGTTGGTCTTACTATTGCTGAATTGCTCTCAGGTAGATAAATCGTGGTTTCTAAGGTCTGGGCATTTACGATTTCGGGTGCTGTAAAAATTCCTAATCCTACAACCATCCCAAAAAATCCAAATACTTTTTTCATCTTTCCTCCTATTTATTTCATCAACAAGTATCTTTATACTTAAATATTCTCAAAACCTATCTTTGTCAATCTTTAATGCCAACTTTTTTCATTCCTTGGGGAAATCAAAAAATTGGGGTAAAAATCCTGTGCCATATTGGGGTAAAGATTTGTGAAAATCTCTCCTGTATTTTTCGAGAAAATTGAGCGATAAAAATTTCTTCCGGATTTCTTCCAAAAAGTGGTCAAAATTGATCAAAATCCATCAAAATAAAATCATAAAAAAAAGGGGGATTTCATTAGGGTTATCACGGGATTCAGTTGAATTTACTGGGGGTTACGAAAATGGTCAAATCTGTTTAGAAATCCGTTGCTCTATCCAGTTGAGCTACGAGGGCAATATTACGGAACATATATAGTTTATTGAATTTGTCAAATTTTTTTACTTTTCTTGTATTGAATATATTATTTTGTATCTTTATAAGGGATGCATACATTCAAAGCGGTAAAAAAATAAACTTCTTAAATAACCACCCTAATCAATCTTGCGGATTTAATTTTTTTAACTTGTCTTAGATACTATCCAATATTATACATTATCTCATAAGTATTAGTTTCTTTATTTCTTTATAATGTCCGGCTGTAAGTCTTACAAAATATACTCCTGTTTTTAAATCTTTTGCGTTCAGATTAATGGTATACCTTCCCGCTTCTTTCTCCCCGTTAACTAATGTCTTCGCGCAACGCCCGGAAACATCGTAAAGAGCTAATGAAACTTTGCTTGTGGCAGGAATGGAATAACTTATAACCGTTGACTTAATAAACGGGTTTTTTGATATTTGGAGCGTAGCGACATCCCGCCCTGGCGGTGATGATTTTTCTTCCACCCCTGTATTATCCTTCAATACCAACACTTCCCCGGCATCACTGCAACTTACGTATATTATGTTTGTTTGCGGATTGACTGCAATCCTGGTCGGTTTCCTCCCTAAGGATATTTTCTGTATCAGCGAATCCCCTATTCCATCTATTACCGAAAGGGTGCTATCGTACTGACTTACCGCATATATCCTATTTATTGTAGGATTAACGCATATCCCGGTAATATAATTTCCGGTAGGCACTACGGCTATAATGGAATCATTTATTCCGTTTATTATTGATATATTTGTCCCCCCTGCATATATTTTGTTTGTTATTGTATTTACACAAATACTCCCGCTGGCAACTAGTGTATCTACAATCTCATTTGTTGCTCCATCTATTACTAAAATATTGTTATTACCTACATACATTTCACATACATATATTTTATTCGTAGTTTCGTTCCCGCAAATAGCTCCAATTCCCCCAAAATTCATAAAACCGCCATATTTATTTATATTTATTGTATCTATAATTGAGTCTTTTCCCCCATCTATCACAGGAATATGGATGATACGCGTGCCGCCGAAAAAACCTATAATAGTTCCAACATATATTCTATTTGTTGTCGGATTTACACATATAGAGAAAGGAAGTCCACCAATATATCCGGTATATATTCTATTTATAACCGTATCATTACTCCGTCTATTACTGAAATATTCGCAGAACTTCCGGCACCATTTTTATTTTTTGGGGATCCGCCTAAGAATCCGCTTAATGCTGCATATATTTTATTTGTAGAAGAATCTACACATATGTCGGAAAAATAATACCCGACATCTGTCGTAGAAATGATCGTATTGTTTGTCCCGTCTATTACTTTAACATCATTACTTACAGAGTTCCCCACGTATATTTTATTCGTTGACGGGTTTACACATATACCGGAAGGGCATTCATTGTATCTGACTGTTGCTATAATTTCATCACTTGCCCCCGATAATACTAGGATATCGCCGTTTACCGTATATATTTTATCCGTTACGGGATTTACACATATATCAGAAGGGCCTAAACCCGTTTCTACTGTTTTTATTAGTGAATCACTGGCTCCATCTATTACTGCAATATTTTTCTGATAACCGTTACTTACTATATATACTTTATTCGTTGAAGGATTTACACATATAGCTTCAATATATTCAAAAACACAGATTGTTTTTATAAGTGTGTCAGCGTTCTCATTTACTACAAAAAGACTATAACTATCTATTGCATATATTTTATTTGTTATAGGATTCAAACATATGTCAGATACAGAAATCGGGATTGTATCCATAACAGTATCGCTGATGCCATCTATTATTGAGATTTTGCCATTACCTGCTACATATACTTTATTTGTTAGTGAATTAATACAAAGTCCTCTCGTATAATTTCCAATCACTATGGTATCCACAACGGTATTAGTAAAACCGTCTATTACAGATATTTTACCTTTTTGCCCATTGGATAAATATATTTTATTCGTTGCTGTATTTACGCCTATATGCCCATTTTCATAATAAAATGCCATTGTATCTACGGTTATCGTATCTACAACTTTACCGGTTGAGCCATCTATTACTGAAATATTGTTACTTCCTTTATTTACCACATATATTTTATCGGTCACGCTATTTACACATATATCTACAGGTGTATCCCCGACTGCTATTGAAGCTACAAGTGTGTCGGCATTCCCATCTATTACCGAAACGTTATTGCTATTTTGATTCACCACGTATATTTTATTTCTTATAGTATCTACATCAACTGCCACAGGGGTTTTCCCAACACCAATTGTTGGCTTAAGCATTATACTGTCCGTTATTTCCACCTGTGCCAATGCAGATTGAACCGCTAACGTCATAAACAGTATTCCTATTATTATATTTAATTTTTTCCTCATCTTGTTTTCTTTTATTTCATCAAAATTAATTTCTTAGTTAGTTTATACTTATCTGCCGTAAGTCTTACAAAATATACCCCTGTTTTTAATTCTTTTGCATCCAGATTAACACTATAACTTCCCGTTTCCTTTTCTCCATTCATTAAAGTCTTTACGCATCTCCCCGATAAATCATACATTTTTAATGAGATTTTACTCTTTGCCAGAATCTGATAACTGATAACCGTTGATTTAATAAATGGGTTTTTTGATATTTGGAGCGTAGCGACATCCCGCCCTGGCGGTGATGATTTTTCTTCTATCCCTACATTATTATATACTGCAAGTCCACCGCCCAAAGTTCCGACCCATATACTATTGTCTTTTATTGTAAGACCAATGATAAAGTTATTCGGCAACCCGGAATTTGAAGTGTCGTAAACTGTCCAGTTATTCCCATCAAACTTCGCAAGTCCTCCCCCCAAAGTCCCAATCCATTTATTGCCCTCCTCTACTACAAGGTTAGAGATACCATTAGACGGCAAACCGGAATTTAAAGTATCATATACAGTCCAGTTATCACCATCAAACTTCGCAAGACCTCCCCACAAAGTACCAATCCAAAGATTTCCCTCTTCTATTGCAAGTGCAGTAACAATGTTATCGGGCAATTCTGAATTTGAAGTGTCATACACAATCCAGTTAGTACCATCAAACTTCGCAAGACCTCCAAAAGTACCAATCCAGATATCACTTACTTCTATTGCAAAAGCACGGACAATGTTATCGGGCAATTCTGAATTTGAAGTGTTATACACAGTCCAGTTAGTGCCGTCAAATTTCACAAGCCCGCCACCTAAAGTTCCAATCCATTTTTTATTTCCTTCTATTGCAAGAGCAACGATGTCATTAGTAGGCAACCCGGAATTTGATTCATTGAATACAGTCCAGTTAGTACCATCAAACTTCGCAAGACCTCCCCACAAAGTACCAATCCATTTGTTACTCCCTTCTATTACAAAAGCAGAGACAATGTCACAAGGCAACCCGGAATTTAAGGTATTATAGACAGTCCAATTAGTGCCGTCAAGCTTTGCTAAACCATTGCCGGTCCCAATCCATTTATCGCCAGTCGTCCCTTCTATTACAAGAGTAAAGATATCATTGGTAGGCAACCCAGAATTTGAGGTTGGGAAAATAGTCCAGTTTATATCGTCAAATTTCGCAAGGCCATTACGAGTACCAACCCATTTATTATTTCCTTCTACTATAAGAGCGTTAACATCGTTATTTGGCAATCCAGAATTTAAAGTATCATAAATTGTCCAGTTATTATCGTTAAACTTTACAAGACCACAATAAGTCCCAATCCATTTATTCATACCTTCTATTGTAATAACAAAAATATCGTTAGAAAGTAACCCGGAATTTAAGGTATTATATATTGTCCATTTAATATCATCAAATTTCGCAAGACCAGCATCAGTGCCAATCCATTTATTATTCCCTTCTATTGCAAGAGTATTGACATAATTAGAGGGCAACCCGGAATTCGAGATGTTATAGACAGTCCAGTTGGTGCCGTCAAACTTTGCAAGACCAGCGTTATACCCCCCAACCCATATATTACTACCTTCTGTTGCAAGAGCATTGATACAATTAGAAGGCAGCCCGGAATTGGAGGTATTATAGACAGTCCAGTTGGTACCATCAAATTTCACAAGACCAAGGTTATAACCATCCGCACCAATCCAGATATTACTACCTTCTATTGCAAGAGCCCGGATATAGTTATACGGTAAACCAATATCATACACAATCCAGTTAGTTCCGTCAAACTTCGCAAGACCACCATTAGTGCCAACCCAGATATTATTCCCAGCTATTGCAAGAACATTGACATTATTATCAGGCAATCCGGAATTTGAGACGTTATAAAATGTCATTACCGCGGTAGTTTTGTTCATTTTTATGAGTCCACCGCCACTAGTGCCAATCCATAATTCATTACCATTATCAGCAACAGCTGCGACGTATTGTCCACCATGGGTATAACTGGTCCAGCCCATATATTGACCAAAACAGTTAGGGACAATTACAGTAAAAAGAACAAAAAATAAAACAATGTTTTTTCCCATCTTTTCCTCCTGAGTCAAAATTATATTTTAATGAGAAATATTTATAACTATTAAGATAACGGTTGAAAGAGTAAATAGACGCTACTTCCCTTGAGTTTTCAGACTTCTGTGTTTTATACGTACGCTCTATTTTTTTCTTTGTAATTTCTTTCTAAACTAATTAAATCCAATGGACCAATTTCTAATAGTTTATTTCTGATTACCGCCAATCTTTGTTTTTGGATAATCTCTTTAACTTTATCTGCAATTTTACCAAGATTAACAGGTTTTGTTAAATAATAAGACGCTTCATTATTTAATAAATTGATTGCATTTATTGTTTCCAGACAGTCCGCAATTATAATTACTCCTATATCGGGATACATTTCTTTAAAATACGGCACTAATTCTATTCTTTCCATTCCCGCCAGCAAAACTATATTAAAGAATCTATTCCGCAATTTTTTTAAAGCATCCTGTCCTGTTCCGGCGGTATCTACCCCAAAACCTTTTTTATATAAAAAATACTTAAACATAAGGCACATCTCTATATTATCATCCACTATTAAAACACTGTGGGCGGGTCTTTTCTTTAGCTTAGAAATCTCTGTAAAATTAGAGGTTTTATAGGAATATTGCCCATTTTGCCTTTGAATTCTATTCTCTTTAGAATCAAACTGTTTTGCTATTTTAGATATTTTAGAAAAAACCGTTTTATTCATTTTTTTGATACCCTCCTGTTTGCTTACATCCAACCAATGTTTTCTCCGGCATTTTTCTATCATCAATTATTAGACATTGTTTTTCAATTGCTTCGCTAATCTTAAAAAGTAGTTCATCTATGTCAAAAGGCTTAACAACATAACTCAATGCCCATTTGTCTAAAATTTTCATAGAAATGTTTAGATAAGAAAATCCGCTAACTATAATTATCTTCATAGTCGGATGTATCTTTTTAAGCAAAGGGACTAATTTTGTCCCTTCTATATCCGGCAATTTAATATCCAGTAAAATTACGTTAAAAAATCTATCCCGGACCTTTTTAATAGCTTCCCCCCCTGTCATAGCCGTATCCACTTCATAATCATTAAGATTAAATATCTGTTTCAACATAAAACACACATCTTTGTCATCATCAATTATTAAAATACTGTTCTTTATGTTCATAATTACTTATAGTATTAAGCAAGTTTTGTGCCAAAAAATTAAATTTCAGCAAAAGCCCGTTCATGATTGCTATTACGAAATAAATGCGGAAAATTAATTATCAGAAAATTTGAGTGCTGCGGCACTCACAAAATGGAGATAAAACAATATAAATCAAGTGTTTTAAGCTAAGTTTAAGTAGTGAGTGCGTTAGCACTCAATTATGTGGGTTGAATTTCGTGTTTAATTATGTTAGGGGATAGTATTTATTTTTTATATTTCGTTGCTTCTATACCGTATTCTTTAAGCTTTTCCGTTAAGTATCTTCTGTTCATTTTAACACTCTGTGCTGCTTTTGATATGTTACCATTGGATTTCTTGACTAAATCTATAAAAAAAGCTCGCTCAAAATCTTTAATAAAATTAGTTTTTAACTCAGTAAAGGTTTTATCTTTAGGAGAAGATTTATCTTTACCTGTACGCCCCTGGGACGGATAATCTATTTTATTATTCCCTTCGCTAATAAATTCCGAAGAATTGATGCCATAATCAGAAAAAATCTTGTGTAAACTTTCTAATGTCACTACTTTTGTTTCGGACAATAATATTAATTTTTGAATTGTATGTTTAAGTTCGCGAACATTACCGGGCCATGAGTATTTTTTTAGTTCTCCTACAACTTCTTCGGCAAGTTTAATATTTTTTTTGAATTCCTGATTAAATACATTTAAGAAGAAGTTTATTAGTTCCGGAATATCCTCGATTCGCTCTCTCAACGGTGGAATATTGATTTCCACGACTTTCAATCTTTGATATAAATCCTGTCTGAATTTTCCTTCCGCGACTTCTCCTGAAAGGGGTTTATTTGTTGCTACTATTATTCTTACGTCTGCATTACGAACTCTTGTTTCCCCAAGTTTTCTAAATTCCCCGGTCTCCACAACTCGTAATAGTTTTCCCTGGGTTGAAGGAGAAGCATCAGCTATTTCATCAAGAAAAATTGTTCCACCGTCTGCAACTTCAAAAAGTCCATATTTATCAACATTTGCTCCCGTAAATGCCCCTTTGATATGTCCAAATAATTCGTCATCCAAAAGCGTTTCGGGTAAAGCACTGCAATTTACAATCCAGAATGGTTTTTCTTTACGAGGATTATACGTATTATAATGCACGGCTCTAGCAATCAATTCTTTCCCGGTTCCGCTTTCCCCGGATATTAATACCGGAACAGTTTCTTTTGCAACTTTATCCACTATTTCTAAAATTCTGTCCATTTTAGAACCTTTATAAACAATACTCGCCATACTTTTACGAGCCTGGACCCTGTAACTTTCTATTTCTTTCTGGAGTTTGTATATTTCCAATGTTTTAGCAACCCTAAATAACATATCTTCTATATTGAAAGGTTTTTGGAGATAGTCATCGGCACCTTTATTCAAAAGTTCGAAAGCCTGTTGATAATCCCCAAAAGCGCTCATAATAATAACCGGTAATTTGCTGTTCTTCTGCTTTATTTTACTTAACACCTCTATCCCGTCCATTCCCGGCATTCTTATATCAAGTATTATGAGGTCATACTTATTATACCTGCTTAGCGCATCTTTCCCATTAAGAACGTAATCCGCATTAAAGCCGGCTTGTTCCAAGCATTGTTTAACAAAGGAACACATTCCTTCTTCATCATCAACGATTAAAATATTTTTACTCATAAATGGCTTACGGGAAGTCTTATTATGACCTCTGTTCCTTTCCCTTTCTTGCTGCTTATTTTGATATCTCCCCTATGATTATTAATTATTATCTTCGAAAAAAATAACCCTAAACCCGTCCCGGTATTTTTAGTAGTAAAAAAGGGATTGAATATTTTGTCAAGATACTTTTTTTCTATTCCCGACCCGGTATCTTTAATTTTCACTTCAATCTGTGACTTATTATCTTTTATACCTGTAGAGATTTCAATCTGTCCATTCTTAGACATACTTTCAATTGAATTATTTAAGATAACGGTAAACACTTCGCTGAGTTGGTTTTCATCTCCTTCTATTTCCAATGAACTTAATTTAAAATAATTTCTTTTTATAATAATCCCCTGTTTCTTTAATAAATACTGATGCAAAGTTATTATTTTATCTAATATCAAATGAATGTTTAGTTTGTTAAATTTAATATTTGATCTTGTAGTAAGGTTCAGAAGTCCCGTTACTAAATTAGATGCACGGTTAATTTGTTCTCCTATAATTAACAAACTATTAGAGATGTTTTTATCGTCTATTTTTGCTATTTTATCGTTTCTGGATATTAACTGAGTATGTCCCAGTATTATTGCTAATGGGTTTTTAAGTTGATGTGCCAGCCATGGAGCCAATTGTTCCAATATCTTGATTTTTTCTGTTTGAAATTTCTGTTGTTCTATTCTTTTTTTCTCCGTAACATCTTTAAAAATAACAAGTATTTTCCCTTTTTCTTCTAAAGATATTACCTTTCCTACAATTTCAAATATTTTCGCATCGGATTTTCCTGTTTTATAAATTATTTCAAGATTGTCCAGCATCTTTCCCGTTTTTATAATTTCCGTTAAATTATTTCTAAGAGTTCCGGTTCTATTCACTTTTTTTAATAAAACATCCGTAATAAAACGCCCTTTTATTTCTCGATAATTCCCATGAAATAGAGCATAGAAAGTTTGATTATTGCTAATTATTTTTAAGTTCTTGTCAAGAATGACAAGTAAATCAGGTATAGTTGCTATAATATTTTCCGAAAAAGTTTTTTCTCTTTCTAATTCTATTGTTCTACTTCTTACTCTAATTTCTAATTCTTCTTTATTTAAAATAGTTAATTTTTCATATTTAAGAATTCCATCGGGAAAACTTTGAATAATATCAAAAAATATAGGAGTATCTTTAATTTTGTTTTTTATTATTGCAAAAGTTTTTTCAAAAACCTCCGTAGCATAAGTTGGGGAAGTTACCGTTCCATATAATGTTATAATTTTCGAAATAAGTAAGGAAAATAAATTACAAATTATTTTTATTTTATCTTTCCCGTATAATTTATTGATATTTAAAGCAATCGCTGATACATCTATTGTTAAATCATCTCTTATTTTACAGTTTTCAAAAAACATAGGATTATTTTCAAAATATTCTACCAGCGTATTTCTTAAGATTTTATCCCCTGTTGCGGTTCGCACTACCGTCAGAAACATATTGAGCATAACGACATAACTATTAACAGCCAGCACATCATCTTTGAAAAGCATTTTCCACCCGATATGTTCCAGTGCTATTACTTTTAGTTTCATACTCATAAAAAGTTTTCTTTCTCCTATCGCAAAATTTATAAAGGCAACCATAATAGCAAGCTGTATCACTATGCTCCAGGCAGCTTCGGAAATAATAGATAAAATTATTGCCCAGAAAAGCAATACGGCTAATAAAAGTACTAACATACTAAATGAACGGTATATCTTATGGGGGATTATTCTCAGAAGTTTTAACAGAGGAATCCTGTAGTTTTTTGCAATGGTTAGCACCGAAACAATATTACTTAATAAAAGAATACTTACTCCAACTACAAACAGGAGGAATAAAACAAGATAGAGAAGCTTTAAATTAAATGCACTATAACTTACAAAAATTATTGTTGAATAAATAATTTCTACAAAAGTTATAATAAGAGTCCCGATAATTAAAAGATATTGAGTACTTACCGCACTTAAAATAAGCGAATTTCTAAAAACATAGTAAATGAAGATTATAGCAGAAGCTATGGTGATAATACTTACAATTAGACCAACCAATGGCGTATACATTTATAATTTAACTTATTAGAGTAGAATCCTTATACATTAATAGACAATTGTCTTTTAAAAATATCTTTATAGCACTTACCATCGGGAAAGATACTGTTTTTCTCACTTAAAAAATTAGCCCAACAATAGGAACATATGTTAACTTTATAATCTTTGAATATCCTAATCTGTCCTAATCTCTTTCTATACTATCTCATAAATATCAGTTTCTTTGTTTCTTTACCCAGCATAGCTGGATAGAACTCCCTAAGAACTAAAGTTCTAAGGGCCTTCTATATTTTCCGCTTTTATTTCATTAAAATTAGTTTCTTTGTCTCTTTATAGTTTCCAGCTGCAAATTTCGTAAAATAAATTCCCGAAGCTAATTTCTTTCCTGCGTTATCTTTGCCATGCCATCCGGCCACATAATATCCCGGCTTCTCTTCCCTGTCTATTAATGTGCACACTTCTCTTCCCGTTAAATCGTATATCCTCAGAGAAACCTTGCTCTTCGCGGGAAGCTGGTATTTAATAAACGCCGACTTTCCGCACGGATTTGGATAAGCTCCCGAAAAAGCAAAAACTTTTGGAATGGAAAGTTCCTCTACTCCGATAAATCCGGTAGCTTCAGAAGAATAACTGCTCTCCTTAAAGTTATTATCAAGAACCGTATAAACATAATAATATATCACACCTTTACTTGAATCCGCATAAGTTGTATCAATAATAATCTTTGAATTAAGCAATGTATATGGCCCGCCTGAAGTCGCGCTCCTGTAAATATTATACCCAAGTAAATTAGCTATGGTTGAAGGATGCCACGAAAGAGCTATCTTAACAACGTCGGACTGTGCAATTAACTCTCTGGATGCGCTTCCTGCCGTATAAACACGAAATCTACCACGAGTATCAACAGGCATAATAAAAGAAGCATCCTGAGCATTAGCAACTCTTATGGTATAAGTAGAATCCAATACCATTTCATTAATAAAATACTTACCGTTCCAGTGCATTAAATCAACCCATTTTCCGCTAATTTCATATTGAGTTAGATTTGTATCTATTCCAAAAGTGACTTCCGGGGTAACAGTTGTATCCATTTGCTTACTGAAAGCAAGATGAGTATACAGAGTTTCTATGCCTGCCGGCTCAGGATAAACGTTTATGCTGTCAAGATATGGCGGAGCGGCTATATCCGGAGATGTTAATAAAGGAGTATAATTTACAAGCCCGAGATTCATTGCGTCATCATTCATATCCCAGATATGCTCATCAATCGTATCGGTATTTGTCGTTCCCCACCAGTTGCTGTCTGCAGACATAGAAACAGAAGACGTATTTTGGAATGCATAGCCGGTATTACATAAAATATTATTGTGATGTACCCGACTTATTTTTTCTCCTCTTATTCCCGGCCCCGAATTATTTATAATCGTATTATACATTATCTCTTTAGTTTCCCTGTAACCTGTCGAGGTTGTTACTCTTATTCCACCGGAATCATTACCTGCTATTACGTTTGAATCTACACAAATTATGCTGTTGTTAATGCTGCCTATGTTAGATACACCGTAGCCTTTATTATTTATTATTCTGCAGTTGGTTATTATTCCGCTTGCCCCGTTTATAAAAACAATACCGTTGCCAAGATTATTCTCTATCAGATTGTTACTTACTTTTGACAAAGAATCAAAACCGCCCCATAACATAATGGCGCCGCCACCTTCGCTCCCAATATTATTACCTATATAGTTATTGCTGATATCATAATGAGTAAACTCGGGGCCGCTGTTCCCGCCGCATTGGAGACCGCTTCCGCTTTGATAACTGCTCCCGGAATTATTGGTAATGGTATTTCCAGTTACTTTAAGAATATTTCCTGACGTCATCCGCATCTGCAAATATACTCCTCCTCCCGTTCCCGAAGATTTCCAATCTCCTTCTGCCGTATTGCTGTCTATGATATTCCCGGAAAGAGTCAACATTAAAACATCTTGCCCCGCGATTCCTCCGCCGTAAGCCTCCATTGCTCCACCGATATGTTTTACTTTATTATTTATTATGTAATTGTCCTTGATTACGCCTCCCGCATAAGATAAGGCAATCCCTCCACCATAACTTGCCGTTCCCATGGCGCTGTCTCTACGAAGATTATTAGTTATCAAACATTTATGAATAAACAGTGATGCTGTGTCGCAGTTTATTGCCGGTCCCGCATATTGTATCGAACAGTACTCCAGTATGCTTCCCGACAAATAGTTTCCGGAACTATCATACGAAGCATCCGTCGCCGAATTTGTAAAACGAATCCCATACCAGTTCCCCGGTTTCGGTATCGTATCATTGGAGGTGAATTTAATTGTGTCCGCAGAATCGCCTCTTGCAATTAGTTCCCCGTCTACTCTTATCATTTTGCCCGACTTAACTCTTATTTCCGTCCCCGGTTCTATCGTAAGAGTTACTCCCGGCTGTACTATTACGGGATTGGTAACTATATAAAGTTTATCTTTTGTCCATAACGTATTTGTGCTTATCATCCCGCTTACGTTATAACTATTCTGAGTCCCTATGGAAAATTCTATCGTGTCCCGGTAAGTTCCGCTGTTTGAAGCTATCTCCAACCTGAATAATGCATTATGTTGAGGACATCCTCCCGAAAGAGAAAACGTAAATACGTCCCCGGAATTTGCTTTCTTTACACGCGCAAGTATGTCGCCGAAATTGGACGTAGAATCCGTAACCGTAATGTTTGCATCGTCCGTATGCAAAACTCCAAATACGCCGGTTGCATCCATTCCGTTATTCTGTAACGCAATCACCAAATTTACCGTTTCGCCTGCATCCGGCACGCCGTCATTATCACCGGCCGGGTCTTTTACCGTATCTCCAAGCATTGCAAGTTTCGGCAATAATCCTCCCGTAAGTACAAGATGCGCATTCAGCCTTCCACTTCCTATTTTTCCTGCATAAGTCGGATTTAAAGTATCAATAGGATCAGTATTATTCACAATCATGTTCATTATTGCGCCCGTAGAAAATGTCGGTTTATAAGCTGCAATCAATGCTGCAACTCCGGATACAAAAGGAGCCGCCTGTGAAGTGCCCGTAAATCTTGCATAATCATTTAGTCGTGTATTGTATATACTAACTCCCGGCGCTGACAAATCCACCCAGCTCCCGTAATTCGAGCCGTCCCATTTTACGTCATTGCTATCCGTTGCTGCGACTGCAAGTACCGTTGAAAAACAAGCAGGATAAAACAACTGCTCTTTATTATCATTCCCGGCTGCTCCTACGGGTACTGATGTAGCATACGCATTTATGAGCGCATTCTCCAGAAGAGTAGAAGAAGCATATCCGCCCAAACTCATATTTATAATTTTTGCATTATTGTTAGCCGCATATACTATTCCCAACGCAATATTCGAGTAAAGTCCGGTACCATTATTATTAAGCACTTTAACTGCCATAACTTTTGATTTCCAGCTTACACCTGCTACTCCGGTTCCATTATTTGTTACTGCGCCCGCGATACCTGCGCAATGAGTACCGTGACCGGCATCATCATTCGGGTTGTTATTATTACTTACAAAATTCCATCCGTATACGTCATCAACAAATCCATTTACATCATCGTCTATACTATTACCGGGTATTTCATCTTTGTTTATCCATAAATTATTTACTATGTCGGGATGAGCCGTATCAATTCCCGTATCAAGTATTCCAATTACAACTGAAGTATCCCCGGTAGTTGTATCCCATGCGGCTTCTGCTTGAATTTTATTTAGTCCCCATTGTTCGCCAAAATATGAGTCATTTGGAGTTGCGCAACTATGGGCAATATAATCAGGTTCGACATATAAGACATCAGGATTATTTTTATATTCTTTGACTGCAGAAAGAATATCTGCATCTTCATTGAGAGTTAAAACATAAATATTTGAAAGAGACGGGACATCTACTATCTTATCTTTTATGACTACTGTTTTTGTAACAGGCGTATAATTTTTAAATAATTCGGTTGCTTGTTTCGCGGAATATTTTTCATTCAATTTATCTACACTCTGTATTCCTGTTAAAACACTACCTTTTTGATTTGAGATATTAACCCCATCTTTAAACTTTACAATAAGTCTGCCCTTTGCGAAGTCCTGAGCTGATGCTGTTGCACAAGTAAGTGCAAATAAAATTCCTAATCCTGTAAATTCAAAAAGTTTTTTCATCTTTCCTCCTGTTATCCATAAAAAGACTTTTTTCTCTATTTGTTGTATTTTGAACTATGTATCACAATATCTTCTTTTTGCAACAAAAATCTATAAAATTCAATATTTTTACGGTTTATCTTAGCATTTATAAAAATTCTTATTTTAAATCCCCTCCCGGTGTTTTAAGAATTTCTTATCCAATTTCAAAAAAAATCAGTTTTGTCTTGACAATTAAGGTAGAAATGTACCATATAATCATATGATCATTTTGGAGGTATTATGTCTAAAATCAAAATTTTCTCATTTGTGATCTTTTTTTTATTTTCAACAATTGCCGGAAGCGCGGGAAGATGGGGAAGAACGGGCGACCTTAACGTAGGCAGATGTGGTTCTCCAACATCATTACTTTCAGATGGGAAGCTAATAATAATCGGAACGCAGGACTCAGAAACTTCAGGCTATGAGGTTTTTGATCCCGCAACGGGAAAATGGACAAGAACTGCAATGCCTTCAGGAGTTGAAGACGATGATGCTCATACAAATGCCATCCTTCTTCCAAATGGTAAAGTTTTTTACGTAACAAGTTGGACATTTAATAAAAACTGGCTTTACGATGAATCTGCAAATACTTTCACTGCATCTGCGGCATCCAACAGTTTTAGCAAATGTGGCGCATGGGCAACACTATTCAGAAATGAAAAAGTAATTATAGCGGATGATGGGAGAACTCCATATATTTATGACTATACTACAGATGCCATAGCCGTAACAGGTCTTCCGTCTAATTATCATTATAACGCTTCAGAAGTTTTATTACCTTCCGATAAAGTTCTTATAATTGGAGGTGGATCTTTTGCATGGAGTGGAGACAGCAAAAATTGCGAAATTTATACTTATTCTTCAGGGACATGGGCAACCACAGGGCTTATGAATATCAGTAGAACCAGTGCTACCGCAGTCCTTTTGCCCCCGCCATGGAATAATAAAGTATTGGTAGCGGGTGGAGTTGGCGGAGGCGTCAGGTTAAAAACATGTGAACTTTATGATATTAACGCCGGGGCATGGTCGATTACCGATAGTATGAAGATTGGAAAATGTGCAGGAGGATTTGCATTATTACCGTCAGGAGATGTTTTAGCAACGGGTGAAGGCACTTTAGTATCCGAACTTTATTCACCTGCAACCGAAACGTGGTATTCCACGGATACAACACTAATAGCAAGAGGGCACGGAACCCTTGCCATTTTACCTACCGGCAAAGTATTGGCGATTGGGTCTTCTGCGGGAGGAGCTCCATTTACAAAACAAGTCGAAATATATGACCCTTCAAATGGATTATGGCAAAACAAAAACTCATTTAATACCGCACGTGAAGCTCAAACCGTAACGATACTCCCGATAATACACACGAGCAATTGCAGCACTAATGTTCTTATTGCAGGGGGGCAAAATGTCGGTGGTGCGCTTAGTTTATGTGAATTATATAATTATTGCAAAGATACCGTAAGCAACACAGCTTCTCTTAATGACGCAAGAAGCAACCATACCGCAGTTTTATTGACATCCGGGAATGTTTTGGTAGCGGGCGGGAAAAACGTTTCTGCCATCAGTTCGGCAGAACTATATGACGTATCAACTGAGACATGGGCAAACACAGGAAGTATGGCTACCGCAAGATTTAATCACAGCGCTACTTTTCTTAGTGATGGAAGAGTTCTTGTAGCCGGTGGAGAAAATAGTAGTGTTTTAAATTCTTGTGAAGTTTATAATTCAGGCGTCTGGAATAGTGCAGGAAATATGAATGTTCCAAGGACAAAGCATACGTCCGTTCTTTTACTGGATGGCACCGTTCTTGTTATAGGCGGACAAACAACAGGGGGAAATTCTTCGGCCACCTGTGAATTATGGGATGGTACAAACTGGACAAATAAAGCCTCTTTAAACACGGCAAGATATTTTCATACTGCTACTCTTTTACAATCGGGACAAGTTTTGGTAATAGGCGGAACAACTGATGGAACATCTCCATTGTCAACCTGTGAAATATATGACCCGGTTGCAAATACGTGGACATTAGAAGGCGCTTTAAATAATGCAAGGTTTTTACATAACGCTACTATCCTTTACTCCGGTCTTGTTCTGGTGACAGGGGGGCACAATGGGGTAACCCCACTTTCAAGTTGTGAAATATGGGACCCTGCCGAACGAATTCCGGGAACAAACACAAATAAATGGAAAAACACCGTATCACTTTCCACTCCACGAGCATATCATTCTTCTGTTCTTGTTCCTGCCGTGCAACCATATATATTAACAATCGGCGGAAATAATGGGACATATCTTAATTCCATTGAACAATATGATATAGGGCTCGGATATAGAAATGAATGGCAATCAACAATAACAAATCATCAAAGCGTAAGCACTTTATCTACTAACACACATATAGAAGGGACACTTTTCAGAGGTGTATCCGAAGCAGATGGAGGAAATTACTGTCATATGGCTTCAAATGACCATCCAATTATGTCATTTGTCCGTGTTGGCGGCGGGAATTTTCAGGGCAACGGAGGCGGAGAATTGCTTTATATGCCGATTAGCACTTCCTGGAATGAAACACATACGGACGTAACTCTTCCATCCAATGCAGCTGCGGGGAATTACAGAATATGGTCAATAGTTAATGGAATACCTTGCAGGTGGTGTTTAGGTTGTCAGGCCGGGATTGAAGAAAATACGAAACCTAAAATTAACAACACAATATTGAAAATATCTAAAAACCCATTTACCTATTCTACAAATGTAAGTTATTTCATACCCAAAACAACTAAAGTTTCATTAACAATATATGACATATCGGGAAGGACAATTAAAACACTGGTTAATTCGGAACAAGAACAGGGGAACTACAATATTAATGTCAGCGCAAAACATTTAAAACCGGGCATCTACCTCATAAGATTAAAAACAAATTCTTTAATTTCAACTCAAAAACTTATCCTGATAAAAACATAATTATTATTTACTTTTATTTCACATAATTCAAGGGATTATGTTAACTTATGTATTTATAGCTTTTGGTCTGGCAATGGATGCTTTTGCTGTCTCCATTACGAGTGGCGCAATTATAAAAAATGTAAAATCCGGTCCCCCTACAAAGAAAGGCGAGATCTTCGACAATGCGTTAAAAATTGCACTCTTCTTTGGTGTGTTTCAGATGGGTATGCCATTAATAGGCTGGTTTGTGGGATCTTACCTTGACCGTTTTATTTCAAGTTTTGACCACTGGGTAGCCTTTGGATTATTAAGTTTAATAGGGATTAAAATGATTCATGAAGCAACAAAAAAAGAATCAGAAAAAAAAGAAATTAACCCGTTGAACTTATATGTACTGTTGTTATTATCCGTTGCCACAAGCATTGACGCATTAGCGGTTGGTTTGAGTTTTGCATTTTTAAGAGTTTCCATCATAACCCCAATAATGATTATTGGGATTATCACTTTTTCACTCTCTTTTATAGGCGTGTTTATTGGCAATAAAGCCGGGCATTTTTTTGAGAATAAAATCGAAATTCTTGGCGGTATAATTTTAATTGCTATTGGATTAAAAATTCTCATACAACATCTAATCTGAAATATAAGTTACACGTTTTTTCTCACATTTATATTCTATTTAATTGTCGAGATTCAGGGTTCTATTTAGTTGGAGTTCCCAAGACAATGATGATTATAGCAAGCCCTTTCCAGCTATACTGGATTAGGGATTTCTATCCAGAGCGTAGCGTGGGCCTCCAACTTATCCAGCTCTGCTGGACATTCTGATTCGCCTGCTTGTCCGCCGATCTTTTTGGTGGAAGGCGGAGAAGAATCTCATCTCTGCCGATAAGAAAATGAAAAAATGTATTGACAGTTTCAGGGATTTGCTTCATATATATAATAGCTATGGATAAAGAAAGAGGTGTTTCACTCATATTGGTCATGAGCGTACTCGTTATACTTGGATTATTGGTTATAACTTTAATGACAATGAGTATGAGCGAAATTAGAATCAGTGTTGCGGGTTCAGACTCGAAAATTGCATTTCATTCTGCAGAAGCCGGGTTAGAACGGGGCATATCAGAGGTGCCGGCAAAATGTGAGGCATTCCCGGCATCACCGGATACATGGATTACGCTTGTTAATAATGCAAAATATAAAAGCGGGTTGCCAAATACGATTCCAACTCCTCCTCAACTTGTTGGCGCTGCTTATAAGGAGGGATTCAGCATAGAAGAAGGCAACGAATTCTTTGATTTCAAGTATGATGTAATAACTTCAGGCAAAATGAATAAAAGTAAACGTGTCGTAAAAGCGAGAATTAAATGTGGTCCGCTTGGAAGAGGTGGAACACAGTATTGATTACTATAGGGGGGAAAATGTTGAACAAAGGGAAATTCATTTCAGGTGGAAATAAGTTAATTTTTGGAATATTTATGTTTATGCCTTTGGTATGTTTTTCTGCAAATGAAGGGATTATTATTTCTCTTGAAACAAGGCTCCTGTCTGATAATATTGTATATAAAACTTTTATCAAACAGGAAAACAATAGAATTCGGATAGAAGAGACCTTGCCTAACTCAGAAGAAATAGGACTCGTAATGATATCCGATGAAAAAGAATGTTGGTATATACCTGCTTTCGGCAAGATGCAAAAGATGCCGCCAATAAAAGATGCTCTGGAGGTGGTAGGTATTAAAATGGAAAAAGGCAAAACGCAGATAAAGTTAGGAGATAAAATAGAAAAAGCTTCTTCAAATAAGGAGATAATTAGTTATAAAAATTATATAGAAACCGACGATTTGGGGTGGATTCCAAAAACAATAGAAAAGTATGATTCTACGAACACATTACAGTCTACAACTGAAGTTAAAGATGTAAAAGAAGGGATAGATATTTCTGACAATATGTTTAACTATAAAAACGTAAAATTTTCCTATAAAGTACAGGAAATGGCAAAAAAATTACATTTTGAATAGGAGGGAAATAATATGAAAAAACTCATTTTCGTACTATCTTTTTTATGTTTCTCTATAAAAGCGATTTCTGAAGATGTTGACCTTTTTACTATAACTGTTTACCCGGATATATTACTTATTTTTGATACTTCCGGCTCAATGACTTTTGATATGAACGGCAATTACACATGGGGAGATGGAAGCGATTTGTATCCCGGCAGAGATACAAATGGAGATGGATTTAAAAATGATTCGAGAATGTATATTCTGAAAAATGGGCTTCGGCAGGCTATTCAGGCACACAATAGTATAAGATTCGGTTTAATGACTTATGGGCAATATAAAGCTACCAATGAATATGCTCGTGATTGGTATCGAACATCTCCTTATACCGATTCAAAAGTTCAAAAAATTCCATGGCACGGAGTAGATGGAAGCGGAAACGATTACTGGCCTAAAAATTACCCTGAAGCAACAAAAACGATTTTAAGGGCAAAAATGGGATCTTCCCTGGACTCTATTAAACAATGGATTGATAACACCGGGCAAATCAATGAATTCCGAGCAGATGGAGGAACTCCTATGGGTGGCGCTCTTTACTGGGCAAAACAGTATTATACACAGGAAATCATACCTAAAGATGTCGCAAAACGCTGCAGAGGGTATTTTGTATTGCTTTGTTCCGATGGTGCAGAAACCGGATACCCCAGTTATAATACCCATTCACCTTATACTGAAGCAAAAAATCTTCGAAATATACAGATTTTAGGAATTAAGTATGATGTTAAGACTTTTGTTTGTGGCGTAGCTGTCGCAGGAGGTGCTGACGCTAAATGCCTTGATTCTATTGCTAAACTCGGTGGGACTGAACATTACTACCCCGCAACATCACCTGACTTGCTTGACTCAGCTCTTAATCAAATCATTGGAATAATGGAAGAACGCGCTACTTCTTTTTCGGGTCCTGAAGTTCCTTCCGTCAGAACCGAATACTATAATAATATGTATATAGCTTCTTTTATGCCTTCTGAATCCAGCCCTTTCTGGCAAGGATACTTAAAAGCTTTTCGTTTAAATCCCGATGGAACATTACCTCAAGATGATTCAGGATATATTCTATCAACTCCTCTATGGGAAGCAGGGACAGTTCTTAAAAATATGACCTCCGCGGAAAGGACTATTTATACTCAAAAAAATAACAGTCGCGTCGTGTTTAATCCAACTTATATAGATTCTAATGATTTAGGAGTTGCCGATGATTCCGTGGAATCTCTTATAAATTATGTAAGGGGAGATAATGAGTATAGTTGGAAATTAGGAGATATATTCCATTCCTGGCCTGTTTGTGTGGGTCCACCTTCTCCGTGGTATACCGATGAGGGATATGAAGGGTTCAAGGCAGTAAATAAACATCGCAGGAAAATCGTTATTAGTGGTGCAAATGATGGTATGTTACACGCATTTGATGCAGGAACGTATGTAGCACAGGGAGATACTTTTACTCCCGGGACAGGACAAGAATTATGGGCGTTTATTCCCAAAAACCAGTTGTCCAGATTAAAAAACTTAACAACCACGCACGGCTACTATGTGGATGGTAATCCTATTGTATTTGACACATGGATTCCATCAACCATTGGCGATACAACAAAAGACAGCACTGAATGGAAAACCGAATTGATTTGCGGAGAACGTAGTGGTGGGAGTTATTATTTCGGACTTGACGTAACCAATACTCAAAATCCATCATTCTTATGGGAAATTGGTGGCGACACAATGTTCGCACAAACATGGTCAAGCCCGGCAATAGGAAGAGTAAAGGTAGGGACAGGAGAAAAAACTATTGCAGTGATTGGTGGCGGATTTAACAAAGCATCCGGAACTTTGGGACGGGCAGTTTATGTTATTGACGCAAAAGATGGAACCGTGCTTAAGAAATTTACTAATACACATATGACAAATTGCATACCTTCCGACCCTATTCTTGTTGATACTTCAAATGATGGACTTTCAGATTATATATATATCGGGGACATAAAAGGACAGTTATGGAAATTTGATATTCGCAGTACTCTCCCGGCAAGTTGGACAGGCAGTAGAATTTTTGTATCCACAAGCGAACAGCCATTCTATTACCCTCCATCCTGCGCTTACGACGCAGATGGGCATTTATGGCTATTCTTTGGTGGAGGGGATAGAGATTCTTTAAGAAAAACCAATACTTACAACAGATTCTACGGTATGAGAGATAATAAGCAAACCACACCTTATACGGATTCAGACTTATCAAATATTACGGGTGGAGGGACGGCTAATAGTAATGGATGGTATAGAGCGCTTAGTAAAAATGAAAAATCCATTTCAAAACCAATTGTATTTAATGAAATAGTTTATTTTACGACTTATGAACCTTTAAATCCTGATAACCCTTGTAATATTGAAGGATTGGCAAGATTATATCACACGAAATTTACAACGGGTAAAGCGCCGGATGACGACTCCCTGTTTGAAGAAATTGGTGAAGGTGTGCCTATGAGTCCGCAAATATCCGTTACCGCAACCGGTGATTTTGTTATTACTATCGGCGGCAGTAAAGGGGAACTTATAAGCGAAAAAGTTAAAGGGCCATCCAATTTCAAACAAATAATTTATTGGAAAGAACAAAAGAATTATTAGTATCGCTTGAGTGATAGTTCTGCCTACTTGATAATTAATAAATAAGGGTAGATGGGGTGACGTTACCCCATCTACCCTGTACTTAATTTGTTTCTGTCTAGAGTTGATATCCCGAACAAAAGTTCGGGCAAAGTATAGGGAATAAATGAATAAAACGGATTTAATAGAAGGTGCGATATCTACACTTGGCAACGGGGGAATAATCGGATTTCCCACGGATACTGTTTATGGAATAGGTTGTGATGCGCATAATTTAATTGCAATTGACAAAATATATAAAATAAAACACAGGAACAAGGCAAAACCTTTGATTCTTTTCATTAAAGATACATCCGAACTTGATAAATATGTATATGTTCCTGAAATTGGATCAAAGCTAATAAATACTTTTTGGCCCGGCGCATTAACGATTATTTTCAAAGCCAAACCGGGTTCACCTGTCACAAGTTCTAATAATACACTTGGCGTAAGAATTCCTGATTCCGAACCTATTCTTTCCGTTTTATACCAATATAAAAACCCTCTTGTAATGACAAGCGCAAATATACAATCCGAGCCTCCTCCAACTTCTCACTCAGGGCTAAATATTAAATTAGATTTTGTTATCCCGGGGACTTCCGGCAATATTCCTTCTACAATTATTGACATAAGTTTTTCTCCTGTTATACTACGGGAAGGTAAAATTTCTAGAGAAGAAATAGAATCGGTCATAGGAAAAATAACGAATGCCAAATACTGAATTACAGATAGTAGAAAAAACTTTAACCACAGAGAACACAGAGAAGAGACAGTTGAGAGTTAAAAGAAGAACAGACAACAAAATGGAGATAGAAAACAGAGAGGGCACAGAGAAAAAAAGAAATTAATAATGCAATAAGATGATTAACTTGAAATCTCAAAGAGAAATTGCTTTAATGCGAGAAGCGGGAGCAATTGTCGGTAATTTACTGAACTTATTTAATTCAATGGTAAAACCGGGAGTCACTACAATTGAACTGGATAAATTTGCAGAGAATTTCATAATTAAACATAACGCTAAACCTGCTTTTAAGGGCTTCGTTTCTGCGTTTAAACAACATTATCCTTATACTCTTTGCACATCGGTCAATGAATCCGTAGTCCATGAAATGCCTTCCAAACGTGTTTTACAAGAAGGAGACATAATTTCTATTGATGTCGGAACTTACTACAAGGGGTATTATGGAGATGGGGCATATACTTTTACAGTTGGCGAAGTTAACAAATCTAAATTAAACTTAATTGAAGTAACTAAACATTCATTAGAACTTGCCCTAAAAAAAGCTTACCCGGGGAATCATTTAACGGATATTTCCAATACTATCCAGACTTATGTCGAATCAAATGGATTTTCAATTGTCCGTGATTTTACCGGACATGGGATAGGAACTAAATTGCACGAGGAACCTACAATATTTAATTTTGGGAGTCCTTCTCGTGGGCCTGTGCTTGAACCCGGAATGACGCTTGCAATTGAGCCAATGGTAAACGCGGGGACTTATGAAGTAAAAGTTATGAATGATGGTTGGCGGGCAGTTACTCTTGACGGGAAACCTTCTGCCCATTTTGAACATACTATTGTAATAACGGAAAGCGAGCCTCAAATTTTAACGTTACTAAAATAATGAAAAAACATAGTCTTCTAAAAGGTGCACTTAATTTTAGTATCGGCACGGGTATTTCTAGAATACTTGGTCTCTTGAGGGAAATAGTATTCGCGCATTTTTTTGGTGCCGGTATCGCTATGGATGCTTTCCGCGTGGCATTCAGAATCCCAAACCTATTGAGAGACGTTCTTGCGGAAGGGACATTAACTCCTGCGTTTGTGCCTATGTTTGCAGACTATCACGCAAATAAGGATAAAAAAACAACTACCGAATTCGTAAGCCTTATCCTTGGGACAATGCTCTTAATTACCGGAGCAATAACTTTAATTAGCATAATATTTGCTCCCTGGTTGGTTAAACTTGTTGCTTATGGATTCCAGGGAGAAAAATTTCTTCTTACCGTTAAACTAACCCGTATCTTATTTCCATTTCTTATATTCATTACGGTTTCTGCCCTTGTAATGGGCGTTTTAAACTTTTTTAATCATTTTTTTACTACAGGAATAGCATCTTGTTGGTTTGACGTTGCCATTATTGGAATTGGAGTTGCTCTTGCACCTCAATTCGGAATTACATCAATAGCTATTGGCGCACTTATCGGAGGCGCTTTACAACTTATTTCCCAATTTCCTCAATTACGCAAAGAAGGATATCTCGTGCGTCCAAAATTTAAGTTTACGCCTGAAGTAAAAAAAGTTCTTCTCCTTATGATGCCTATTGCAATTGGATACAGCGCAATGAAAATCAACACGATAATAAATACTCTTATCGCATCTTTCCTTCAGGATGGAGTAATTGCATGGCTTGAATATGCTTTCAGGATAATGTGGGTTCCCGTTGGAGTGCTGGGGGTTGCGCTTGCTAATGTTGCTTTGCCATCCGCTGCAAAAAACCTTTCCGGGGAACACAGAAAAGAATTTACTAAAACGATACGGACTACTTTTATTTATGGGGTGCTTTGCAGCATTGTATCAACGGTTTTAATCTGGGTACTGGCTTACCCTGTATGCAAACTCCTGTATCAACACGGCAAATTCACTCCAACGGATACAATAAATACGGCAAAGGCTTTACAGGCATACGCTATGGGAATACCCGGTCTTATACTGGCAAGAATTCTTGCTACGGGATTTTATGCATTAAAAGATACTAAAACTCCTATGATTGCAAGTTTTATTACCGTTATAGTTAACGTAATATTTGTGCTTGTGCTTGTAAAAGTTATAGGGTTTACCGGAATCCCGTGGGCAAGTTCCATATCCAATTCTGTAAATGCTTTATGGTTGGGAATCTTATTACTTAAGAAACTCACACCAAACCGCTAATATCAAACTAGTAGAAATAATGGTTCTTTCATACGACTAAATTTTCTAACGGAAACTCAAACCACAGAAAAGAATTTTAGCCACCCCGCCCACCGCCACATCGGGATCTTCGACTCCTGCGGGGTAAACTCCGACCACAGAAGGAAAAACGGAGAAAAGAAAGAGTTTTTGGACGCAGATAACAACAAGATTAAAAAACATAGAAACATAGAGATAAAAAGGATAAACAGAATTAGGTTTTTCGCAGAGAAAAAGAACTACAAAAAAATTACCACGAAAGTATGAAAAAAACACGAAAACAGAGGACAGAAAACGGATTGGAACCGCGAGATTTCCAGTCCGCCTCAGGCGAACCTAAAAAAACCGTTACCGAAATTGTGAAGAACTACACTTGGGGATTAACAACCTGGTATTAATGTAAAACAATTACCTTCTTTGTAGTTGCCCAGTTTTTGCCTTCTACTTTCAAAAAATAAATATTAGAAGGAATCTTGTCTGTAGCAATTGAAAAACTTGTTTGTCCATTAGAAATAATATTCTTAGCCAGTATTTGTCCTGCCAAATTATATAATTTTAAAGTTATATTTCTCTCATTAGAATTAGATATTTTAATTGTTAATTTATTAACAACCGGATTAGAACAGAGCATTATATTGGGTTTATAATTGTTTTTTTCTGCAACTCCAAACAATCTGTATGATTCAACTGCATCAAGGTCAAACCCGGGAGTCGTATAATTACTAACATTCCCATCATCAATTATTTTGACATATCTTGCTTCAGGTAAACCGGTTGAGGTTATATTAAAAGTAGTAGTTCCCGTTCCCGAGCCAAGACTGACAAAACCGCTCTGCCATATATTAGATACTAAAACCTGATATCCTTCATTCCCTGTGCTATCCGATCCCTCATACACGGTAAAACTATCTTGGATAGGGATTCCCATATCTAAAACTACTTCCCCGGCAGTACCGAGGGAAAGAGCTTTATTGTCTTCCGGACCAAGAGAGGCAGAACTTAATGTTTTATTTGAAATTCCCGTATATTTAATAGTTAGCAATCTATCCGCATAATATTTATTATTAAAAAGTAACGGAACATTGATAAGGGTTATTGAATCACCTACTGCTATATTTGCAATCTCTTTACTTGCGTATCCGTTTGCAGAAACTTTTAATGTATATGTTCCCGGCAGTAAAACTATATGATAAAACCCGGTAGAAAGGTTTGTATACATTTTCCAATCAATTCCTTCTATTTCTACTCTTGCATTTATAGGATTACCTGTAGCAGAATCCGTAATTATCCCTGATATTCCAACATTTCCGGAACGTTCTATCATTTTAAGCATTGCGCTTGCATTTGACACACAAACGGGTGTAGGGTCTGCATCTTGCGGAGTTTCTATTGTATACGCAATAATTCCATTACATCCATACATTGCGTCCTGACAGCTTCCACATACCTGATACCAGTCATAGCCATGGACTATTGAATAGCCTGTAGAATCCGAATAATCCTTTGCAAGATTAAGCATAATTGTGTCCATTGTAGGTTTTGTCGGAGTATAATCCCAGAGACAATTAACTACATTATATACCGAGTGATAGTCAAAACTAATCGCAAAATTATGCGTTTCTGCATTTGATTTCAATGCGCGGGGTTCAGGTTGTGAAAAAGGATAAGGGCTATTGCCGTCATTAGCCCACATATAACCGTAATCACGATTTAAATCTACTCCATTGGAATTATGTCTTGAATAACTATACATTCCGTCGGGATTGACTATAGGGACACACCATATCTGACGTCCATCTACAAGTTGTTTTATATATGAATCCGTAGAATATTCATCCGTTAGCTGTTTGATTAAATACAAAACTATTTCCGCCGAAATTATTTCGTCTCCGTGATGACAACCCGTAAATCTTATAGCCGGTTCTGTTTCTTCTGTTCCTGCATTGTCCGATATTTTCAGTCCGAGAATTGGTCTTCCTTCCACGGAATATCCGATAGTATCAAGTTTTGTAATCGCCGGATAATTAATTGCTATGGAATCAAGTTCATGCACAAGCGCCGAATAACTATGGTAAGTCCCTTTAGCGAGTAGTTTTTTCACAGACTCTCTATAATCATTCAAAATAACTTCATAATGAAAACCTGCATTACTAAGAGTTTTTAATTCATTATCGTCTGCTATTATTTGAATATCGTAATTTGTAACAGATTTGATTGTTAATTTTAGTTTATTTATTTCATATACTTGAGATTTGCTTGTAATAGGTATCTCTACGAGTTTTTTTATAGGATTATTTAAAAGAAAAACAAATAATAATAAATTCATTAAATCCTCCTTCTGATTTCTTGCATTACTCTATCTATACTTATAAAATTTATGCACTTTTTCCCCCTGAGACATTCTTTAGAATAACATGCGAACTTGCATTCTTTTGGTCTTTCCGGTTCTAAAATGGTAGGGCTTCCCCAATATGGTTTAGAAAAAGAACTTTCACTTCCTCCAAAGATTAAAATAGAAGGGGTATTTATTCCCCCTGCCAAATGTGCAGGGAATGAATCTATACCAATAAAAAGAGATGCACCTTTTATTAGAGTGGCTAATTTTCCAAAAGATAATCCTTTACAATCTTTACAACCAGGAATTAAAGGATCCCATTCCCAACCTACTTGAAGTATATCAATATTTTTATATTTTTTTATCTCTTTTACTAATTCCGGGAAAAAATCCCAATTCCTTGTAGAAGCGAATGTAGCAGGATGTATTATAATAAAATTTTTATGTTCCGTTTCTATTAACTCTTCAGAAAGAAAAGGACGTTGTATTTCATTCTTTTTTATATCACAGAATTTTGCAAAAAGTTCTACTATGTTTATATGAGAGCGAAAATTTTGTTCACGATTTGTAATAAATTCGATTTGTACTTTGTCATAGGGAAGATAAATTTTGTCATAACTCTTTATAAGGCATTCAGACATTGGGAGGGTAAGAAAAGCCGCGCATCCATAAGGAGAAGAAAAACTATCAGGATATTCGATTAATTTTTCAATATCAGGATTAGAAATCAAAAGGGGGAAGCATTTTTTTTTAGTCATAAAGTGAATTTGTTTTTCAAGAAATATGGATTTCATCGTTGAAAGAATGGCTGTCGTACGATAAACATCTCCAAAACTTTGTGGCATAACGACTAATATTTTGTTAGTAAGTTTAGGATAACTACGATGAACATAAGCAGGAAACTCCGGTGACAGGACATTTTGAAGATGAGTTTCTATTTTAGTTACTGAATCATTTGAGATTACAGGATTGTTATAAACATTAAACCCAAATTCCTGATATTTATTTTTTAACGATTCGCTACAAAAATATGCATATTTCAATTCTTCAGAATTTAAATACCCCAAAGATTCATTAAAAGAGAATTTCTTTTTTAAAAACATATTTAATAAACAAAGGCTTATATATCTCAAAATTGTTGTTTTGATATTTTCATTTTTGAAAAACAGCCAGTTATCATAAGAAGTATTATCCGTTATCCAATAATCAACTATATCAAACACGATTGGTTTTTGGGAAGCTTTTAGAGTAAGCAATATAGATTTTTCTATTCCCCACATATTAAATATATATATCAGATCAGGATTAAATTTATTTAATAAATTTTTAAGAGCAAAATTATCTTTTAAACTTGTGAAGGTACTTTTGTTTATATTTTGACCAGGAATGTTTAATGAAAGCAATCGATATACTTGATTTTCAGCACAAAATTTATTTACTCCATACATACTTGTTAATATTTTTATTTCATGCCCTTTTTTTGTCAATTCATCAATTTTTTTCTTACAATCTTTCCCATAATCTGCTTGAGGATATCCAGACAAACAATAAGGAGGATAAAAATTAGAAATGACAAGGATTTTCATTCTTTGCAAGGGCGAGTCTGTAAGTTTTTCCATCTTTTTCCGTTTTATATTTTTTTCTTAAACTCTCAAGCTTTCTTTTTATTCTATATATGTTTCTATGGAATTTCCCGAATTTTTTAATTCTTCAATATACTTTATAAGCTTATTTTTAGTATTTTCTAAACTAAATTCTTTTAGTCTATCATTTTGTTTTTCTACTATTTGCGAATATAATTTTTTATCCGTTAAAATTATATCTATAAGCTCCGCAATTTCTGCGTAATTTTTCTTATTTACCAGAACTCCTGCATTTCCAAGTGTATATGGGATTGCAGTTGAATTATATGCAATGATTGGCAAAGTAAAATACATCGCTTCCAGTAACGGGACACAAAAGCCTTCGTGTTCGCTCATACATATAAATATATCCGAAACGCCGTAAAAATTTACAAGTTCCTCAAAAGTTATTTGGCCTGTAAGGCAAACATTCTTATTAAGGTCTAATTCTTTTATTAACTTCTTTAGAAAATTTACATACCGGGGACAACTTTTACACTCCCCTACCAGAAATAAATTAGATTTTGGGTTAATTTTATGGTAATAATAAAAGGTTTTTATAATATCTTCATGTTTTTTGTTTGGCACTAATCTTCCCACAAATATAAGATTTTTAGTTGTCTTCGAAACAGCAGCTTTTGATGTTTTTTTATACTTATTAAAATCAATAAAAACAGGTAATATCTGTATATTCTTAAAACCAAAATTTTCAAGCTCTGTTTTAGTATATTCTGAAGTAGCAAAAGATGAATTCATTTCGGATATTAGAAATTTGGCATCTTTATTGCCGCCAATAGTATCCAATAAGGATTTTGGAGTTTCTTTAAGGAATTTAGGCGGGGTTACGCTATGATATCTTAATATTTTTTTGGCTTTTAGTTTAATTATAAAATCCGTCAAAATAGACCCTTCACCATATTGATAAATAACAATGTCGTTTTTTGAACGGTAATTATATTTAGAATAAAACCTGGCGCCACTATCTTTTTCAGGGTCTATTGTAAATATATCTGAAATATAACCGGCATTTCGTAATGTTTTTTGCGTTTCCAGTATATCGTTAAATACGGCGCCTTCTGCAAACTTAGGATAGAAACTAGATATAAACTGATCGACTCTTATTTCCATAACTTTATATTTTATCTGCTATTATAATTTTTGCAGTATTTACTTGCTTAAATTTTGCATAAGGGAGAAGGCGGAAAACTAATTTATTGATAATTCCCCCTTTAGGTTCCATAGAACTAATCATAAGCCGGGCAAAATCCACTGTAAGATGTGGCAATAAAGCTATGATTTTAAGACCGCATTTCTCAAAAAGTTTATTTATTTTTTCTTCCGTGTAATATCTTAAATGTGTTTTATCTATGTAATGGGCGTAAATAAGATAAAACTCCCTAAACCAATTATTGCAATCCATAGGAACGGTTACTATTATTCTATTTTTAGTTACTCTTGCCGCTTCAGTTAATGCCTTTTCGTCATCCGTATGTTCTAAAACATCAAATAATATAGAAGTGTCGAAACTATTCTCCCTAAAAGGTATTTGCATTATATTTCCACAAATAAATTTTCGTTGCCCTGAAGGTAAAAAATCTTTTACAAAATCCGCACCATAAGCAGTTTTACCCAAGGAGTTAAGATAAGAAGCGTATTGTCCTTTTCCACATCCTATATCTAATATCTTATCTCCTGTAACAAACTTTAATATCGCATTTATTTTCTCCTTATCAATTGTTCCAAAACCGGTTACTTTATTAATTTCATTGTAATAATCTTTGTAAAATTTTGCATTATACTTGCCTGTTTCAGGTATAGCAGATAGATTTGTTGATTCTATAGTCATTTTAATTTAAGAGACGATTTCCTTTACTGATTCTTCTATTTTTTTTATCGCATTTTCATTACGTATAATTCGTTTTTTTATAATATTCTTAAATAAACATTTTTTAATTTTTAAAAGAATTTTACGAATAAAATAAAACCTTGTTAATGGTTCTACGGAAAATAAAACCACCTGTGCTCTTTGCAATTTATTTTTTGCTTTATAAAGATTGTATAAAACATCCTCATCTTTTATTTCTAATGTTTTATACTCTTGTTTTAGAATTTCAAGAGGTATTTTCTCGTATTGTCCGGATTTCACTTTGTCTATTACCTTTCGCAAAAGTTCTTTTTCTTTCGTTTTATTGCCTTTAAATTCAAAAGTGTCCATTTGGTAGTATTATCGTGTCAATGTTTGTTTTAAGTAATCTTCTATTTTATTTATCATTTTTTCCGTTGTAAAACTTTCTTTAACAAATTTAGGGGCATTACTGCTTATTTTTTCATACATATTGTTATCATTAATCAGCAATTCTATTTTTTGGGCTAATTCGTTGGCATTATCGGGTTCAAAGGTTAAACAATTTTCTTCATTTTTCAAGATTTCACTACTGCCACCTGTAGTTGTGCTTATAACCGGTAACCCTGCCATCATTCCTTCAAGTAAAGTAAGACTAAACGGTTCATCCCATACGCTTGAAAATATTAGCGCATCGTAATCTTTATACATCTTTAATGTTTCTTCTCTTTTATATTTTCCTTTATATGTTACAGGTAATTTTTCCAAAGAAATTAAAGAAGTTATCTCCTTGAAGTAATTCAAATCTATTCCCCCTATTAGGTCCAGACTAACTTCAATTGTCTTTTTTGTCAATACGGATATTGCTTTAATAATTGTAAGAGTTCCTTTATTGGGTGTTATATTGCCGACATATAACAACTTAAATGGTTTTCTCCCGGAGACGGGTCCGCATATCTTATGAGGAATTAACTCTACAGGAATTCCACAATATATTACAGGTGAATTTTTAACGTTAAAACCGGATTTAATATACGATTCTTTAAGAAAATTGCTAGTAAAATAGCTAAAATTTAGGTTAAAAGAGTGTGATTGTATAGGCAAAATATATTTAGTTAATTTGTTCAGAAAGTTTTTAGTTATAAGGGCTTCAAATTTTAATTTTATAAATCTTGAGATTGCTAATTCAGGAGATTGTTTCCAGTATATCAACCAGTTGTCCATAATTCCTTCCCCGGAGAGCCAATAATCAGAGATATCGTAAACCGCAGGGATTTTATATTTTTCTATTGTTCTAAGCAAAGATTTGCTCAACCCTCCCATATTAAAAATGTAAATTAGGTCAGGACTAGTTTGTTTTATGGTGTCTCTTAAAATTTTATTATCTTTTAATTCCCTTATAATAGTATTCTTCAGGGAAACTTTTATTGGGTACTTATCCTGAAAATGCAGTTTTCTATGTACATTATTTTTTTCTACCGTATCCAATCCCTTTGGTTTGCCTGAGATGAAATAGTTACCGGTAAGAACTGTAACTTTAACGTGCCTGCCGGCAGTCAGGTGTTCGCGTTTTATTAGACTATCTAGAATATCTTTGCATCGTAGTTCGTATCCGCCTATGTAATATGGAGGATACAGGTTAGAAATAACAAGAATTTTCATAAAATAAAAGTATAGAACTTCTATCGCTCAATTTATCAACTTTTTTCAATAATTCCTACAAGCAAACCATTAGCGGCTGTAAATGGATACCAATTTTTCGTGTCACAAATATCTTCCCATTTTGCTTCTTTCCATTTATCTTCCCGGACACGTTTCAGGTAGTATTGCTTTGGAAACTTTATTTTACCTGCTTTTAATAACTTATCCATCTCAGGATTATAACCAATAGGTAGAGTAACTATCATTTTCCCTTTTGGAGCAAGGCAACTTGTCAGATTTTCAATAGCACGCAAAATTTTCGTAGGGTCCCTTGGTTTTTCATCCCAACCTATATGTTCTAAAGTTGAGATAGTGATTATAAAGTCATACTTATAAGCAGGCTTAAAATCCGCAGCATCCTGATTGATTATACCTTTCATCTTATCGTATTTATCCAAGATATCGTGTTTAACCGGAAAATAATAATAAAGCACATTTCCAACTTCAAGTATTTTTTTGTCTGAATATTTTTTCATCATTTCTAAAATTATTGGAATCTCAACAACTCTGTCGTTCCCCCAGGTGTATTTATGATAGAAATAAGTATAAGTATGCCCACCCATTTTGAAAGTTCCGGGTGATACAAGAAATTCATAATACCCTCTTATTAACAAATGAAGAATAAATTTTCTCCCCGTGCAAATAACATAGTAAATTCCTCTTTCTTTTGATTTTTCCACTAACATCATTTTATAATAGTCGTTTATTGTCCAAAGAAGAAGTTTTCCCATACAACTATAAGCAACAAAATAAGCTCCTTTTTCTTTTGATGTCTTTGAAATTTTATACAAGAGTTTATTTGTCCTTTTTAGAAACTTTTTGAGGTTCATTTGTAATAAATATTTTTATTTTATATTATAATTAATTTATAATGTTCTTCAATGCTATTTTAGAATTTAATGTTTGTTAGTCAAGTATTTTTATAGTTTGTATATTTTCCCTTTCACAGAAGCATTATATGTAATTATCTGCTATTCCTTAAAATTAGTCTTGACTTTTGTAAACATTAGTTTAAAAATCATTATGTTTTTCTATATACCAACAAATAAAAACAGGTAAAAGTTTTTACTTCTCTACTTAAAAATTATCGGAGAGGCACAAAATCATATGAAGGATATAATAATATCAAATAGCGCGGAAGAAACATTAGAATTCGGGGAAAAATTAGGCAAAAAACTAAAAAAGAATACGCTTATAGCTTTATACGGGGAATTCGGAGCAGGGAAAACGGTTTTTGTTAAAGGTATAGCTAAAGGACTTGATTGTAATATAGACGTAAACAGCCCGAGTTTTGTATTTATGAACGAATATCAATGCAAAATACCATTATATCATATAGATTTGTACAGAATAAACAAGTTAGAAGACGTACTTAGTCTCGGGTTAGATGAGTTGTTTGAAAGTCAGGGAGTTTGTGTGATTGAATGGGCGGAAAAAGCAACAAAATTATTGCCTGCCAAAAGGATAGATATAAAAATCAATATTTTAGACGATGGGAACAGAGAAATAGAAATTATCAACAGGTAGAATTATCCGCCGGAGAACAGATAAAAACGAAAGGAAACAGAAATATTCACAAAACGAAAAGTCGCAGAGAACGCAGAGAAAGAAAAGTTTTAGGGTAACAGATTAACAAGAAAACAAAGAACAGAGAATGGACAACAGAATTGGAACAACCTACCAAAAAGATTGGTAGGCAGGGAGTGGATTAACAACTTGGTATTAGTAAAAAAAGTATTAATTGACAATAAATATTTTATTATTACATTGGGAAAATTATGAGACTATATGAATACGAAGGAAAGATGTTGTTTAAAGAGTACAAGATTCCTGTACCCCGCAGTGTATTAATAGGGAACATTTCCGAACTTAGCGAACTCGATAAAGTTGTTTATCCCGTAGTATTAAAAGCTCAGATTTTTGTTGGCGGACGCGGGAAATCAGGAATTATTAAAATCGTTAATTCTTATTCCGAAGCCGTAGACGAGATAAAAGGGATGCTTGGAAAATCCGTTTCCGGATATGAAATAAAAAAGATTCTTGTAGAAGAGAAGATCCCAATATCTCACGAATTTTATATCTCGGCTACAATTGACAGGACTATCCATAAACTTCTACTCATTGTTTCAAAAGAAGGCGGTATGGATATAGAAGCTATCGCAAAAACTTCACCCAAAAGCATAATAAAACAATATGTTGATGTAGGCGTTCGTCCTGATGCATATCTTGGAAGGCAACTTGCAAGTAAAATGGGAATTACGGGTAACGGAGTAGTCGAAGCAGGCGCGATTATATCCAATATGTATAATTTGTTTCTTTCCTGTGAAGCAAAGCTTGTCGAGATAAATCCGCTTGTTATGACTTCAAACGGAAAATTCATTGCTCTTGATTCGAAGGTTGACATTGATGAAGACGCAATGTTCAGACATCCTATTCTAAAAAAGCTGGGAATAGAAGCTCGACATGAAGTTGGGGAATTGACTGCTTCCGAGCAAATTGCAAAATCTGCCGGAATACCTTACGTTGAGCTTGACGGAGATATCGGCGTATTCCCGGGTGGGGCAGGTTTCGGCATAGCTTCATTGGATTTGATAACAAAGTTTGGAGGAAAACCGGCTAATTTTATGGATTCCGGTGGTGCGCCCACACAGGAAAGGCTGCAACTTATGATAGGACTTTTAATAAACAATCCACGTGTAAAAGCTATTTTTGGAGCTCGTTTTGGAGGGATATCCCGTTGCGATGACTGGGCAAAAGCAGTTGTAAAATATGTTATCGAAAACAAGCCGAGCAAACCAATGATTATGCGTATGGCAGGAAATATGGAAGCAGAAGGCAGAGAGATTTTCAATGAAGCTTTCAAAGAACATCCCGATTTATTTAAGAAAATTAAAATTTATAAGTCGGATACCCCGATTGAAGAAGTAATTAAAGAAACAATAAAAGTAGCAAAGAGTCTCTAGTAAAGTTTTCCTGCAGAAAAGTCCGATCCGAAAATTAATAAAAAGCCACGAAAGAACAGAAATATTCACAAAACAAAAAGTCGCAGAGTTCGCAGAGAAGAAAAGTTTTTGGGTTAACAGAGAACGGAAAATCAAACCACAGAGTTCACAGAGAAGAAAAACGAAAAATAAACAGATAAGAGAAATGAGAACACAGAGAGGAAAAACGGAGGACACAGAGAACTGATAACAAAATGGAACCGCACGATTTCACCCTCCAAAAAGACCGGCGGGCAGGCACGATTAACACACGATTAGAAAAAGAATTAAAAAAACAGAAAAGGATAAACAGAATGGGATTTTCGCAGAGAAGAAGAACTACAAAAAAATAACCACGAAACAGGAAAGAAATATAGAAAGACACCCTTCGGCAAGCTCAGGGTAAACGAAAAACAGAGGACAGAAATAATGGAACCGCAGATAAACGCCAATTAACGCAGATAACAATAGTAAAACTTATTCTGAAAAAGTATTGACAGGATAAGAGTTATAGTTAAGAATAAAAACAATAAGATGAAAATAAATTATTTTTATTTCAAAGCTTTATTATACGGGTTATTGCACAAATACGAAGCTTCTCATTATAAAAAAGCATTACGCTTTTATCCTTACCGTATCGGCATTGAACTTACAAATAAATGCAATCTTGATTGCATACATTGTATAGAAAAAACAGGTTATGAAAAAGGAATGATGGGTTTTGATAAATTCAAAAAAGTATTTAACGAATTTCCGTATGCGTTGTCTGTAAGCTTAAATGGAGTTGGAGAACCATTACTCCATCCTCAATTTTTTGACATAATCAGATATATAAAACATACGCGTTCTTATGTTATAACAACCATATTCTCAAATGGCGTATTGATAAACGAATCTATGGCTCGCGACATCATAAAATCAGGGTTATCAAAAATCCATATAAGTCTTGACGCCACAAATTCTTCTTCTCATAAGAAGATACGGGGCACGGATAAGTTCGACAAAGTTTTAAATAACATAAAAACATTAGTCGAATTAAAACGTAAACTTCACAGCAAAACACCGCTTATTGGGATAAATTTCATACTTATGAAAGAGAATGAAGGGGAATTAATTGAATTCATAAAGCTTGCAAAAGAGCTTGGGGTAGACTATATTTGCGAAATAGATAGTTATCTTTTTAATTTTGGAGATTGGAAATTAAAGGGTGCAAAGCCCTTGTCTTTTCATAAAAAAGAATTGGAAGAAGGAAAACAGGAATTAAAAAAATCAGGAATCAAATGTATGTATTATCCCGAGTTATCTAAGACTTATGATTGGAACAAGCCTTTTATTTGTGATAGGTTTTGGAAAGAGATAAGGGTTACGTTTAATGGGAATGTTACGCCCGGGTGTTGCATACCTTTTGCCGAACAATACAGTTACGGGAATATATTAGAAAGCTCTTTTAAGCAGATATGGAACAGTGAAAAATTCATCAAGGATAGAGAATTGGCAAGGGAAGGGACTGCACCAATTTTAATTTGTAAAGAATGTATTGAGATGACGAAAAAGTATTTGACATTATAGAATTATTGGGTTAACTATCAGGATATAAATAGGAATAGTACGCCTCTCGTTTTATCTTTTAAATGCTAGCACAACAAATAATTAACGGGCTTACCGTTGGCAGCGTATATGCGTTAATCGCATTAGGCTACACAATGGTATATGGTATATTACAGCTTATAAATTTCGCGCATGGTGAAATTTATATGCTTGGCGCATATCTTGCTATAATATTTGTTGTTTCGATTAAGTTTTCTTTACCTATTGCAGGTTTACTCCCGCTTGTATTTCTATTTGCCATGTTTTTTACGGGATGTTATGGTTTTACGATAGAAAAATTTGCATATAAACCGCTGCGAAACGCTCCGCGTTTATCTGCATTAATAACTGCCGTTGGAGTATCCATATTTTTACAAAACTATGTAATGTTGACGCAAGGGGCTAAAGACAAAGTTTTTTCTCATTTGATTTCAGAACAAATAAATGTTTATTTTTCTAATTTCTTTTCTAAATTCATACCTTCGGACGGTTCAAGATTATACATATGTGGAGCCCAGATTTATTCTCTTCAGCTAGTAATAATTATCACTTCCATTTTACTGATGGTTTTATTAAATCTTTTTGTCACCCGTACTAAGATGGGAAAAGCCATGCGCGCAACTGCGCAGGACTTAAAGATGGCTCATCTTGTAGGCATAAAAGTAGACACCGTAATTTCCGTTACATTTATCATAGGTTCAATTCTTGGAGCGGCTGCCGGAGTAATGGTAGCAATGTATTATGGACGAGTATGGTATTATATCGGATATCTGGCAGGGGTAAAAGCGTTTACTGCGGCGGTATTAGGCGGGATTGGCAACATTTATGGCGCAATGTTTGGCGGGTTAATACTCGGGTTAACGGAAAGTCTTGCAGCGGGATTAATCCCCGGAGCATCTGAGTGGAAAGACGTTTTTGCGTTTATTATTTTGATTTTAATATTAATTTTCCGTCCACAGGGAATATTTGGAGAGAGAATAGGGGAAAAGTTTTAATGCTTAATTCATTATTCTGGACATTCTGGTTATGGGTTATTGCCTTGCCATTTGCGGGCCCCATAAAAAGCATATACATTGCATCCGTAGTTTTTATACTTTCATTTTTACGGTTCATTAAATTTCCTGCTACAGTTTCTTCTTTCAAGGACAACTGGGATGAATTTATAATAAAGGCTAATGAAAAAATCCCTTACGGGTATTTGATTGTTCGTATTTTATTTATTCTTTCGCTTATAGTTATTCCTATGTTTCTTGACAGGCGTGCCAACAATATTCTTGTTGACTGTGGAATATATGCATTGCTGGCTTTAGGATTAAACATCGCCGTTGGTTTTGCAGGATTGTTAGTTCTGGGATATATTGCATTTTATGCTATAGGCGCTTATACTTATGCTCTACTTTCCGTGCATTTCCATATTCCTTTTTTTGTATGCGTTCCTATATCAGCAGGTACGGCAATAATATTTGGAATATTACTTGGGCTTCCCGTTCTAAGGTTACGCGGAGATTATCTTGCAATTGTAACGCTTGGTTTTGGCGAAATAACGAGAATTGTTCTTAACAACTGGGATAATGTGACGAATGGGCCAAATGGAATTTTAGGAATAGCCCGCCCGAGCATTGGAAGTTTTGTATTTCACAGTCCAAAAAATTATTATTATTTAATTTTAGCTTTTTTGTTTGTTGCAGTATTTGTATTTAACAGGCTCAATAATTCCCGTCTTGGGAGAGCGTGGGTAGCGATAAAAGAAGATGAGCGGGCGGCAAAAGCGATGGGGATTAATTGTATGAGTTTGAAGTTGTTAGCTTTTGCGATTAGTGCGGCTTTTGCGGGAGTAGCAGGCGCATTTTTCGGAGCAAAAGCGACTCATGTATCACCGGAAAGCTTTACATTTTTTGAGTCTGCGCTTGTTTTGTGTATGGTTGTATTGGGCGGGATGGGAAGTATTCCCGGCGCAATTTTAGGTGCAAGTTGTTTAATTATTATTCCCGAGATTTTCAGGGATTATTTTGGCAATTCCCGTATGTTACTTTTTGGTATAGTAATGATTGCTATGATGAGATTCAAACCTGAGGGTTTATTGCCGTACAAAAGAAGGAACTTATGATTAGCCATTAGTCCCGCCTTGATGGGATTATCAGGAGTTTAGCGTGAAAATTTTAGAAACGAAGCAGGTTAGTAAACATTTTGGTGGAATAAAGGCAATTGAAAAGCTTGATATATGTATAAATAAAGGGGAGATTGCAGGCTTAATCGGACCTAATGGCGCAGGGAAAACTACTTTTTTTAATTGCATTTCGGGAGTATATCCGCTCACGCACGGAAAGATTTTATACAAAGAAAAATTGATTTCTAATCTCAGGGCAGATGAAATAGCCACTTTAGGTTTAGCAAGAACTTTTCAGGGAATACGATTATTTACATCTTTGACTGTTTTAGAAAATGTTATGGTAGGACGATATTCAAGAACAAAATGTGGACTTTGGGGAGCTTTGATTAAGCCTAAATGGGCAAGGGAAGAGGAGAACTCCGTAAAAGAAAAAGCCGGGACTTATCTTGAATTTGTCGGATTAAAAGATTACAGGAATGAGCTTGCAAAAAACCTGCCATATGGGTGTCAACGTAAATTAGAGATTGCCCGCGCGATAGCAAGTGAGCCTGAATTATTGTTATTGGATGAGCCTGCGGCCGGAATGAACCCTTCAGAAGTTAAAGAGCTGGTATGTTTAATAAAAAAAATTCGTGATATGGGCGTAACAGTATTAATAATTGAACATCATATGCGTATGATAATGGAAATATGTGAAAAAATCATTGCTCTCAATTATGGAGTAAAAATATCGGAAGGTACTCCTTTAGAGGTATCAAACGACCAAAAGGTCATTGAAGCGTATTTAGGAAGGGAAAATGCTTAAATTAGAATCCGTATCGGTTTATTATGACAAGCGGGAAGTTTTAAAATCTTTATCTTTTCAAGTAAGACCCGGGGAGATAGTTACGCTTATAGGCGCGAATGGAGCAGGTAAAACCACGACATTAATGACAATAAGCGGGTTGGTAAAGCTTCGCAGCGGTAAAATAATATTCAATAATAAAGACATAAGCAATATGTCTGACTATAAGATAGTGCAGCAAGGGATTGTGCATGTTCCTGAAGGAAGACATATTTTTCCACAACTTACAGTATTGGAAAACTTACAGATGGGAGCATTTTTAAGAAGGGATAAAAAACAAATAAAACAGGACATGGATTACGCTTTTTCTTTATTCCCGATACTTGCTGAAAGGAAAAGTCAACAGGGAGGGACTCTTTCGGGTGGGGAACAGCAGATGTTAGCTATTGCCAGAGGATTAATGGCATCCCCAAAGCTTTTATTGCTTGACGAGCCTTCTTTGGGGCTAGCGCCAAAAGTTGTAGACATTATATTTGATGTAATTTTAAAAATACATGCCGAGGGAACAACAATTTTATTGGTCGAGCAGAATGCTCAAAGAGCATTATCTATTGCAAATTATGGATATGTTATAGAGGTTGGAAAGATATCCTTAACGGATTCAGGAACAAACCTACTAGAAAACCCACAAGTTAAAGAAGCATACTTAGGAAGTTAACCTTTTTATCTTTTTTCTTATAAAATTATCATATTTCCTTGACAAAAAGCTCTTTATATTCTAAACGTAAGATGAGGGGGACCGTAAGTATAAAAGCATATGGAAATCAGCGCGGTAAATAGTAGTAACACCTCCGGTAACAATTTTGTCATATCCCAACAGATAGAAAAAGAGCTTACTTCTTTAAAACAAGCAATAAACAGGAGTAGTAATTCTTCCAAATATATGGCTTTAGTAAACGATATTGAACGTCTTTACGCCCAGGGCAATGTTTTTGCAGCTAAACGGAAATTAACAGAAGTTGAAAATATGGCCCAAAAAGAAGGGATTATAGATTCTAATACTCCTGGTGGAAGTCAACAAAATACATTACAAAATACTGTAACTCCCAATATTCCACAACCTATTGGTCCAACCATCGGTATATCCGGGCAGGATACACTTTCTAACGAAACACAAAAAACATCTAATACATTACAGAATACTATAACGCCCAAAATTCCACAACCTATTATTCCAACTGCTAATATCCCCGGTCAGCAAACATCAGACGATAACACACAAAAAACACCTTATGGGGACGAGGATATCCTTACTCGAGGCAAGACAAGAACCTATCAAGACGCAAGTGGTGATATAGGAGCAAGTTTTAAGCATCCTACCCCGTTAAATGACATGCAGGCAAAGATTGAGGTTCCCGCACATGAGAGCGGGCATGTAATGCGGGCAGTTGGAAATGCACTGGTACACAAAAGAAAAATTAATTATGCTTATTACATGGCCAACTGGCAGGTAGATTATACTTCAAACAAATTTTTTATTGCAGGTGGTGTAGCGAAAATACAGACGGATGGACCTGCTTTTAATCTTAAGGATTTCGCTTTAGATTTAGTTGCTTAAAAAAAAATGAACATAGACAAAATAAAACATTTTTCGGAACAGGTAACTCTACCTTCCGAGAAAGAGAGAATTGGGAAACGGGTAGTCCCTTCTGAAACAGATAAGTCTAATGAAAATGAAGATTCGAGTTCAATAAAAAAAATAACTTTTGCATCCGAAGAAATAGAAAGCGAAAAAATCAAACAAATAAAAGAAAAAATCAAACAAGGATATTATAATAGAGATGACGTAAAAAAAGAAGCCATTGAAAATTTTTTGAACTTTTTAGATATAAGGGGGTAAAATGAATGCTGTTAATGGAGTAAGACCTATTACTTATCATGCATATTCGACAGAGGAAGCTATGAAGCAGCCTGAAACAAAAACTCAAACTACAAGAACGGAAGAAACCTCAGAAGCAAACGTTGTAAAAACAAATAATCCTGTAGATTTTGGAAAAACTATTACCAATATTGCAAAGCAGGAAAAAACTCCTTTTGAGTTAAATAGAATAGCATCGTCTGAAGCAGACAAAAATAACATGGAGCAAAGCGTTAAACCTGTTATGTATAAGGGGCTTGGAAGTGTAGTGGACGTAAACGCATAAAACTAAACTAATCTTAAATAGCTTGTTTAGTTTGGTTTTTTAAAATTTTAGTTATAGTTTATTCTACAATTGCAATAATTCCACTTTTTAAGTATTTCCTACGGAGCTATATAATTCCGCCTTCGGACTAGTGATTTTGCGTCCAGAGGCTTCTTATGAAATGGTTACGTTATTATCCCTATTCCATAAACAACAAATAAAATAAAGTTGACTTTATATTAATATACTCTATATATAATTATTATGGCTGATAAAAAATTAAATCCGGTAGTAAGTATAGCAATAGGCAGTCAGTCCGATGAATCCTGGCTTGAAGACTGCAAAAAAGTTCTGGATGAGAATAAGGTTTCTTACGAAGTAATAATTACTTCCGCACATAGAACTCCTGATAAAACAAGAGAATACGCAATGGGGCTTAAGAAAAAGGGAGTTAAAGTTGTGATTGCAATGTGCGGGTATTCCTGTGCTTTACCCGGAGTTATCGCTTCGTATACGGATTTGCCTGTAATTGGGGTACCATTGCCAACTTCTCCATTAAAAGGCGTGGACTCATTGTTATCAATAGTTGAGATGCCGGGGGGAGTTCCGGTAGCGGCAATGGGGATAGGGAAAGCCGGGTCGAAGAATGCGGCCGTATTTGCGTGTAAGATGTTGAAACACGGTAAGTAGAGAAATTCACCGCAGAGACGTCCCGCCAAAGCGGGATAAACTCCGCACGCAGAGAACTGATAACAAAATGGAACCGCAGATGAACGCGAATGAACGCGGATGAACAGAAAATTAGAGAGTTAAAAAAACAGAAAATAAATAACCACGAAACAGGAAAGAAATATAGAAAGACACGAAAAACAGGTAACAGAAAGAATTTAACAGGGATTTGAAGAGATAAAGAAAAGAACAGAAAATTAGAGGGTTTTAAAAACAGAAACAGATAATGGATAAGTTAGACCATAAACTATGCAGAAATTTATAATTGAGGGTGGCACACCGCTTAGGGGTGAAGTTACAATATCAGGTTCAAAGAATGCCGCATTGCCAATAATTGCCGCTACAACGCTAATTAACGGAATAACCACACTTCATAATGTTCCTCTACTTGGAGATATAAGGACGATGTTGAAAATACTTGAGAATGTAAATATTAAAACAAAGATTTCTTCTAATACTTTAACGATAGATGCGAGCGCAGTAAACAATAATTTTATCCCTTATGAGCTTGTTTCCACGATGCGGGCGAGTTTTCTCATGGCAGGAGCGTTGCTTGGCAGGTTGAAAGAAGTTAAAATCGCTCACCCGGGTGGATGTGCAATCGGCGCAAGACCTGTTGGAGAGCATTTACATGGATTTAAAGCTTTGGGTGTAGAAATAAAAGAAGAACACGGTTATATAAATGCAACTTGTAAGTCAAGTCCGTCAAGCGGGACAAAAGTAACATTTAATGAAAGGTCTGTTACTGCTACTGAGAATATAATATTAGCATCCGTTTTTGCCGAAGGGGAAGTTTCCATAATAAACGGGGCATTTGAGCCGCATATTATAGATTTGATAAATTTCCTCAATGCTGCAGGCGCAAAAATTCATACTAAAGACGGTATTATTTTTGTTCAAGGCGTAAAAGATTTACATCCTATTGAATACACAATAACGCCCGATTATATTGAAGCGGGGACATTTATGATATGCGCCGGAATTACTGCGGGAGATGTTTTTCTGAGAAATGCTTGTTGGGAAGATTCTACTCCGGAAATATCAAAATTGCAGGAAATAGGCGTTGAAATAACAAAAGAAAAAAATGGGATAAGGGCAAAAGGGAAATATCCATTCAAAAGTTCTTTAATAAAAACGGCTCCATATCCGGGATTTCCGACAGATTTACAATCCCAGATAACTTCATTGCTTACGCTTGCGCAGGGGGCGTCTATAGTCATAGAGACTATGTATGAAAAGAGATTCAATCATATACCCGAATTGATTCGTATGGGCGCGCAGATAGAAATAAAAGACAGGAGCGCCATAATAAACGGAGTAAAAGAATTATCGGGGACAAAAGTTATGGCTTCGGACATACGAGGTGGCGCGGCACTTGTTATTGCGGGGCTAGCGGCAAAAGATACAACGGAAGTATTAAGAGTTTATCATATAGACAGGGGTTACGAAAAGATAGAATCCAAATTACAGGGATTAGGCGCAAAAATAAAAAGAGTTTAAAGAAGAGAAAGGCGAAAAGAATCCCCCTTAATTCCTCAGTATTTTCATTAAAAATTCAATTGTTATATTTGTTAGGATTTTTAAGATTGACAAAGATAGATTTTGAGGGAGAAATTCCGGAAGGGTATGGTGCAGGGACAGTGAAAATCTGGGATAAAGGAGAATATGAGCTTTTGAATAGGGATGACAAAAAAATAGAAATTTGCTTGAAAGGCAATAAATTAAAAGGATATTATACGCTGATTAAATTTAAGGATAATTGGTTACTCTTCAAATATAATACACCTTCCTAAAATTCGGAAGAGGAATTAGGTAGATTGTAAAATCAAAAGTTAGACAAGAAGTCCTTCTCGCAGTTAGTTGATGGAAAGGTGGAATAGTTTTCTCTTGGCGAACCGATAAGGAGTAGTTACCATTTACCTACCTCAGTCATCAAAAGAACAATTTTCCCTTGACAATGTCAAAAGATAACATATCGTGTTAAAGTATGACAAAGTATAAGCCAAGAGAAGTGACAAGGGAATTGCTTAAGGCATTAAAAAATATGCCTGTGGTTGTGCTTTCCGGGATGAGACAAACGGGAAAAAGCACTTTACTTCTTAATCAACCTCAATTACGCGGCAGGAAATATTTCAACTTTGATGATTTCAATACCCTTGAATTTGCAAAAAGTAACCCTGAGAATTTGCTAACAGGAAAAGAGCCTATAACTATTGATGAGGCGCAAAAATATCCCGAGATACTCAATGTTATCAAACAAGAAGTTGATAGAAACCGCAAACCCGGGCGTTTCCTTTTAAGCGGGTCGGCAAATTTTCTTCTTCTGAAAAACATTGCAGATAGTTTGGCAGGCAGGGCTGTCTATCTAACATTGCCACCTTTTACGCACCGGGAAATTCAAGGCACTAAAACATTGCCCGGTATAGTAGAATTTATAAATAAAAAAACTTTTCCAAATCGGGATGAAAAACCTGTGAGCTGGAAAGAGATTCTGACGGGAGGGATGCCGTCTGTTTGCCTTGGTGAAGTAAAAGACCCTGATATATGGTTTCGTGGATACGAGCAAACTTATTTGGAAAGAGATATTCGCAATTTAAGTCAAGTTGCGGATTTAGGATCCTTCCGTTACCTTTTAAGACTTGTTGCTCTCAGAAATACGCAAATTTTAAAGCAGAGTGAATTAGCCCGTGATGCTAAATTAAATGTAATGACAGTTTCCAGATATCTTTCATTAATGGAAGCGTCTTTTATTTTACGTCGCATTCCACCTTATCTTGGTAACCACACCAGCCGACTAATTAAGTCTCCCAAAATATATTTATCCGATACGGGATTAGCTTCTTATCTTACCGGGATAAGAGCATCAGGAACAAATGAATATTTTCGTGGTGCCCTTATGGAAAACTATGTTGCTCAAAATCTTGAAGGAATATTATCTGCCTATTGCCCTGAAGCAAAGATTTTCTATTGGAATATACAGGGTAGGTATGAGGTAGATTTTATTGTTGAAATTGAGAACGAAACCATTGCTATTGAGGTTAAGAGCAGCAGTCGTTGGCATGAACAGGATTTAATCGGAATAAAAGCATATTTACATAGCAGTAAAAAATGTCGTGCCGGCATTTTGGCTTACAATGGAACACAGATAATAAAATTGGAAGATAAAATATGGGTATTACCAATTAATTTGCTTTTGAACTGATTAACTGAGTAGCAGGTAGAGCTTTCCATCTTCCCGATTTTCCCCTTGAGAGACAGAACAAAGAGTAACTAATGGTAACTATAGGTGTCCCTTAATATTGCAGAAAAAATTTGACAAAAAAGACAATGAACTATAATAAAAAAGCTAAGGTCTTATGAAGAATAAAATTATTTTTTTAGTAGGGATAATTGTAATTCCTGTTCTTATATACGCAAATGAATTCCCTATTTGCGTAAAGGATGGGATCCAAGGGATAACAAAAGTAGTTTGGGGAGATTCATCTTTTCTGGTATGTTGGGTTGATTATTATGGAGGAGTTCAACAAGATAGTAGTGATTCATATGGACAGGGGTTACGAAAAGATAGAATCCAAATTACAGGGATTAGGCGCAAAAATAAAAAGAGTTTAATGTTGACAGATTTGAAAAGATAGATTATACAACAAAGATTGAAATAGGGAGGTGCAAAACACATGGCACATAAAAAAGGACTTGGAGCATCAAGAAATGGTAGAGACAGCAATCCTCAGTTTCTTGGAGTAAAAAAATATAGCGGAGAATTTGTAACAGGTGGAACAATAATCGTAAAACAAAGAGGCACACCAGTACACCCGGGAACTAACACGGGAAGAAGCGGTGACGATTCCATATTCGCTAAAATAGACGGGAAAGTGCAATTCAGAAAAGGTAAAGCAGGAAGAAAGTTCGTGAGCGTTATCCCGCAGGAAGTTAAAACTGCCTGATTTTTCACCGCAGAGTCGCAGAGGACGCAGAGAATAGAAAGAACGCATATCAGAATATCAGCAAATCAGTGGGAAGAATATCAGGGTATCAGGAAACAGAAATATTCACAAAACGACAGATAGTAACCACGAGATTTCACACGATAAACACACGATTATTACAACAAAAAACAGATATTAGCCACCCCGCCAGGGCGGGGTAAACTCCTAACAGGGATTTCCACGGAAAACGGAAAACAGAAATATTCACAGAACAAAAAGACGCAGAGGACGCAGAGAACAAAAAAATAAAACAATAAAACAACAGAGAATGGAAGAAAGATAGAAAACCGAGAGAGCGCAGAGAAAAGAAAAGTTTTTGGGTTAAAAAATAACAGAGAACAGATAATAAAATGGAACCACACGATTACACACGATTAACACACGATTTGAACAGACAAAAAATAGAAAATAAATGAACAAAAAACGATTTCTACAAGATTAACAGAGAGAAGGGAAAGAGGTTTAATAGGATTGATAGTATGAAAAGGATATTGGGGATTGATGAAGCGGGACGCGGGCCGGTTATAGGACCGCTTGTCGTTTGCGGGGTATTATGTGATGAATCCAAATTGAAAGAATTAAAAAAACTCGGCGTAAAAGACTCCAAAATGCTTACTCCGTCACAACGCAACGCTTTTGTTCCACTTATCAAAGAAATTGCTATTGCCTATGAAACAATACAAATATTGCCGGATGCCATTGAACAAACTAATTTGACCATTCTTGAGATGGATGCCAGTGTTGAAATAATCAATAAATTTTGCCCGGATAAAGTAATTATCGATACTCCTGTTTCGCCTTCTGCGATAGCTAATTATTCCAAAAAAATAAAAAGTCTTTTGACTATTCCTGAACCCGAATTAATTATCATACCAAAAGCCGACCAGAAATATCCCGTAGTAAGCGCGGCGTCTATTATTGCAAAGGTAAACAGAGACAACGAGATAGAGGAATTACATAAAAAATATGGAGATTTTGGGTCGGGGTATCCTAATGACCCCAAGACTCACGAATTTATAAAAAACTGGAATAAATGCCCGGAAATAGTACGAAAAAACTGGTCGACATGCGAATCGATTCTTGTTGAGCCCGGTAAAATTATGGTTATAAGTGAAAATAATTTGCACAGTTACGAATTCTGCAAATCGCTTATCAATACGGGGTTTATAAATGGATTAAGAACAGGGATTTTGAATCTTGATACTGCACACCCTTGCATAGGGACTGAAAACAGCATAGGTTTTGGGATAGTTGAAAAAATGATAAGGAAATTAGAAAAAATAACGCCAATATTAATGACGCCTTTTATATCGGAAGGAAATATACTTAACGGGATAAAAGACATACACAGCAAATTACCGTTAGACGTAAAATTTGTTGTAATTCATTGTCCTTATAATACGAATCATAATCATATGTTAAAACAGATAGGCTTGATAAGTCCTGATAAAATTGTGCTTCTGGAAGGGGAAGATGGGAAAATGGATGGGTTGGCCGGGTTGTTGGGGGAGTATAGTGTTTATAGATTTAGGGGTTTACGGGGAGTAAGCAACAGCAAAGATGAATCCTTACCTTACGTCCAAACAAAAAAGTAAACAACAAGCACACGGATTTACCTTGAGTTTAATGCGAGAACAGATAACAAATTACTCAATGCATTGAGTAATTTGTTGACATTTTACAGTTAGGCATTATTTATAAAACCATTATGAAAGAATATATCAGAAAAACTCTATTTGAAGTGTTAAGTTCGAGATTAAAGGGAGGGCCCAGGTTACTACAAGTGGTAATTGGCCCAAGGCAGGTAGGGAAAACAACATTAGTTTTACAATTATATGACCGCTGGACTGGTCCAAAACTTTACAAGTCAGCTGATTTGCCCAATATGCCTACTGTAGATTGGATTATTGCAAACTGGGAAGATTGTAGGGCTTTGTGTAAAAAGAATAAAGGGGAAGCACTTTTAGTGATGGATGAGATTCAAAAAATTCCTCGCTGGAGTGAAGTGGTGAAAAAATTGTTTGATGAGGACAAAAGATTAAAAACACGAATGCGTGTTGTATTGTTAGGATCATCTTCCTTGTTGATGCAAAAAGGATTAACAGAGAGTCTTGCAGGGCGATTTGAAATTCATAGACATAATCATTGGTCTTTTCCGGAATGTAAGGAATGTTTTAATCTCAAATTTGAAGAATATCTTTATTTTGGTGGGTATCCCGGAGCAATACCTTTGCGCAAGGATGAAATAAGATGGGCAAGATATATCAGAGATTCGTTAATAGAAACCGTATTATCTAAAGATGTTATCCTAATGTCGTCTATAACAAAGCCGGCATTACTGCGACAAGTTTTCGGACTATGTATTGAACATCCTGCAGAAATTATGAGTTATCAGAAAATGATGGGACAACTTCAGGATGCAGGCAATACCACTACAATAGCTTTCTATCTTAAATTACTGGCTAATGCTTTTCTGATCGTTCCCCTGGAAAGATACAGTGGAAACAAAATTAGACAGAGAGGGTCAATACCTAAAATAGTAGTATTAGACAATGCTTTAATTTCTGCTATATCCGGGAAAGGATTTAAACTTACCGTAAAAGATAAAATATTTTGGGGAAGAATGGTTGAAAATGCGGTAGGGAGTAAGCTTTATTCTATGACTCAAGAAGCCGGGGGACAGCTTTTTTACTGGAGAGAAAGAAATGACGAAGTAGACTATGTGATACAAATCGGGCAACGATTAATTGCTATAGAAGTAAAATCAGGGGCATCTTCAGGAACTCCTGCTTTGCATATATTTGCCATGAGATATAAAAAAGCAGAGAAAATAGTTATTTTAGAGTCAGAAATTAAGGGTACAGAGAAAAACATAAAATACATAACCCTTGAAGATTTTTTTAGTAACCCCTATAAAAGTATTGGTATTTTATAAGAAATGGAGTGGGAAAAGATTGGAACCACGAGATTTCACACCTGCCTGCCGGCAGGCAGGGATTTTCACGAGAAAAAACAGAGGACAGAAGAATTTAACAGGGACTGTAAGAGACTTAAAGAGACAACAGAATACAAAAAGATAATATACGATTAATACGAGATTAGCACAGAGAAAAGAAAAGAAAGAAAAGTTTTTGGGTAACAGATTAACAAAAAACAGAGAACAGAGAAGAGTTAGCCACAGAAATTCACAGATTAACACGGAAAACAGAAAACAGAAACAGAAAAGTTATAGAGTTAAAGAATAACAGAGAACGGATTGGAACCACACGATTACACACGATTAACACACGATTAGAAAAAGAATTATTAGCCGAACAAAAAGAGTTTCTAAGCGAGAGTACTACCTGAAATGTCGGAATAAGTGGTAGCATTACCTTTCGCTTCGCTACAGATAATCATCTCTAATTCCCCCCTTGGTGGGAAAAGAGCTGAACCCCTGAAATATCTGAGTAACTACTGCCATTAGAGAAGAAGAGGAAGGTGGAGAGGAATTTGGGGTTCAAACCTTCGTTTATCAACATTGACGCTTCGCCTTTGTTTCGAACAGATTTGCCGTAAAAGATTTTAATTTCATAGTTCACCTTCGTATTGCGGGTGGGTATTTGAGAACGAAAAATTGTGTAGGCGTTCGTGAATATTTCCGGCGGGACATCGGGTTGACAGGTATACAAACAATTCGAGGTTAGGGCATCTTTGTCTACGGGGACGCAATAGATTGCGATTATATGGGCAATATCGTCCGGGGCGCCGTTTTTCCAAACGCCGGTGTGCCATTCGAGATGAAGCCTATTTGAATCGTAAGTAAGATTTTCTATTTGCATTTTAGGTTCGGATAACCTGCCGCCATAGACGAGACGCATTTCCGAAAGATTTATCCAGTTATCTTTGGAGAGGGGTTGTTTTTTATCGGGTAAGGACTGGAAAAGGTATCCCATATTTTGATAAAGGAATTGGCTGGTTTCCACGCTGTTTTTATTGTAAGTTTTCCAATATTTGTAAAATTCCGGTTTTAACAGGCCGTATATTTTCATTACTAATGCCAGAATTTTGCTTGTATTTTGGAATCCTATGGGTTTTTCTTCGAGCAGCTGGGAATAATTTTGTCTCAGGCGGACAAACTGTTTTCCTCTACTGACGAAAAAGGTTAAATTGCCTATGGGACCGATAATGGTGCCATAAGGTGAACCGTAACATATTGCCATTTTTGTACCCCCTTAAATCATATCAAAAATTAAAAATCAAAAATCAAATATACAGATAAAAAATCAAATATCAGAAATACATATATTAGCCACTAAAGCACTAAGACACAAAAACAGATGAAACGGAGATGTTCACAAAACGAAAAGCCGCAGAGTTCGCAGAGAGTACAAAAGACAGAAAGAGCAGAGAATAAACAAAAAGTCTAACGCCGAGAGAGCGCAGAGGAAGAAGTTTTTGGGTTAAAAAATAACAGAGAACGGAAAACAAATTACCACGAAAAAGGAAAGAAATATAGAAAGACACGAAAAACAGAGAACGGAAGAATTTAACAGGGACTGTAAGAGACTTGAAGAGATAAAACAGAACAGAAAGGGATAGGGTTGAAAACAACGGAAAACAGAATACAAAAAATTTGCCACGGATTTTCACGGATAACAAATGGATTAATGTTTTATTCATTGGGGGATTGGGACACGGACGGATGGGGAGAAGTTTTTATCTTGTTTGTAATAAATGAAGACCAAGGAATCGGGTGTGGGGATGGGAATGGGGATAGTTTTATTGAAAGAGCGATCGGGCCCTCCTATCCGGTAATCCAATAAATACTCTGAGCGGCGGGCAAGCTCATCCTTTGGATTGTAATGATTAATTTGAAGGGTTTGAGGGTTAATTGTAAGGATACCGAGTTCGTAGTCGGGCAGGGAATTTTTTGTTTTGATTTCGAGGGTATTGTCTTTTTTGAGGATATCGTTATGAATTTCCGGCGTGGGTAAGTTACCGATTGTGAGCAATATATTTTCGAGACCGGAAGGGATTCGTTTAAGGTTTACGCTAATAAACATATGATAACCGGACATATATTTTTCTTCATCTGCGATAAGAGTCCAGGACGGGCGAATAATTGTTTTCAGTATTTGTTTGGCGACAGTGGAGAGAGTGGAGAAAGCTTTAGCATTAGTTTTGAGGAGCGGGCATATCGGGGTATGGTTGTAGTATTTTTCGGGGAAATAGGGTCGGATTTCGGTTTTGTTGTTTTTAATAGAGAAGGAAACGCCTTTAGCGTCGGGCGGCATATCGTAGTTAAACATTTGTTTAGCCTGTTCAGGGGAGATTCCTTTGATAGTGCCCCTGAATTGCATAGGCCAGTTTTGTAAAAGCATCTTTGTTACCTCCTTTAGTTAAAAAAGTTAAGTAAGGTAAGTAAGTTGAGTGGGTGAGTAAGTAACGGAAAACAGAAATATTCACCGCAGAGACGCAGAGTTCGCAGAGAACAAAAAAATAAAACAGCAGAGAATGGAAGAAAGATAGAAAACCGAGAGGGCGCAGAGAAAGGAAAACAGAGAAGAGAAGATTTAAGACGCTGCTTCATAAGTTATTTAACTTCGAGCAAAAAAATGCCTCCTACATAGTTTTGCTTTGGTCCAGCTGAGATTCGTATAACTACGAATAGCATATCAGAGAATCAGAATATCAGTTGGCAGGACACCAGAGTATCAGGATATCAGAAACAAAAAAAACTCATACAAATGTGCCGTAAAGGGCGGAGCGTAAGGCGCTCTATTTGAGTGGAGTAATGTCCACTTAATACGATTAGATGCAGGAAAACCTAAAAAGGATTCAAAAAAGTTGAAAAAAATATAAAAATTGTAAGAACTGTAACAGGTAGTAACTTATAGTAACTAGTTGCAACGGAAAACAGAAAGAGTTTTGGACGCAGATTTTCGCAGATTTTTGGGATAAAAAAGAAAAGTTGAGAGTGAAGAGTCCAGAGTTGAGAGTTTAAAAAACGGATAACAGAAAAACAAACAACGGATCCATTTTAACAGGGACTTGAACCCCGCTTTGCGGGATAACTTGGACTAATGCTTCTGCGACGCAAAGTCCAAGTAAGAGATTGAAAGAGACAACAGAAAGATTCAGAAAAGGATAAAAGGGAAAATTAGGAATTAAGGAATGAATTGCCGGAATTTCCTCTTACAAAATCGCCAACCTAATCGCCAACCTAATCGCCAACTCTATATGAGTGTATAATATAATGCTCTGCCTTTGTTTTGACTTTTGATGACTTCCAGTTTTATGAGTTTTTTAATTTCTTTTAGCGCTCCTTCATCTGAGAGTTTAAACATTTCTCTTACATCTTTGTTGGTTATTTTTCCAGTTAGATTGATATGTTCTACGATTTGCATTTGTCTTTCAGTAAGAGCGATTTGGCCTTTTTCTGTTTTTCTCAATCTTTCGCTACTCAGTTTTATTACTCTTTCCTTAACGGCATTAATGCTTACATTAACACCTTCAGCAAAATATTCAAGCCAGTTTGTTAAATCCAGAGTTTTCGGGTCAACATTTTGCAGGGTTTTATAATAAGAAGGTCTATCAGAATCATAATAATCATCAAGGCAGAAGAACTGTTTTATATCAAAATCACGGAGGAAGAGAATCAAACTTGCCAGGACTCTTGCTGTTCTACCATTTCCATCAATAAAGGGATGGATTCTAACAAACTCGTAATGAGTTATTCCTGCTTCAATTACCGGATCAAGTTCTTGTGCCTGTGTAGAATTTATCCAATTTAGGAGGTTTCGTATTAATTCCGGCACATCTTCATTCAGAGGAGGTTTAAATATTATTTCTTTTGTTAATCTATTAGCAACAACGACATATCTTTTCCGGTATGTGCCACAGTCAGATGGATTTTCCAGAGTATTTTTCGTAAGCATTTTATGGATATTCAAGATATTTCGTTCTGTAATTTTATCATTTTCGGCTAATTTTTCGAGGTTTTCAAGGGTATGTAAGTAATTTAATACTTCCTGTTTATCTTTTCTTAAAGCCATTATTTCTCTTCCGAGAGCGAGTTCGCTGACCTGTTCCAAAGACAATCTATTTCCTTCAATACTTGTAGAAGAGTGGGCGCTCTGGATAATAGCCTGTTTTCGGATGCTGATTTCCCATTTAGGAATAAGAGGGGAATTAAGAACGACTTCCCTTGCCGTAGAAATTTTTGTCAGGAGATTAACTATTTTATGAGTATATTGAAACTTAGGATTGAACATTCTTTGTATGATAATAGTTATTTGCAGATTTGTCTATTCTTTTTTAAAATACTTTTCGGGAGAAGGGCGGAGCGAAGGCGCTCTATTTGAGTGGAGAAATGTCCACTTAATACGATTAGATGCAGAAAAACCTAAAAAGGATTCAAAAAAATAAAAAAAGTTTATTTTTTTTGTTTTTTCTTGTGTCATTCTGACACCAAACGAAGTGAATGGGAAGAACCTCTCTGTTTACTTTTTTTCTTGCCAAAAGGGAAAAGCAATTTAGTATCATTAATTAATAAAATAATTAGGAGGTAAAATGAGCGAAAAAAGTTTACATACCTATGCTGGTGATATATATTTTGAATTGAAAAGAGATATAAGAACAAGTAAGTCTGTAATATGTCCAAGATTAATTGTACCTCTTACGGTAAAGCATGATTCTAGTCATCAAGAATATGTTATAAAAGAATTGAGGATAACCAATATTGAATTTTATGCTTTTAAACAATTTGCTGGAAATATACAACTCAATGAATCATCTCTAGATTTTAGTAATATGAAAGAACGAGAAACAGAACTTTATTTACCTACTAACAATTATGTATTATCTAAATTTGAAGATTTAAGAAATACTGAAAGCACTCAGGACTTTATATTTAGCTTAATTTTGCACATTGAAACAAGAGTAAAATTTAAAGGCAAAGAAGGAGAGTTCTCTAAAAACTATGATCGTGTAACTATTGAACATAAAATCCCGCAAAGTGAGTGGATTAAATTTTTAAGAGAATTAAATTATAAACAAGTGTTTTTAATGGAAGTTCCAAAATTAAAAAATGATGATTTTGCAAAAGCTTTAGAGTATCTTGAAGTTGCTCATACTAATCTTTCAAAAGGAGATTATTCCTATAAGTATATTGCAGTTGAATGTCAGCAGGCTTTTGAACAGGCAAAAAAATCATTAAAAGAGAAAGGCTTTGTGGATAAAGAAAAAGACAACATAGATTTTAAAAAATTGCTATGCAGTGATGCAGTAGCAGAATATGTAGACACGATGTTTAGAAAATTAAACGCTTTTTTTCAAAAGACAGGAAGACATTCTGATTATATTGCCAAAAAAGAGTATGCGGAGTTCTCAATTCTTTTAACCCACGCTTTGTTAAATATTTTTATAAAAGCCACGGAGGAAAGTAATTAACAATAAGTTTTTAAGAGGCAATGGAGAAAAACAATTACTTTGTAAGATATACCAACCTGGGATCATAAGCGAAATAGTTTAATGTTTGAGTTAGACCAGATAAAATTTAGAAAGGGTATACATGAAAGATTATACTAGAAGGGGAATAGCGTATATTGCAGGATGTTTAATTTCCAATAGTAATGCATCAACAGTATATGACTATTCTGTTTCTAAATATTTTAACTTTAGTGGAGATATTGTGACTACTAGCGTTTCCGTTTATGATTATGAACAAAAATGCTATATTAGGGGCTCTGGAGCTTCGGGTTCTTATTCATTATATCATTACAAGAATGGGAAATATATTAACCTTGATATCAATGGAAATGCCTTCCAAGGCTATGATTATGATTCAGGTAAACATTTTTCCGGAACTGTCAATGGGAATTCAGTTGTGCTTTATGACTATGAGTATTCAAAATATTTTAACTATAGTATATAAAATACCTAATATTAACAAAATTCTATTTTATTATTAAATTTCAGAAAGGTAGGGATTAATCCACTATGTCTTCTTCTGGAATCCTATAATAATAAGATAGTTTATCCTTCAATTGGGTTCGTGTTTCAGCAGATAGCTGTAAACATTTTGATTCTATTATTGAATTTATTGTTGTATCCGCTGATGGTTGTCCTAACATTTGTATTTTGTTACATTTTATTCTATAAACATTATTAAAATCAATCATATAATTCCTTAATGTTTCTCCCGCTAAAGTATACTCCTCAAAAATTTCATTTTTTTCGTAGATAAAATTTGCCAAGCATGCATATTTTTTCCCTATTTTTGAACGTTTCTCTCTTTCAATTTGAGAAAGTCTATTCCAATCATCAGATGGAAGTGACTGCTGTGGTTCCATTATGCAGTTTATCCTTGTTAAGTCTCCTTTGAAATAAGGATTTATTAAGAATTTGCTCATTATCCTGACCAAAGGAGTTAAGGAAATTGTGGTATTTCCCTTTTTGCTTATTGAACAACAAGGAGTAAGTACAACAGAATAGGATGGTATTTCAACATCAATTTTATAATCGTAATTTTTATGTAAAATAGAAATTGGATCTTTAATACTTGGGTTAACTAAAACATATCCCCTTAAAACATCTCCAAATCTTAATATTGGCTCTTTTTCGTCACAATAAAACATATATTATTTACTCTTCGGAATAAAATTTATCAACATCATGGTACCCTTTTGTTGCTGTTTTTTGTTCGTATGACAAAAAACTTTTGTTAATTTTAACCTCTGTTATTTCAATGAATTCATTCGTCAAAGTCAATTTCACCCCAATTTGATATTTATCAAAAGGATAAAAAACTATTTTATAATCTTCAGATTTATCATGTTCACCAGTCCCTTGTTCTTTTAAGCCGTTATTTTCATAATTTTCTATATTTATATTCATTTTTTATCCCTCCACTCTCCGCATATATGTATAAACAGGTTCTTTAATTGTTTTTTCGTATTCATCGCTTATTATCGTATGCAATTCATCGGTAACTCCCAAGTAATTCTCAGGAATAATGTCTTTCGCAAAACCATCAAAATCAAGAATTAGCTTATATTCTGTTCCAGTATTTTTTAAGATTTCCTTGTAACGTAAATAGTAAGTTCCCTTTTTGATCACAGTTTTAAAGTCCAACTCGCTTACATCTGCTAAATTAAATCTCTCTATAGGGAAGATTGAATTATAATAGGATGTAAATGTAGAGTTATCTTTAGAAATAATTGGACATTCATCAATATATCGTAACCCGATATGACTAAATATAGGGATAGAAACCACTTCTAAAAACCTACTCATTACAAACTCTATAGTATCTCTAAATTTATCTCCTTCTAAGGCATAGGTTTTATGATGTTCTGAAACTATACTTAATGAATCATTTAATATCTCTAATTTAAATCCTTTATCCGAATCAAATTGCCATAATTTTCTTCCGAGCCCTTTATCTAAATCCTTAATATCTTCTATTTTAACTTTTGGGCCCATATCTGCAATTACAATTTGTCTTCTATATACAAGAGCAGATTTTGGAAATTGTTTCATTATTTTTTCTTGTAGGCTTCCTATTTTGTTCTCCATATAGAATAAATTAGGGAAACGTATTCCAAATATTACTTGTTTTACAGTTGGTTTAGGAAATACTTCATTGATAGCCATTTATCCCCCTATTGTTGAGTTAGTATAAATATTAACGAATATTTATATAGTCATTTTAGAAATTAGCAAGAAAAATATTTTATAGTTTTTCCTTTTGTAAGCGAAAAAAATTAAAGTTTAATACTTCCTTCAAGTTTATCTTTATTAAACCATATAGTATATATTTCAAGGGACTCTAAAAGGTCTATAATATCCTGATGTGGTTTTTTAGGCAACAATACTGCAAGATCTATTTTATCAATTTCTGTTGGAAAATGTGTTTTTCTATAATCAAAAAGTTGCCCAATTGCTACGCGTATTTGCATTCTTCCGTTTCCATCTGATGAGGAAGTCTTAGCTTCTACCAAAAGACTCTTGTTGTTTTTATACTTAGGAATAAAAATATCAAAATAACTTTCTTTTGTTAGATACTTCCATTCTAAATATTTTTTGAATTTATTTACTAATTTATTGTGTTCTTTTGTAATTATTCTTCTTTCCTTGGATATAGAAGAATGGCTATTTTGTTCGGATTTATGCCCCACATCTCTAAACTTTTCAGTTTTTGTTCTGGTTACTTTAGATTTAAAATTAAAATGCTGAACTGATGGCAAAATTGCTACTTGTGCATATACATCAAGCTCAAAAGCGTCCCTAACATTAATATCCCCTTTTGAAATTAATTCTGATAATGCAATTGCACCATCAATATCTTGTTCTTTATTTATTGTTTTTAATAATTTTTTTGTTCTCTGATTCATTATAGGAAATTTCCGATTGGGATCAAGACACGCCATAGCCGGAGTTATTGCATTTAAAATTGAAGAATCCCCACCATTAGGCGTTGCTATATAGAGGGGCTCTTTCCCAAATACCTTAAATATACGCTTAATCTTATCTTCAGTATTATTGGTTTTTGAGGACACAATTGTGAATACTTTACTCATTTTCTCAGTATTATTACAAATATACTTAGTTGTGTTTGGTCTAAAAGCTGTATAATAATTTGTAATCCCCAATTCTAATAAGTTATTTGCATCATTTTCGCTTATATTTTCCCATTTTTTGTGGATTGCTTTTGATAGAAACTTAGTATTAGAATCTTTTTCCCCTAAATATCTTGCTAGAATTTCATTGCCTTTTTTATGGTTAAGCCATCCACATTGAACTATAAAAGTGAGAATCTCGGGTTCAGCTTTTTCTTTTTCAGTTAGCGTATTCCAAAACATTTTAAGATATTTTGCTGTTTCTATCTCTCTTTCTACATCTTTTTTATGTTTTTCTCTATTAAATTTTGGCAGTAGCATATTTTCTCCTTATTTATTTCATGCTAGTTTACTACATATTTAATGAGGAAATGGGAAAAGTCAAGAGTTTTTAGGAAAATAGTAACTAGTAGTAATAAGTAGTAATAAATGTAACTTATAGTCCTACGCTTCGCTTCTGGATACGAATCCCTAATTGCTAAAGCTTCAAGGGCTTCGTATAATTTATTGTAAAAGAAAGACAAAAGAATTTTGAGATTACTTATGGAATTTAAGTGAGGAGAAAGTATAATTAATATATTACACAAAAACCATTATTTTACTGCTCTTTTTTAGATTACATTTGGCACAAAGTAATCTGATGTTTTCTTCAGTTAAACTTGTCCCGCCTTTTGCATATGGTAATTCATGGTCATAATGTAAATTCTCTGTTGAACCACATAAAACACATTTCCCTCTATCTCGTTCCCAAACTTTAACTTTTACCGCAGTTGGGATTAATCGATTAAAGGGCAAATCTTCAACGCGATTAAATATTTTAGGCAAAACCGGATTTAGATAAAATTTAAACACATTCCTTTTACCATCAGAAACCTGTTTAACATCAACGAGTTGAAAGAATCCTTTTATTGACCAAACACCAATATCAATCTTTTCATAAACCTTTACAAGTTCAGGTTCTTTCTTTAAACCACTTTTGAAATCCATTGCCGCTTTATAGAATTTTCCATTTTCAGTCCACGTTCCGTTTGGAGTTTCAAGAGGTTGGTCAATTATTTTTGGATTAACTCCATCAATAGCTCTCGCATCGTGCCCTTCATAAATTAAGTTCCCATCATCATCAAAATCATCATTGTAAACAGCATCTTTTCTTTGAGACATTAATAAAATAGAGTATTTTCTTTTCCCGTTAGAAAAAACCATTCCCCTTTGCAAGGACATTTTTTCTATTCCTACCATTTCGTGGTATGAAATTATTTTATCGCTATCTTGCATATGAATTTATTAAATAGAATATCAATCCGTTGAATATTTAGCAATTTTTTCTTTTATGCCATCCCAATCAGGGACTCCATGATTAAAGAAACTTTTGAAATTATCTTTTAACCATTCGTAATAATCGTCTTCTGTGTATTTACAAAAAGTCTCAACGAGCGCCTTCTTTGAAATATCTTTCGGTATTTCAATCCCCTCTAATTCTTCTTTTAAGAATTCTTTAACTACTTTTCTGTCAAGCATTGTACTCCTTACTATTAAGAATTCTGAATTGGTTCACTCTTTTTTCCCAGATAATAATAAAATTCCATTACTTTATTATACATTTCTGTCTCAAAATGTTCTTTCCGCTTCTCTTTTTTTGATTTAGCGCCCAAAATATTACCTAAATGCACCTGTGCAAAAAGTAAGAATTCTCTTCTTTTGACTATTTCAGGTGGGTATGGGGAAATCTCAGGTTTATTAAACCTAATTTCATTAGTGATTTTCTTATATTCTTGTTTAATTTGCTTTTTTGTCATTTTTGGCTTTTATTAATATTTTTTTTATTCAATAACAGTACATATTCCCAGTCAATATGGCTTTCACATTCTTCACACATTGGTTTATCTGCATTGGCAACAAGTTCTTCCTCTCTACTATACATCTTCTTTTTTTTGTCCCATTTCCAATAAACCATACCCAATAGTCTTTGTGAAATATTGTTCATCGGTTGATCACATTCCGGACAAATGAATTTCCCATCAGTGTTTTTGGGGAATTCCGTTGTAATCTTCCGAAAGGATTTTTCCATTCGTCGTTTGGTTTGTTTTTTCATAATCTTATGTTATTTTATTAGAAATTAGTTAAAGTGTAATCTTTTCTTTTTTAATTTTTTCTTCCCTTTTAACAGCCCATTGCTCTACTTTCTGCAACAATACAGGATCTTTTAGATGCCCTTCATTTTCAAGATGTTCATTAAGTCCATTATTATAAACAAATGCGAGTTTATTTCTGTCAAATTTGGGCTTTGCTTCGTGAATTATCCTGTGATGATTCGGACAAACAACTATTAAATTATTACTATGGTCAATTCCTCCCCGGGAAAGCCAGATTATGTGATGAGTTTCGGAATAAGGGACATCATATTTTTTTTCAAAACCATACCCGCAAACCTGACACTTAAAACTATACAGTTCTTTAAGCAACCAAGGCAATTCTGCATTACGCTTAATTTCCTTGTGCGCAGGAACGGTAGTCCAGTTAATTTGATCCGGATTGCTTTCAACTATTCTATCATTATTTTTAATTGCTGCTAAAATATTATATTCTCTGTGGCTAAAAGCAGGATCATTAAGAACTTTATGTATTTTAGATCCAAGATTTTCTTCTGCTGATGGGAAACCTATAATATAAAACATAACCTTATTTACATCTTCAGGTTTTATTATCATAGGGTTTGTTTCTCCGCTATAGTTATTTGCAAGATTCAATTTTTCTAAAGAGAAGGGAAAAGTAGACTTTATAGCGTTACAGTGTAGAATCCAAGGCCAGGTTTTTCCAGCATTAGGCCAATGAAATCTACTAATTGCCCCATCATAATCTTGTTCATAACGGTCAAAATACAGAGCAAATTCTATTCTTGAATCTCTTTTATCCCACTTGTCAGCATCAGAAGCTAATAGCTGAAGGAGAAGAATATCTCCTTTTTGAATTTCCGGATTCTTTGGCCTTCTATAAATAGCATATGTCCAACTTTTGATACATTCGGCCATTTGACTTTCCCCAACATTTAAACGCCATATATTCATAATCTTCCGCTATCCTATTTCTACATTCTAAAAAGTCAATAGATTTTCAGGGGAATAGTAATAACTGTCCAGCGGAGCTGGATAGAAATCCCTAAGGAGTAAAACTCCTAAGGGCTTGTCTATAAGAACTGTAATAACTGTAATTGATAAAACAAATAGTATATCAGGAGACCAGGTTATCAGTGGGCAGGATACCAGAAGATCAGTATATCAGGAACGGAAGCAACAACATCGTTGTTGCACTCCAAAAACAAAAAGACAAAGGCAACAGAGAGATTCTTCGCTACGCTCAGTCACCGCCTGAGCGGGATGACACTGTGGTGTCAAATGACAGAGGCGGGAAGCACATCAGGAGACCAGGGTATCAGTGGGCAGAATACCAGAAGAGCAGGTATCAGGAACGGAAGCAACAACATCGTTGTTGCACTCCAAAAACAGATGGGCGAACAGCCGTTCGCCCCTACGAGGGAGAAAAGTTGGGGCAGTTGCCCCAACCTACCCAACTCAGAGAAAAGCAAATGGCAAAAAGGGAAATAGTAAGAACTGTAATAACTGTAACTTGTGGTAACTGGTTGTAACAGATAGAGATTCTTCACTTCGTTCAGAATGACAGATAAAACAGTAGCCGATGAGGGCGGAAAGAATATTCGGGAAAAAAATTACTAAGAATTGGGTTGTAATTTAAGAAAACTTGACAAAAGTATAACTTTTTATATAACCAAACTATAAAAAATGATTATCGGAACGGGTATTGATATCGTTGAAATAAAAAGATTCCAGAAACTAAATAACAAAAACGATTTTGTCCGGCAGTTCCTTACGGAAAAAGAAATTACAACTGTTTCCGGTAAATACCTGAAAGATGAGTTTTATGCTATGTTTTTTGCGACAAAAGAAGCAATATTGAAAGCACTCGGATGCGGGCTGGAATACGGTTCGTACTGGCATAACATAGAAATAAATAAACAGGGGAAAGCTGTGTTGTCGGGATTTGTTAAAAAGTTTGCAAAAGAAAAATCGGCGGCGGATATTCACGTTTCTTATGCGCATTCAAAGGAATACGCTATGGCGGTGGCGGTGGCAGAGGGGAAAGTAGACCAGAAGATCAGAATATCAGTAGGAAGGTCATCAGGAAACCAGAGTATCAGGAACAGAAAAGAGAAAACGGAAATATTCACCGTTGCTGTGGTGGATGGGAAAGTAGATCCGTGCCTACGGCAGGCAGGCAGGAGAGCAGAATATCAGTTGGAAGGGTATCAGATAGGCAAAATTAAAAATCAAATATTAAATATCAAAAATACAGATAAAAACAAAAACATTGCCACGAAAACACGAAAGCACAAAGAAGACACGAAAACAGAGAACGGAAAATCAAACCACAGAGTTCACAGAGAACAGAAAATTATAGAGTTTTAAAAACAGACAACAACTAAAAAAATGAGGACACAGAGGAAAAACCGAGAGAACACAGAGAAAGAAAGTTTTGGGGTTAAAAAATAACAGATAACAGAAGAGAAAAGAAAGAGTTTTTGGACGCAGATAAACGCAGATAACAAAAGGATTAAAAAACAGAGAAATATAGAGATAAAATAGAAAAAGATATAAAAAGGATAAACAGATTGGGATTTTCGCAGAGAAGAAAAAAGAAAGAAAGTTTTGGGGTGACAGATTAACAAAAAACAGAAAATAGAAATGGAATTAGACACGAAAACACGAAAGCACAAAGAAGACACGAAAACAGATAACGGAAAATCAAACCACAGAGAACACAGAGAAACAGAAAAGCAGTAGAGTTAAAAGAAAAACAGATAAAAAACAGAGGAATAAAACATAGAGAACACAGAGAAAAATAGAGTACACAGAGAACAGACATAATAGAGTTTTGCAAAAAAGAGCCCAGCTAAGCTGGATAATTTAGACTAAGTCCTTGACAGGACAAAGTCTAACTAAGGGGGGAAGAATGAGTAATATCGGCTCATATGAGGAAAAATATAAAAGCTTTAATTGGAAAGATTCGGAAAAGGAACTGGAATACGGTAAAGACGGGATGTACAATATCGGGTACTACTGCAGTGACAGAATTTGCGAAAAAGGATTCGCTGACAAAACTGCCCTGATATGGGAAGGATTTACAGGGGAAGTTAAAAAATATACCTACAACGATATAAGAATTTATAGTAACTGCTTTGCTAAGTTTTTACAGGATACCGGATTAAAACCCGGTGACAGAATATGCGTATTTATGGACAAAATTCCTGAACTTTATATTTCTTTCCTGGGGATTCTAAAAATGGGCGGAATCGTCCAGCCACTATTCTCGGCATTTGGAGAAGAAGCACTATTCACAAGGTTAGACAATGCCAAAACAAAAGCAATATTCACAACAAGAAAACATCTGGGAAAAGTTCGCAGAATTCGTAAAACGCTTCCTGAAATGACAAAAATTATCGTCGTTGATGCAGGAGAAAAGCCATTAGAAAATGATGAACTTTCTTTTGAGATGGAAAAGATGCCAAAAGTTGATAAATTTGATATCTTTAAAGCCAGCCCGGAAACTCCGTCAGTCCTACATTACACTTCGGGAACTACCGGCACGCCCAAAGGAGCACTGCACGTTCATTCCTCGATAATCTCGCAATATATAACTGCAAAATGGGTACTCGATATCAGACCTGACGATATTTACTGGTGCACGGCTGATCCCGGTTGGGTAACCGGAACTTCTTATGGAATAATTGGCGCATGGGCAAACGGCGTTACCCAGACAGTCCTTGATGCCGGGTTTAACGTTTCAAACTGGTATGATTTTATCGATAAATATAAAGTTACCGTCTGGTATTCGGCGCCGACTGCAATCCGTATGTTAATGAAAGAAGGCGACGAACCCGTAAAAAGACACGACCTTTCATCTTTGAGACATTTAATAAGCGTAGGCGAGCCGCTTAACGCTGAAGCGGTTGTATGGTCGGAAAAGGTATTTGGAAAGCCATTTCTTGATTCTTACTGGCAGACAGAAACAGGTTCAATAATGATAAGTAATTTCCCGGGTATGAAAGTAAAACCGGGTTCAATGGGGAAAGCAGTACCGGGCATAACGGCGATAGTTGTCGACCCGAAAACTTATGAACCGATAACGAAACCCGGATTAGTAGGGCTCGTTGCCCTTAAACCGGGCTGGCCATCTATGTTCAGGACTTACTGGGAAAATAAAGCAACTTATGACGGCAAGTTTAAGAACGGATGGTACATATGCGGAGACCGTTCAAGCATTGATGCCGAGGGGTATTTCTGGTTTGTCGGCAGAGATGACGACGTAATCAATACTGCGGGACACCTTGTGGGGCCCTTTGAAATCGAGTCTGCTCTTCTGGAACACGAAGCGGTAGCAGAATCCGCGGCGGTAGGAAAACCCGACCCGATAAATATGGAAGTAGTCAAAGCTTTCATAGCGTTAAAACCGGGATTCGAGAAAAGCAGTGATTTAGAGATGAGCATAATGAATTTTATTCGTAAAAAATTATCTCCATTAGCGATGCCACAGGAAATTGAGTTTGTTGCTTCGCTTCCGAAAACAAGAAGCGGTAAGATTATGAGAAGGTTGTTAAGAGCGCAAGAATGGGGCGAAGAAATAGGAGATATTTCGACATTAGAAAATGATTGAAGAAGATAGCACACCTACCAAACAGACCGGTAGGCAGGCGGGAATAACGAAGGGAGAGGCGAGATCCTTCACTTCGTTCAGGATGACAGATGGGAAAGATGGATGCGGGAATGACGAATGGGAGAGACGAGATCCTTCACTTCGTTCAGGATGACAGATGGAAAAGGTGGATGCGGGAATGACGAAGGGGGGGAGAGATCCTTCACTTCGTTCAGGATGACAGATGGGAAAGATGGATGCGGGAATGACGAAGGGGGAGAGAGATCCTTCACTTCGTTCAGGATGACAGATGGAAAAGGTGGATGCGGGAATGACGAAGGGGGGCGAGATCCTTCACTTCGTTCAGGATGACAGATGGGAAAGATGGATGCGGGAATGACGAATGGGGAGAGAGATCCTTCACTTCGTTCAGGATGACAGAAGTGTTGTGGGAGGAATAGAATAGAATTTATGCCAACGATATTAAAAGTTAAAGGATACAGATTTTTCTTTTTTAGTAATGAAAATAACGAACCGCCACATATTCATGTTGAATCAGCGGATAACTATGCCAAATTTTGGCTAAATCCAATATCTTTAGCAAAGTCTATAGGTTATAATGCAAAAGAGTTAAGGATTATCCGAGAAATTGTTGAAAAACATGCTAATTTATTTAAGGAGAAATGGAATGAATACTTCAGTAATTATTAAGTCAAAACAAGTATTTGCTGTAGATGTTTTTTTCAGTAAAGAAAAAATGCATGTTCAACTTTCTGATGGCAGGGAAATTATTATTCCTATTGAATGGTTTCCTAAGCTGAGAAATGCCACTGAGAAACAAAAAAATAACTGGCGTCTTATCGGAAAGGGCATAGGCATACACTGGAAAGATATAGATGAAGACTTGTCCGTGGAAAATCTATTGTAATATCAAAATACTTGTTTAGATATAATTAGATATTAATAAATTTGGGAATGTAAAGTAAAAGCCCGGCAAAGCCGGATAAGAATTCCTAATTCCTGCCTTGGGCGGGGATGACGAAGGAGAGGAGAGATCCTTCACTTCGTTCAGGATGACAAAAGTGTTAATAGAATTTGTGCCTACAAGATATAAAAAGGAAAAGGTATTAATAAAGGGGGAAAAATGGCAGACGATATGAAAAAACTAATTACAGATTATGTAAAGAGAGAATATCTCGACGAAGATTCAGACCAGGAAATAGATGAGAACACGCCTTTAATATCAAGCGGAATTGTGGATTCTTTTTCTATGGTATCACTTAAAACGTTTCTCGAGAAAAAATTCGAGATTAAAATCCCGGACGATAAAGCAACTCCCCAGGCGTTTGACACTGTTAACAATATTATAAAATTAGTCGGGGAATTTAAGAAGGGGGTCTAATGGCTTACAGTAATAAAGCAAAAGAGTTTTACGGCACAGAACTCACGGGTATAAAGAACAACGGACTACTCAAAGAAGAGAGATTCATAAAATCACCACAGCGCGCTAACATAAAAGTAGAATATCCCGTAGGTTCAGCTACAAAAGAAGTGTTAAATTTTTGCGCCAATAATTATCTTGGATTGTCCAGTCATCCTGAAGTTATAGCAGCGGCGCATAAAGGGCTTGACGAAAGAGGTTTTGGATTATCTTCGGTCAGGTTTATCTGCGGAACGCAGGACATTCATGATGAACTCGAGAAAAAACTTTCCGAGTTCCTCAAAATGGAAGATACGATATTATTTCCTTCCTGTATGGAAGCAAATGCGGCGCTTTTTGACGTGACATTGGATAAAGAAGATGCGATGATATCGGACAGGCTTGTGCACGCTTCAATTGTGGACGGGATGAGATTATGCAAAGCGCAGTTATTCAATTACAAACATTCCAATATGGAACATCTTGAGGAAAAATTACAGGAAACCCAGAGTTGTCGTTTCAGAATGATTATAACCGACGGAGTTTTCTCAATGGACGGCGACATAGCCAAGCTTGATAAGATATGTGATTTGGCCGATAAATATGATGCAATAGTTATGGTAGACGATTCTCATTCTACCGGATTTATGGGAAAGAACGGCCGCGGGACGCATGAACACTGTGGCGTTATGGACAGGGTAGACGTAATTACGACGACTCTTGGAAAAGCAATGGGTGGAGCGACGGGTGGTTGCGTAAGCGGACCGAAAGAAATTGTCGGAATGTGCAGACAGCGGGCAAGACCTTATTTATTTTCCAATACGGTTCCGCCGGCAATAGTTGCGGCTTCAATAAAAATCATAGATATGATTTCCAAGAACAACGAAAGAAGGGACAAACTTGAGGCAAACGCGCTATATTTCAGGGAAGAAATAAAAAAGAGAGGGTTGGACATAAAAGAAGGGACACATCCGATTGTTCCCGTAATGTTATACAATGCGAAACTTGCCCAGAACATGGCAAAAGACTTATACGCAGAAGGCATATATGTTATTGGGTTCTTCTTCCCGGTAGTTGCGCAGGGGCAGGCAAGAATCAGAGTTCAGATTTCAGCAGACCACGAGAGAGAGCATCTGGATAAGGCAATTAATGCATTTGCCAAGATTGGAGAGAAGTATAAAATACTCGGCAAAAAGAAAGACGAGATTATAGCAATGTACGGACTATAAGAATAGGAAAGAAAAAGGGGCAAAAAGTTTTGAAAACTTTTTGCCCTTTTTTTATAAATATCTTTTAAAAGCTTATTTTATTTCGCAGGTTGCGCCACAATCCTCAAGTTTCTTAACAATAGAATCGGCTTCTTCTTTAGAAACTTTTTCTTTAAGAGCTTTAGGAACTGCATCAACGAGGTCTTTCGCTTCTTTTAATCCGAGGTTCGTAAGTTCTCTGACTGTTTTAATGACCCGAATTTTATTATCGCCAAAAGTCTTTAAGATAACGTCAAATTCAGATTGTGCTTCTGCAGGTGCTGCCCCGCCTTCTTGTGGAGCTGCTGCTGAAGCTGCGGCCATCATTGGAACGCTTGCGGTAACACCAAATTTATCTTCAAGTGATTTTACAAGGTCAGATAACTCGAGTACCGACATATTAGCAATAAGGTCAATTACCTTATCTTTTGTAGTTGATTCTGCCATTTTATTCTCCTTTTTTCTTATTAGATACTGCGTTTATAGTGTAAACAACATCTCTTATAGGTGCATTTAAGACATTTATACAATTAGATATCGGTGATTTTAAAGTTCCGCATAGTTTAGCAAGCAATACTTCTCTGGAAGGGATACGGGCGATTTCTTTTATTTTATCTATTCCATAAAAATTCCCTTCAATATATGCGCCCTTAAGTTTTAATCCCTGGGATTCTATGAGTAATTTGGCTCCCGTGGTAGCATCTTTACCATAACATACGCCAACCATACCTTTTAGCCATTCCTGGGGAGTTTCTACGCCAATATCTTTGAAAACATATTCCAAAATAGTGTTCTTTATTACTTTATAATCAAGGTTCTTATCGTGCAGCTTTCGTCTTAACTTTGTTATGTTAAGGGCATTCAAACCATTGTAATCCGTAAGCCATATAGCTGAAGAGGCACCAAACTTTTCTCCAAGCTCTTTTATAACGGCTACTTTTTCTTCTCGTTTCATATAAGAGAAATGAGCCTAATTTATAATTTAAATAATGTCAAGAAATAATATAGTTAATTATTAATAATTAAAAAATTGGGGGCATATTACACATAAAAAATAAAAAATCTTGACTTAGGATGAAATTATTATTAAAATAACGACACTTTTTGAAAGGGGACACCAATGAAGAAATTTTGTATATTGCTTGTATTATTTGTAGTTTTTGCAGGCTGTAAAAAAGAAGATGTTATAAAAATAGGTATTGCAGGGCCATTAACAGGCGACCAGGCGAAAATAGGTTATGACCTGTTAAACGGCGTAACTTTAGCGGTAGATGAATGGAATGAAAAAGGTGGAGTTTTAGGGAAAAAAATTGTAGTAATAAGAGGCGATGACAGGAGAGACCCAAGAGAAGCCGTTTCCGTGGCAAACAAAATGGTAAATGAAGGCGTGATAGGAGTGATCGGGCATTTTAATTCATCCTGTTCTATACCTGCATCAAGAATATATAATGAGGCGGGCATCATTCAGATAACCCCGGCATCAACGAATCCCAAATTAACCGAGCAGGGTTTTCATAACATATTCAGGATATGCGGTAGAGATGACCAGCAGGGAAGCATAGGCGCCAAATTCGTTATAGATAGCCTGAGGAAGACCAGAATAGCCGTGTTGCATGATAAGACTACTTACGGACAGGGATTGGCAGATGAATTCAAGAAAAATGTGGGCTCCATGGCTAAAATAGTAGCCTATGAGGGATTAGTACAGGGAGAAAACGATTATACTGCAATAGTAACGAAGATAAAACAATTATCTCCTGAGGTAGTATATTTTGGTGGGATTTATCCGGAAGCAGGATTGCTTATAAAGCAAATGCGTGAAATGGGATTGGAAGCAATATTCATAGCCGGAGATGGCGTCATTGACCCTGAATTTATAAAGATAGGCGGGAAAGCAACGGAAGGCAGTTACATGACTTTCAGCCCTTCAGCAAAGGAATCCCCTTGCGCAAAACAATTCATCGATAAATATACTGCAAGATACGGTGATGTAGGTCCATATTCTACTTACTCTTATGATGCCGTAAACATATTATTGAAAGCAATTAAAGAAGCGGGCAGTGTTGACGAGAAAAAAATAGCCGATATTATACACGGGACAAAATACAGTGAAGCGATAGGAGATGTTGAATTTGATGAAAAAGGGGACAGGAACGTATCGCCTTATATATTATGGGTCGTAAAAGAAGGCGTTTTTATTCCTCTACAATAAATGATTAATAAAAAAAGATTGGTTGATGAGTTTATTGAACTCGTAAAAATAGGCAGTCCATCAAAATCCGAAGGGAAGATTTGTAAAGTCGTAGCCCGGAAATTAACGCAACTTGGCGCGAAAACAGAACTTGGCCCTGTCGGTAAGAAATTTGGAAGTAACGGTTCAAATGTTATCGCGAGAATAGAAGGAAAAAAAGGGGTGGCTCCTATTTTGCTTAATGCGCACCTTGATACGGTTGGCGAAGATTTCAATATAACACCGATAATAAGTAATGGAATTATAAAAAGCGACGGGACTACGATTCTTGGCGCAGACGACAAGTCCGGCGTTGCAATCATACTTGAAATTATAAAAATTTTCAAAGAGCAAAAGATTTCTCATCCGCCGATTGAAATAGTTTTTACCGTATGCGAAGAAATAGGCTTATTCGGAGCGAAAACTTTGGATTTCTCAAAAATAAAAGCGAAATATGGATATTCGCTTGATACGGGAGAAATAGAACACATAACAACGGCGGCTCCTTCACATAACAGGATTTATTTAAAGATATTTGGAGTCGAATCACATGCAGGCGCCGCGCCGGAACTGGGAATATCTGCAATAGAGGTTGCATCAAAGGCAATTGCAAGCCTAAAACTCGGAAGAATAGATAAAATAAGCACTTCAAACATAGGAAAAATATCCGGAGGAGTGGCAACAAACATTATCCCGGGGTATACGGAGATAGCAGGGGAAGCAAGAAGTCACTCGGAAGAGAAGTTAAAAAAGATAACTCAGGATATGCTTAAAAAATTCAGGGAAGCAGTAGAAGAAAGCGAAAAGACAATAAAAGGGAAGAAAATAATAGCAAGATTAGAAGAAAAAGTCGTAAATGAATACTCAAAATTTGCACTTTCGGAAAACTTACCGGTAGTACAAAAGATAATTAAAGCAGGTAAAAAAATTGGTAAAAATATTACTACACTTCAAGGTGGCGGTGGTTCGGATGCAAACGTATTCAATAAAGCAGGGATACAAACTGCAGTCGTAGGAACAGGAATGAAAAAAGTGCACACCAAAGAAGAATACATAGAAATAGACAGTCTTGTTTTCAGTGCAAATCTTTTGTTGGAAGCATTACGCTTGAATTAAGTTCTACTATTTTACTTGACATTTCTCCAGAAAAAGTATAGTTTTTTGAAATTATTGCTGGGGTGGCGGAATTGGCAGACGCACTAGCTTAAGGGGCTAGCGCCTCGCGGCGTAGGGGTTCAAATCCCCTCCCCAGCACCAAAATTCAAATTTCTCCTTGAATATATTCCCGCTTTAATTTTTTAGAAAAACAAATAAAAAAAGCCCTTCTGGTTCTAACAGAAATGCTTCGGTTGTTTTTATTTTTTTACTTCATCGAAATTAACTTCTTTGTCTCTTTGCCCAGCTATGCAGGATAACAAACTCTAATCCGCCAAAGGCGGAAAGAGATTTGTAATAATCTCCCTCTTTTATTTCATTAGAATTAACTTCTTGGTCTCCTTATATTTACCAGCGGAGAACTTCGCAAAGTATATACCTGCTGGCAACCCTTTTGCATTGAATTCAATATTATAACTACCTGCAGGTTTTTCTTCGTTGACAAGGGTTTTTACTGTTCTGCCTGTAATATCACAGATAATCAGTAAGGCATCGTTTTCCTTTTGGAATTGGTAGTTAATAGTTGTTGATTGCACAAATGGGTTTCGGGAAATTTGTAATTTAGGGTTTTGATTTTCGACTTTTGAATTTTGAGTTTCTTCAGTCCCTGCGATGCAGTTCCAATCCCATTTACAAGGAATTCCGTTCACTATTGACCACAACCTGTAATATCCCGATACTGTTGGTAATCCTACGACGTTTGTATGCGCGCTGTCCCATGATACGCTGTGCGGCATAAGCATTATTTCCCCTCCGCCGTTCCCCTGCCAGTTTCCTCCTCCTGCGCGCACGAGTGATATAATAGGGTGGTCATTAGATGCTACGTGGCAGTAGTTTCCACCGTCTGCTTCGGATACTCCGCGTAATAGCGTTCCTGTCATATTCATAGTAGGCGATATCGAGGTAATTGAGTTGTAGTTTGTAATTGTTGATTGCCATATATCCCTATATCCAAGACCTATATCATATTGTTCAATAGAATTTAGAACTGAACTGCCGGTATATCCTCCTATGGTATAAACATAAGGTTTCAGGTAAGGCACAAGCATTGATGAGTGATAAGCCCTTCCTGTTCCCATAGTAGCAGAGACTTTCCAACCGTGTTTTCCGGTTGCCCTGTCCAATTCTGCTGCCGGATCCCATAATTCGGATGATGTAAAATAATTTGTTCCGTCCGTTCCACCCGTAACTAACACAATACCTGAATAAAGCAAAATCGTATTATGTCCATATCTTGCCGTATTCAAATCTGTTTCTGCCGTCCACGTGTTTGCTACCGGGTCATATATTTCACAGCTGTTTAATGCGGAACCGCCTGCGCCCCTTCCTCCAACTACCAATACTTTGCCTGACTGCAGAAGCGTTGTCGTATGCAAACTTCTTCCTGTTGTCATTGATGCCGCAGGTACTGTTGTCCAATTAGTCCCGTTCCAGATTTCGCAGGTGTTCGTTACTACCCCTGCGGATGTCTCTCCACCGATTACCATTATATTTCCATTAAGCAATAACACGGCGCTGTGTCTTGCTCTTGCCGTTGCCATTGTTCCTGCTGATGACCATGTGCCACCACTATATACTTCACAGGTATTTAAATAACCCGCTCCTTCTCCTCCTGTTACCAGAACTCTTCCGTCTCCCAATAACGTTGCGCTGTGGTCAAATCTTGCATTTGCCATTGCGCCTGTTGAATTCCATACTTGTGTTGTCAAATCAAATATCTCGGATGAATTGAGGGCGCCTCCTGCATTCTTCCCTCCTGCGGCAAGGACTTCATAGGTTGTTGATGCAAGTAAAACTGCTATATGATGAGTTCTTGCCGTCCCAAGAGAACCGGTAAACGCCGTTCTTTTCTCGCTATAATTATATAATTCGCAAGAATTTAGTGCGGTGCCGCTTGCATTTTCACCGCCTGTTATAAGTATATTTGTTGAGCAGTTAGCGGTATGTTTTATAGGTAATATTGTAGTTGTCGCATATTGACGAGCCGTGCCAAGCACCTCTGTTTTTGTTTGCCAAACTCCATTAGATGGGTCATATATTTCGCACTGAGGCGGGAATCCTGATGCTTGAGTTCCCATTGCCAATATTTTTCCCGTATATAATATTGATAAAGAGAAATGGTCTCTTGCTATGTTCATTGCATCTACTGTAGTCCATTGTTCCACATCAGGGTCAAAAATTCGGCAAATTTTTGAGTCTGAGCCCCCTGCTAACAATGCTTTTCCGTTGGGCAATAATGCCATTGCTTCTATGGTTGCTGTTGGTTGTTCCATAGTATCCGTTGAACTCCATTTCTCTGTCGTCAGGTCATATAGTTCGCTTGGAAGGTCATCTCCGCTCATCAATACTTTATTCCAAGGGGGTGGAAACAGCATACCCACATGTGCCGTTCTTTTAGTTTTCATAGAATCCGTGAGACTCCATACTCCCAATACCGGGTCATAGAGTTCACATCTTTTAGGCATTGTAACCCATCCACCTGCTATAAGGACCTTTCCGTTTGGCAGCAGAACTTCTACTCCAGTAGTATGCACTGAACTGGTTGAGCCGGTAACACTCAACGTATTGGAGGTATAGTTATAGAGTTGGCAGTTCTGTCCATTATAAATTATCAGCACCCGCCCATCTTTTAACAGTGTATAACAATTCCAACTACTCCAGCTTGCGAGACTTACACCTGCGCTGCGCCAATTATTGCTATCCGGCTGAAAAAACCAGAAATCATTCCCATCTAAATATAGCAATTTCCCATTATAAAGCAAAATAGCCATATCATGGCTGGAGCTACTTGGTAGAGTTGTTCTTATCCATTTCCCTGTTGCAGGGCTGAAGGTTTGATAATAATCACTTTCGTTTAAGCCTCCCATCATCATTACTCTTCCGTCAGGCAATCCGACACATTCAAATCCTGAGTTTCCAACAATCAGGTCATTTGTATAGCTCCATCTGCTTCCATAAACTACAGATACTGATAATGCAAAAACAATTAATGTAAGTTTATATCTCATCTTCCCCCCTTTTTGTTTTATCTTCTTTAAATACACAGATTTACAGCTATATTATACGTTTTTTTCTGTGCAAATCCTGTGCAAATCCGTGTAAACACCTATGTGAAAAAGCGAAAGAGGTAAGAATTTTTGAATTTTACGATTAAAATGCAGTGAGGTAAGATAAAAAAAGCAAGGGGCAAAATTTTTTATTAATCTTCTTTTTTGTTTTCAATCAGCTTATGGAATAGCGCTTTTGTCTCCACAGAGGGTTCAATATTCAACTCTTGTTTTAATATTTTCTCCAGCTTTTTATAAAGGATAGAAGCTTCTTTCCTTTTTTTGAGTGTGGAATACGCTCGCATAGCCATAAAATATGCGGGTTCATTAAATTCATCGGCAGCAATTACCTTTTCGGAATATTCCAATGTTTTTTCAAAATCCCGTTTTTTTAAACAATAAGAAGCCAATTTCCCCAGCGCAGTAAGATATTGCTCTTTATAGTATTGCCTTTCTTCCTCGCTCCAAATCTCGTACATCTCGGGAAGAAAATCTCCATTATAAAGTCCAACCATTGACTCGTATTTAGGTATTGCGATTTTTTCTTTTTCTGTTTCTTTGAGCTCGTGTATTTCTTTTATTAATTTATCAAACTCCTCGAAATCGAGTTGAAATTTGTATTGGGAGTTGATTTCGTAACATCCGTTTTTATAATCAATAACCGGGACATTTTTTTTGGAAAGAGAATCTATTGTATCGCGAATACGGGAGACAGTATAATGCAAATTACTCCTGCCTTTAGAAATTTTTTCTTCCGGCCAGAAGAGTTCAATTAGCCGGTCCGGGGAAAAAGATTCCTGTCTATTTGCCAGAAGATAACAGAACAGCGACTTTGCTTTTCGTGTCCTCCATTTTATATCTTCCGTCTTTCCATCGCCCCTGCTTATTTTTAATCCCCCGAAGAAATTTATTACCAAATCGTACCGGAAATAAATCTGTCTGAGCAGAGTTTCGGCATAATGCGACTCAATACCTTCTTTGACCGCAAATTGGAGCAATGAAGAATCTATTCTTCCCAATCTTGTTAAAACAAAAGAATAATTGCTATCTTTCGAAACCTCCAGAGCTTTTCTAAGGTATTTGGAAAACAATTTTTCTTCCTGTTTTTTGCGATACAATTTTGCCAATACGGCGTAGATAAGCGTAAGGTCGTATTTATCGCACGATTTTACGATTCCCGGGAGACATTTATCAAGAATATTTTCCGCTTCTTTCAGAGCGCCAGTTTCAATTTTTACATTTGCTTTTGTTATTGAAAAAAATCCCTGACCTTCGGTTTTGTTTATATATTCTTCCGCTTTTGTGAGATTATTTTCAAGAAGGTAACCCATACTTATAAGGTTTAGCGCCTGCGTGGTTGCCCATTCTTCCTTGCTTTCAGTATTTAGTTTCAATGCTCTCTCGCACAGTAAACGTGAAATTTTATAATGTCCCATCATAAGATAAAGGCGTCCCATTTCCAAAAAGCTGTGAATCATTGATTGTTTGCTGTGGAAAAATATTCCAAGCTTAATTGCTTTTTTTAGAAAGTCTTTTGATTGTTCGAATTCGCCTCTTAAAACAAGTATACCGGCAAGGCGGATAAAAATCCAAATCTGGCTGTATTCGGAAAATTGCGATTCCTTAATAAGTTGACGGGTTTCTTTGATAAATCTATCGCCGTCGTCGGAATCCCCTATAATAGCCTTTGCATAAAGTATTCTGTACATAATCCTTATTTCATCGCCATGTTTTTTGATTTTTTTTGCTATTGCCAGCGCTTCGTTAAATGCCGAAAACATCTTTTGATAGTCGCTTGTGTCGAAACAAAAACTGCCAAACATATCCAGCATTTTCATTCTTATAAAGGTTGGATGTTTGCCAATTATCCCAAGCGCTTTTGTCAATAATGCTTTTCCTTTTTTAAGGTCTCCCCTATTAGCCACTAAAAAAGCTGTTCCCAGTATTGCCTTGGCGGCTTTTTCTTTTTCCCCCATTTTCAGGAACTTTATTCTTGATGCCTCGTAGGCTTTCACCGCCTCATCCCATTTTCCCTGATTAAGAAATATTTTCGCCTGATATAAAAGTAAAGTTGGGTTTTTATTAATTATACTGTCGGGAAGAGCTTCAATCCATTTTTTCAGAATCTCGATTTTTCCCGTATCAATTAAATTTTCCCCCTCCATCTCGATAATTTTAACTGTTTTGTCTATGCATTTTGCCGAAAGATAATGTTGTACAGCACTATTGTAATCTTTCGTACGATTAAAGTAATCGCCTGCTCTTAAATGAAGGTCTTTGATGTTTTTTTCATTTTCTCCCCCGGATAATCTGTTTAAAAGGAAATCACGGAAAAGCTGGTGGTAGCAGAAAATTTGTTTCTGTTCATCAATACAGGAGACGAATAAATTTTTGTTTGTCAGTTCTTCCAATATTCCGGATGAATCTTTTATTTTGAGGACAGCGTTGCAGGATTCGGGTGTCATATTTTCGAGGATTGACGATTGTACGAGAAAGGATTGTATTTTTTCGGATTGCTGCAGAAAGACTTCGTTTGCGAAATAATCCATAGTATCTTTGCCGTGTTTTATTTTTTTCGCTGCATTTTTGGGGTCCTTTGCAAACAGGTATGATATAAGTTGTAAAGACGTTACCCATCCTACCGAAGAATCCTCTATTTCCTTTAGCTGTAAATCGGGAATATTTAAGCCATAAGTTTCTCCAAAAAGCTTTCGTGTTTCGGCGCTTGTAAATTTCAAATCTTCACTTTCGAGTTCGAAAATATCGGCTTTTGCCTTGAGTTTAACGGTGGGAAAAGGTATCGTATTCCTTGAGGAGATTACGAAATGGATATTTGACGGAGAATGTTCTATCAGGTAATGCATAGCCTTATTTATCTGTTCTGTTTTATCCAACGATTGGTAATCCTCGATTATTATGAACAAGGCTTTGCCTATCTTATAGCTATCGCGTGAATTTTTTGTGATATCCACCAGTTCGTTCAAAAAAGTCCCCATTAGTATTTCCGTAGGAATCTTTGATGAAGAAAATCCATTGATTATGCTTTGAGTTCTTGCGCCGAATTTTTTATATATTTCCCTGATGCCTGCTACAAGATAGGAGAAGAAGGTTACAAGGTCATCGTCCTTTTCGTCTGTCCTGTAAAAAACAAAAGGGGCATTAAGTTCGTTCACGAACTGGCTAAGCAGGGTTGTTTTCCCATATCCTGCGCCGGCTGTTATTACGAGAAGTTTCTTATCCGAATTCTGCTGTAATGTTTTTAACAATCTATCGCGTTTTAATATGTTCTTTTTTAATCCCGGAGGAATAAATTGCGTTTTCAACAACATATATTTAATTTAACGGTCCGCTTTATAATATTATGTTTCCTGAATTATATTTTTGCAAGATATTTTTAAGAAAAGAATAAGAAAATATTAAAAAGGAGTTACAACACAGGATTTACTTGAATTACGTTGCACAGAAAGGGATATTTTTGATCTAACTACACTATTTCAGGAATATCATTTTATTGATAATTTTCTGATTGCCTGAGACGGATAGAATGCAGAAATATATACCGGAACCCATAGGTTTATTCATCTTATCGCATCCATTCCAGCAAACCGTATAATTACCGGCATTATGTTTTCCACTTACAAGTTGTTTTACCAAGGCGCCTTTTATATCATAAATACCTATTTGAACTTCTTTGTTATTATCATTTATTGAATAAAAAATAGAAGTATTATTTGCAAAAACACTTGGCGAAGTCTTCAACGTAACAAGCGATGGGAAGATATTATTTTCTTCTTCGCCAACGCTATTAAACTTTATAATAGCTCCGTGAACGTAATCTACGTTGTCTGCCGTCCAACCAGAACCATTGTTATATTTACTGCTCCCGGGAGCACTGTCAATTACGGAAGTTGGAAAAAGAGTATCCATCTCGTAATTACCGACCCAGAAAGGTCCCGAGAAATAAAGAGTTGGCGTTACCGTATAAACGTCTAACACGACTCTATTTGCAGTATCTGCCACAGCCGTAACCTGAGCTTTAAAAAGAACTGTTTTGGGAAAACCTACAGAATCAGACCACACAAAAACACTGCACTGTTTCGCAAGTCCTGCAGTTGGAGCAAAAACACCATGGGTTATAGCAAGTACGGAACAAGGATGAACAGGAGTAAGTTTTGTCGCTTCATATTCGACACGAAAATCCGATTTCCAGCCGCCAAAGAAATCTCCCTCCAGTGATGGGAACAAAGTATCTGTAACCCATGCTTTACTTCCGGAAAGTTGTACAATCTCAGCCGCTTCCAATGCGAAAATATTCCCTGTTATTAAAAGCGCTCCGGTCAATATGGCGATAACTTTTTTCATTTTCTTTATAAATATTACTTTAATGCCGGGATAGGTCCGGTTCCATCAGCCGTAATATCCGTATTTGGAATAGTTTTGACATTGGGATCGCTTGGATAAGCCGTGCCTATTCCAATACCCGTATTATTGAAAACATTATTATGTCTACCATAATGATTGCCAACCCTGCCAATATAAGTAGCATCATTAGCATCCCAACTATTTAGACCTATATGTATGCCTTGTCTTTGATAATTTACACCAACTATAGCATTTCCGACACTAACGCCGGTCGGTTGTGCTCTCAAATATATTTTGCTATTTGGAATATCTAAATAATTTATCCTGCCATACACTGATCCCATCCTTACACCCATTCCATTAAATCCAACATTTCTCCCATATCTTATATCATACCATCTATCAATATGCGCGACCTTAACATAGTATCCCGAAACAGAAACTTCGGTAATAGTATCCATCTTTTCCGAAGCTCTATTGCCGCATTCATTATAGCTAACAATTGTGTTATGCGTATGGTCACTAACATCTATTCCATCTCTATCCCACTGGCCATTCCAAGTTGTATCAGTATTCTGTCCATTATCATTACACCTATTATTAGTAATAACCGAACCATCGCTATACCAATAATCTATACCGTTCTGAGATTTATACTCACATATATTATGATCAATGAGACAATAAGCATCATCGACACACTGTGAATAATAGTCACCCCAATTACTAGTGAAATCTCGCCAATCCCACGCATGCCAACAAGACGGGCAGATTCCACTATATCCGTCTCCCCTTATTACATTGTATTCAACCCATGACCTTGAGGGGAAAATTCCACTACCGAAAGAATTGCTTTCACAAATATTCCTATAAATATGTGCATATTTAGAGTTTATACCAGCCCCTACAAAATATCCATATGAATTCACTCCAATATAATTATCATATACATTAGCATAAAACACGGTACTGCTCGTAGGTGCAGTATTTCCAATTCCGGTAGTCTTTCCTTCCACCCAAATCGGAGCGCCTGTTCCAGTCAAAAACTCATTACTGTAAACACTGATGATGCATTCTCCCAATCCATTAACCCCATTTCCTAAAAACCCGGTTAATATACCGGGTCCGGTAGGTGTCGCTATCTTATCCGCACTAATTGTATTATACCCATAAAACGTACAATTATGGATACTCGAGCCACTTTTTGAATTGGTAAAATATATACAGGACACGGGTCTTGAATTCCCATCAAATTTTAAATAAGAAATCTCAAACGCTCGCGAATCCCCGCAACTTATTATTGCTGAATTATCCTTATTGGCAATCAATGTGGGAGGATTGCCTGACGTATTAGCCGTTAACGTATAAATTATGTCGCTTCCGGGAATGATTATAGAATTTGTAATATTATATGGGCTATCCGTTATAAGTTTTACAATTTTCTTGGTCGCAAGAGCTTGATTGATTTCTACCTCATCATTCGTACCATCACATATATAATCAGACCCGGACCCGCTATGTCCTACAGTGACTGACCCGCCAGGAGTATACGTACTCCATATAAATGTCTCGTTCGCAATACGAGTTCCAAACGATACGCTTGTTCTGCTCTGTGGAGTATAACCACTCCATTCAAATGTTTCGTAATTTCCTACATTGGTAGCAGACGCGGTAATTGTACTGTCACCCCCATTTGTTGCGCTTAAATAATGTGTCCCGTCATAACACTTGAACGCATATTTTCCGCCGCCCAAATCTACCATAGTGAATGTTTCCCACGTAGTTCCTCCAAATGACGTTGCCTGTACCGTTCCACCACCACCGTTATTTGCCCACACATAATGCGTATTATCATAACATTTGATAGCTACACGACCGCTCACTTGCGACTCTATGGTAAAAGTTTCTAAAGTAGTCCCTCCGAGCGATGTAAACTGCAACACACCACCACCACCATTTTCTGCCCATAGATAATGACCGTCATAACTTTTAATTGTTGTTGACAGAGCAAAAACGGCCGAATCAACCATGAGCAATAAGATTAGCAAATATAAACTTATTCTTATATGGTTTTTCATATGTTTCCCTATAATAAGTTTTAGCTTATCGCAAATGTGTTTGAAAACCGAATCAACTCTCAAGTTGGAATTTGTCATATTAAAGCTTTTTATATCGCTCGGTTAAGAGTTTATAAATGCTTCAGCCTAAAATACTATATACCACAGAAGATTAAAAATAGATACTATTATTGTGCCCAATTAAACAAAATTTACTTCATAAAAACGAACTTCTTCGTTTTCTTCACGTCCCCGACTTCCATCACAGAGAAGTATATCCCGTAAGGTATTTTTTTACAATTCCAGGTAGTATTGTGATTTCCCGCCTTGAACACCTGATTCATTTTATAAACGGTTCTGCCTGATATGTCATAGACAGAGATATTTACTTTCTCATCCTTATAAAGATTGAAGTTGAAATGGACTTGAGAGGATGAAGGGTTAGGAGAAATATCAAAATTTATATAATGGAAAGTATTATTTTCTTCTGCACCCTGTTTATAAAATCCGGCTACCCTGTATATTTTATTGGGGTACAAACTATTAACCCAGTATTCGCTTCTCATAGGATTAACTTCTATACAGCACCCATCCGTATCAGGAGAGCGGAATCTATGTGTTGCAACAAGAACGCCTGCCCTTGTCATTTCCCATACGGCAGTTGAATCAAAGTAATAATCCGAGCCGGACTGATGCCAATGAGTCACAAAAAGAAGCAAACTACCTCCGTTTGGTCCGAGTGGTTCAAAACCCAAATCGTACGGCATATAAGGTTGTGCAATTCCCGAAGGGATGTTGAAATTTGAGACGTTTACCCCTGCTGTAGTTAACTTATAAATTTTATATGCATCCCCGTCCACTGCCCATAAGTTAGTTCCGTCAAAACAAAGTCCTGATGGATAACCGGCGCAAGGAGATGAAAACGATGATACTATGCTTCCACTCGCGGGATTTACTTTATAGATTTTTTCAGTTCCTCCATGATGAACCCACAGATATCCATTCCCATAAGCTATACCTCTGTAATCATTTGCATTGTTCGGGGTAGGTATTGAGTCCAATAAATATCCCTGCTGGCTGAATTTGTATATATAAGTAGAACTAAGGTTCACACCCCATAAGTATGTACTATCAAAAGCAAGTCCCATTAAACAACTTAAATTAGATGGAACCTCAAAATTTGTTGGTAAGCCTACATTTAAGTTTACGCTAATATCCTTAGCATAACTGCCATCTGCAGTAACGTGTAAGTTAAATGTAGCAGTATAAGGATCCGGCGTAGAGCCATTTGCAGAGATTACAAATGGACTACCTGAATTATTACCGGTTGCGTTTTTCGCTATATTTCCAAAAGCAGCACTACCCGTTGTAACACTAACGTAGGGGTCTGAAATAGAGAGCGTTGCATTTACGTTAGTTGCATTTATTCCCAAATTAGTCAGCGTATTAATAAGGTTTGCTGTTTCTCCTTTATTCCATATATTATCATTTCCATCGCTAATTTGTTTTTTTACGAGAAGAATGGATGGTTTAGTCGTAGGGTTAACGATTGGCCATGCAATACTAAGCGGTTGTGGGCTATTAATCCAGTCAAAGCCTTGAACTCCCCAAGCAGTACCCCATGAGTTTTTAAGCAACCATGCATTCTGGGAATCATCCCAACCGCATATAATCATTGCGTGCCCACCAAGTACTTCTCCCATAATTGGCGTATAAACTCCGCCTTTATAATACAAGAAATCTTTTTTTAGCATATAAGCGGCGGCTACCGGGCCTTCATAAGCTGCATCTTTAAACTCCGACGCGGTCGAAGATTGATCCCAGTCGTATGCTTTTACAACTCTTGATGCCCAGTTAGAACATCTGCCGCTACAAGCTGCATCAATTTCTTTATAAGTAAAACATGCTTCATCAGGAACTCCCGCATACATAAGGAAATTGACTCCTTTAGGTAAAGTTCCACCCATACATCCACTATTTGCAGTATCGCAAGAAATCATGAACTGTTCGGATAAGTCATAGCTATAATTTGGAGTGCTATTAGCGATATTTATTCTTGATTCAAAAGAACCCACACATGCAAAAGCCCAGCATCCACCACAATCCCCCTGGTCTTTGGCTGCAGTCATCCAGTTTTGTCCGTTTACACTTCTCCAGTCCCATATAGTCGGAACACTTTTGTGGTGTTTTAAAGTACGGGCTTTTACTTTAACCTGTGTTTCAGGTATGACAGTTCCGAAGAGTTTTTTCTGTTGTTCCGGTGGAAGTTTTGAAACACTCGTTTCTCCTGCTATCCAGGGATCGCCCCTTTTATGGAGTTCTTCCTGAAGTTGTTTTAAGAATAAGTCTTCTCCAAATGCTATAGAGCTATACATAAAAAGCCCTATAAACAAATACATAAAATTTTTCATCTTCCCCCCCCGATATTACACTTTTATTTAAATACTATATTGTATTATATGTTACAATATATATAAGTTGTCAAGTGCCAAATTGCATATTTATTGCATTATAATAAAAAACACCGAACACAAAACATAATAAATAGAAATTTTTTCATTAAAAAAAAGATTTTTGCTTGAAAAACTTGACAACTTCAGGATTATTATAAATAATAGGCTCAAATGAAAGATGGGGGCGAAAGTTTCGACAGAGGTAAAGTATTACAGGTCGCATGCCGGGGAGCTAGACCCTGTTAAAACCAGCAAAAGCCATAATTGGCGACTACGCATTTGCAAGAGCTGCATAATAGCAGTTCCGTCCTCTGATTCTTGCCTTTAAGAATCAGACTGCCAAAAGCGGGTCTACCCGAAAATCGGTAGACAGGACGCCGATTTAAGGGCTGGTCTCTTTCGTCTGACTATTAAGGAAGAGATAAGATAAACATAGTAGTCTGGTTTGTTGAAATCCTGTCCGGTGGAGTTTAACAAATAAGATCAAATATCGGAATAAACATGTAGATGCCTGTATTAAAGTACTTTTGGACGCGGGCTCAATCCCGCCGCCTCCACCAAATTTGTAGGTCAGACATTTCTGTCTGACAAAAGAATAAAAGGATGTTAAGTTCCCCTTAGGCAGGTGGTTTGGAAGAAAAAACTACCGGGGTTTCCCCCATCACAACTAAATAATTCGACTTAAACAGACAGAAACTAGCAAACAGGTTTATGTTCAATCCCGGATGACTATCTTTCGAGACAACGTTTGGTCTATAGTTTTTAACCGGCAAAAATAAATTCCATTGTCTATTTTTTTGCCCTTGTTATCCTTTGCATCCCAGGTAATAGTATGAGTTCCTGTTTTCTGTATTCCGCTAACTAACGTTTTTACCGGTTGACCAATTATATTGTAAATTTTAATTTCTACATTAGAGCTTTTATTTAGCGTATATTTAATAGAGGTAGAATGATTAAATGGATTTGGATAACTCTGGATGGATACCGGTAACGTTGTAAGTTTGTTTTCTTCAACGGCTACATCTTCCCATCCGGCAAGCCTTGCCATTAACCACCATAAAGCTTTACCTTTTTGTTCACAACTTTCGTAAGTCGTATGAGCATCTTCGTTTCCATTGAAATGCGTGTGCTCGACAGGAATAGTGCTGTCACTATAGGTATAACTGTTAAATTCCCATGTTGAAGTTCCGGGATTATACCACCAAGCGTCTAAATCGGCGAAATCAAATAACACTTTGTTATTTGTCTTGCAATATTGACGAATCAATTGGTTTCTCATATGACGATTATAACCGCTGTAATCCGTCCCCTGGGCATTTCCTGTCATATAAATAAAAGTTACATTCGGATATTGTGTTTCTAATTTATTCATAGAATCAAGGTAAGCCTGAACCTGCGCTGCAGAATAATAATCTGCCTGACAGCACCACGACCACATTGACAGGTTAATAGTAGAGTTGTGGTTAAGAACCGCACGTGTTTTGTTCATTCCATCTACTGCCTCCCAGTATTCTTCCGGTGATATATAATTATCCCCTTCCTGACCGTCAAATATACAAAAAGCGCCTGCAGTTGTCGGCAAAGTACTATTTCCTATGGCAACATTATAAGTATCATTGGAAGCTTCGATTCGAGCAATCCCCGACGTTAACTGCCCGCCGTGAGATGTGTGCGCATAATGTAGTTTTAATTTCGCCTGCACGGAATCTATCCATTGCGCAGGAATTTTAGAAAGGTCTACACAATTATGGTCTACGACAAGAGAACCGCTCCATGAATATCCCGCAACTGAAAAAAACATCGACAAAAGCCCAACCACCAAAAACTTAAACGTTTTATTCTTCATCTCCCCCCCTTTATTATCCCACTGATGTTACTTATTGTATGAGGATATGTTAATTCAAACTAATTAAAAGTCAAATGATTTTTTTTAGCGGGGAAAGCAAACAGAAAAAATATATAAAGAGAAATATTGACAGAATCTTTTTTCATAATATATGTGGAATATATCAAAAAAATGGAAATTATCCGGCGGAGCTGGATAACAAACTCTAATCCGCCAAAGGCAAAAAGAGATTTGTAATAGGAGGGAGAAATGGGTTTCGTGAAATTTTTGTTGTTAATCATATTTTTAGCAATCGCGTTCTTTACTGCTTTTAGATTCCCAACGGAAAAAGAGAAGAAAGGATCACCTTTCCTTTTAATAAAAAAACATTCTTTTTCTTTCGGAATTTTTCTTTTTATCATCGGCATACTTGTAATCCCTGCAATTGGCGCAATACCGGTCGGTCATCGCGGAGTAGTCGTAAGGTTGGGAGCAGTAACGGGAAAGATATTAAATGAAGGTATTTATATGGTTAAACCGTTAATAGAAAATATAAAATTAATGGATGTCAGAGTTCAGGCATATTCTGAAGACGCAGCCTCAGCATCAAAAGACTTACAGGAAGTAAGAACAAAAGTAACCTTAAATTATTTCTTACTTCCTAATGTAGTCGCAAGAATATACCAGAATCTTGGCGATGATTACCAGAGACGAATCATTAATCCCGCTATCCAGGAAGCAGTTAAGGCTTCTACGGCTCTTTATGAGGCAGAAAAACTGATTGTTGAAAGGTCAAGCGTAAGAGACAAAATAATAGAAAACTTGAAAGCAAGATTGGAAATACACGGAATTATGGTAGAAGCATTATCAATAACCGATTTTTCATTTTCGGAAGAATTTACAAGAGCAATTGAAGCAAAAGTAACTGCATCACAGTTGGCGCTAAAAGCCGAAAGAGATCTGGAAAGAATAAAGATGGAAGCAGAGCAGAAAATAGCAACCGCAAGGGCAGAAGCAGAAGCTCTTAGATTGCAAAAAGAAATGGTAACCGATAAACTAATTGAATTAAGAAAAGTAGAAGTCCAAAAATTAGCATTAGAAAAATGGGACGGACACTTGCCAACTTTTGTTGGCTCGGACAATGTTCCCATATTAGCTACATTTGGGGATATTAAGAAAACAAAATAAGAATAAATACTTCAGATAGTTTAGATAGCATAGAAAAAAGTTACAAAAAGCGGAAATATAAAATATTCCAATACAAGATTAGGAGGAGGCAAGATGAAACAAATTAAACTAATAGGAAGTATATTTTTTATGATTGCAAGTATGGCAATTCCTTCAATTGCAGGAGTAATAATGATTAGCCAGGCTTCCCCCGATGTTACGGATGTTACGGACATTAAAACGTATCTTGACAAAGATTGTATGCGAATAGATACAAAAGCGGGAGGAGAAGAACAGAGTTTTATTTTTAGAAAAGATAAAGAAACCTTCTGGGTTGTTGACTACAAAGAAAAATCTTTTATGGAAATGACTAAAAAAGATTTACAGGCAATGAAAGCTAAAATAGAAGAGGCTATGAAAGTACTGAAAGAACAAATGAAAAATTTGCCTCCCGAACAAAAAGAAATGATGGAAAAAATGATGAAAGGGCAAACGCCAGGGAATGCTCCCAAAATAGTTTACAAAAAAATATCATCGGGGGAGAAAGTTAATCAATGGGTTTGCAATAAGTATGAAGGGTGCCTGGACAATAAAAAAGAAGAAGAAATCTGGACAACCGATTGGGAAAAGCTTGGACTCAGCGTTAATGATTTCAAAGTTATGCAAGACGTCGGCGAATTTATTGGGGAATTTTCTAAAGGACTCGGAGCTTCTTTTTATAAAGTCGGCATCGAAGGGAACAAACAAAGTTATATCGGGATTCCAATAAAAACGATTAATTATTCCGGCGACAAAGTGCTTTATACGACGGAATTAAAAGAAATCCAGAGACAGGACATTGCATCTTCATTGTTTGAAGTCCCCGCCGGATTTAAGAAAACAGAAATACCCACAGGGGAAGAATAATTTCGGATTTGGTCCCGCCTCAGGCATAGCAGATTGAGGGATTTCAGAATTATTAACAGATTATAGATTCTTGCTGCAGATTAAAGATAATAAAAAAATATATAGCATGTCTCCACAAATACTAATTTTCCCGGAACAATATAACATTTTCTAAAGGTTCCCTAAAACAGTAAAAAACAACTCATTTTATTTGTAAATACTTGACAAATCAAGTTTTCAGGCTATTGCCATAGAAAGATATGGAAAGAATAAAAGAGAATGTAGAAAGAATAAGAGAAAAGATCCATAAAGCTTGCGCAAAAATCGGCAGAGACCCCGATTCTATTGTAATCGTCGGCGCCTGTAAACACAATACTCCTGAGAGAATAGAAGCCGCATATAATTGCGGAATTAAAGTAATGGGCGAAAATATAGTTCAGGATGCGCTTGTAAAATATGATGCGCTCAAACATACGGATATAAAATGGCATATGATAGGACATCTGCAAACTAATAAAGTAAAAAAGATATTGGAAATGGCATCAATGATACAATCCGTAGACAGTTTATATTTAGCCGAAGAAATAAACAAGAAATCATCCCGGAAAATACCCGTGCTTATTGAAGTCAATACTTCGGAAGAAGTCACAAAATACGGAACTTCGCCGGAACAGGTGATTCCTTTAGTAAAACAAATTGCTATTCTTGAGAATATAAAAATCTCCGGACTTATGACAATCGGGCCATTGGCTGAAGATCCACGTCCTGCTTTTAAACTACTACGAGGATTAAAAGAAAAAATAGAATCGGAAAATATCCCAGAAGTATCTATGGAATGGCTTTCTATGGGAATGTCTGAGGATTACGAGATTGCAATTGAAGAAGGCGCGAATATAGTGAGGCTAGGAAGAGTGATATTTGGAGAAAGAATAAAATAAATTCATCTAATTTGTACCCCCTGAATTGTAAAAATCCCTTACAGGGACTACCTTTATTAAAATAATTACAAAAATTTTCTATAAACACTTGACTTTTATTTTTTCAGTATTAGGAAGGATACTTTAATATTAATTAAATAATTAAGATTAAATTTTTAGGAGGGGGAAAATGACTATATTGTGTCTAAATTGCGGAAGCTCGTCTGCAAAATACAGAGTTTATGACTGGGATAAAAAAAACACATTGGCAACCGGAATAGTTGAAAGAGTTACCGTTGGAGGTTCTTTCTGTATTCACGAAGTTCCGGGAAAAGAGCCTTTGCGAATAGAGCATGATTGCAAAGACCACAAAGAAGCAATAAAATTAATAGTCGATACGCTTACCCATAAAGAATACGGGGTAATAGAAGATATGTCTTCTATTTCGGCGGTAGGACATAGAGTAGTTCACGGAGGAGAAAAATTTGCAAAATCCGTGATAATAAATCCTGAAGTTCTACAGACATTTAGAGACCTTGCCGACCTTGCTCCGCTTCACAATCCGCCAAATATTTTAGGTATTGAAGCAGCGCAAGATGTTATGCCAAACATTCCTCATATGGCAATAATGGATACGGCATGGCATCAAACGATGTCGAGTTATGTCTATACTTATGCATTACCTTATGAATGGTACGAAAAATATGGAGTCAGAAGATACGGGTTTCACGGAACTTCTTTCCTTTATGTGGCAAAAAGAGCAGCTGTCCTTCTCGGAAAAGACCCGTTTGACTGCAATATTGTTGCCTGTCACATCGGGAACGGAGTATCCACAAATGCTATAAAGAAAGGCATTTCCTATGATACTTCAATGGGGCTTACTCCTCTTGAAGGCATGGTAATGGGGACAAGGGCAGGCGACCATGACCCGGCGATCGGTTTTTATATGATGGGGAAAGAACAAAAAACAGCAAAAGAAATGGATAGTATTTTGAATAAGAAATCAGGCGTTTTTGGAATTACCGGTAAATATACCGACAGAAGAGATATTGAAGAAGCTGCAGAAAAAGGCGATAAGAGAGCACAGCTTGCAATAGATATTGAAGCTTATAGAATAAAAAAATATATCGGGGCATATAACTTTGCTCTTGGTAAAATAGATGCGATAGTCTTTACGGCAGGTGTAGGCGAAAAATCACCTATCATAAGAAGCAGAGCATTAAGTGAATTGCAGCATCTTGGTATTGAAGTTGATGAAGAGAAAAACATAGCAGCAATGACAAGAAATTCAGAATCGGATATAACGGGAGCTAAATCAAAAGTGAAAGTATTCGTTATTCCTACGGATGAAGAAAGAGTTTTTATCGAAGATGTTGCAGCATTATACGAAGGCAGATATGATATTCATACCAACTTCACTTACAGATTCCAGAATCCGGAATACGTAAATACATTGAGAGCTTTTGCTTTTGCAAAAGAATGCCAGAAGAAACCAAAATTATGGGGTGTTATGGCAAAAGCAGCAAAGAAAGCTTTCCTTGATGAAGCAAAGAAAGACAAAGAACTTAAAGTGTTGGTGGATAAAATGCCAAAATGATGATACTTGTAATAAATCCAGGCTCAACTTCTACGAAGGTAGCCGTTTATGAGGATTATAAAGAGCTTTTTTCGGAGAATATCAGTCACAGTATAGACCAGCTCGGTAAATACAAACGAATTGTTGATCAGAAAGACTTTAGAAGGGAATTAATTAATGACGTATTGAAGAAGAGAGATATAGACGACAAAAAACTGAATGCAGTTGTCGGCAGGGGTGGTTTGCTAAAACCCATTCCAAGCGGAACTTACAAAGTTAACGCCAGAATGCTTGAAGACTTGAACAGTGGACTGCAGGGCGAACATGCTTCTAATTTAGGAGGAATACTTGCTTATGATATTGCCTCTCCTCTTAAAATACCAGCATTTATAGTTGACCCTGTAGTAGTGGATGAACTTAACGACACTGCAAGAATAACTGGAATAGCAGAAATTAAAAGGAGAAGTATATTTCATGCGTTAAACCATAAATATACTGCAAGGCTTGCAGCGCAGAAACTCGGCAAAGAATATGACGATGTTAATCTTATCGTTGCGCACCTTGGAGGGGGAATCTCAATCGCGGCTCATTGCAAAGGGAAAGTAATAGACGTAAATAATGCGCTTAACGGAGAAGGGCCAATTACTCCTGAAAGAGCCGGGACTTTACCGGCATGGGATCTTGTAGAACTTGCACTTTCCGGGAAATATAGCAAGGATGAGCTAAAAAAAATGATAACCGGAAAAGGTGGTGTGGTTGCATTGCTTGGAACAAATGATATGCGAGAAGTTGAGAGCAGGGTGAAATCCGGCGATAAAGATGCAAATCTTGTTTTTGAAGCAATGGCTTACAGAATAGCAAAAGAAATAGGAAGTTGCGCATCCGTGCTGAAAGGGACAGTAGACGGAATTGTTATAACAGGCGGGTTTGCACGATGGAAAGAATTTATTGAACTTATAAAAGATAGAATATCTTTCATAGGGGAAATATTTATATTCCCCGGTGAAAATGAGATGGAAGCACTCGCAGCCGGTGCTATGAGAATTTTAAAAGGCGAAACAGAAGCCATAACATATAATTAAAAGGAGGCATTCGTGATAACAAAACTAAAAGAAATAGCTGAAAAGGCTAAAAAACAGGCACCAAAGAAACTTGCGGTCGCCTGCGGAGAAGATCCTCATACCATTGAAGCAGTTGGAAAAGCAGTAAAAGAAGGTATAGTTAAAGCTATTCTTACGGGAGATAAGGCAAACATCATAAAAGTGGCAGAAAAATATAAAGTAGATGTAAAATCATTAGAAATTATAGATGAGCCCGACAAAAAGAAAGCATTATACCTTGCAATTTCAAAAGTAAGAAGCGGCGAATGCGATTTTTTAATGAAAGGGCTTATAGACTCTGCCGTTTATATTAAAGGGATATTAGATAAAGAAAAAGGGTTATGCCCACCGGGAGCAGTTTTGTCACACGTAACAATCATAGAAGTCCCTACCTATCCGAAACTTCTGACAGTTTCTGATGTTGCCGTGCTCACTTACCCCGACCTTGCCCAGAAAATTGCTATGACAAATTATGCAATAAACGTGGTGCATAAATTAGACAACCCGAATCCAAAAGTTGCAATTATATGCGCAGTTGAAAAAGTAAATTCTAAAATGATTCCTACTATGGATGCCGCTATAATGTGTAAAATGGCAGACAGGGGTCAAATAAAGGGCGCAATTCTTGACGGCCCACTTGCTATGGATCTTGCGGTTTCAAAAGAAAGCAAAGAAATCAAAGGCGTTAAATCCGAAGTTGCCGGTGATGCAGACATACTTATTTTCCCGAATATTGAATCGGGTAACGTATTCTTTAAAACCTGCGTTTATCTCGCGAAAGGGGAAATAGCTGCATTTTTGACAGGCGCAATGTGTCCTTGTATTCTTACGTCACGTTCAGATTCGGAAGAATCGAAATTCTATTCAATCGCAACCGGTGCGCTCGTATGCAATAAATAATTAGAATTATACTCTTGTAAAAAGGAGTCTCTGTTTTTCAACAGAGACTCCTTTTTTTTATTAGAAACTGAAAAAGTTTGTTATTTTATCAAACTAATCTTTTTAGATATTCTGGTATTTCCCGTTTGTAATACAACAAAATATATCCCGGAATTAATATTACACGTATTAACCGTTAAACTATAATTACCTGCGGTTTTATTTCCATCAAAAATTGTTTTTACCACTCGCCCGGCAGCATCATAAATTCTTAAACTGATGGGTTGAGAACCCAAAACAGCAAATTTTATAGATAACAATTTTGTAATCAGACTCGGGAAAACATCTAAACCTGCATTCCGTAATCCAAAGTCCGTATTGTCTTCTACCCCGGGATTCCCTACCTTAAGGGTAATCGGAACAAGATATGGTTTATAAGTAGAGTCATTAGAAGCAATACGAAGGGTATCGTAATAATAGCCTTTAGAAAGTTTGGCTTGAGCAATAACAGTAACCGACTGTGAGCTTCCGGGCATTACAGTAAAATTTCTTGGGACAACAGATCTAACCCACTGTGCCTTGTAAGAAATATCCGTAACGCTTAAATCTCCGCTTGCAGAACTTGAATTGGAAACGGTTATTGTTCCTGTATCCGCAGGCAAAGTGTTGTTATTAAGCGCCGCCTGAACTGCTGCCTGAAGATTAGGTTTGCCATAACCATAGTATTTATCACGTCCTGTAGTCCCAAGATCAACTGCAGTAGAAGTCAGAATATCTCTTACTTCCTGGTTTGTAAGATATGGGTTTGCGGACCACACAAGCGCTGCGGCTCCGGCTACGAGAGGAGTGGCCATTGAAGTTCCGTTCCACGTTCCCTGATAAGCACTACCGGTAATAGTCGAAGTAATCGTATCCCCCGGCGCCACAAGTTCAACTTCCACGCCGTAACTACTGAAACTGCATAACTGATTATTTGGTTCTATTGCGCCCACTGCTATAACCGTAGAATAGGCAGCAGGATAACCTACAAATTCCGTGCCATCATTTCCGGTTGCTGCGCAAAGAACGGCTCCGGAATCCCATGCTGCCTGACATTCATCTTCAACATAGGAAGATGGGACGCCATATCCAATACTCATAGAAATTACATTTACTTTATTATCTATACACCATTGGATACCCTGACCAACCTGGGAAGCAAGTCCGGTTCCGCCATTTAAAGCCCTAATCGCATAAAGATGTGAATTTGATACTCCCGCAACTCCAACTCCATTATTAATAGTTGCACCTGCAAGACCGGAACAAAATGTTCCATGATCATTATCCGATCCGCTTGGTCGAGGGTCATTATCCCCGTCCGGGATATCTTTGCCTTTAACCGCACCAAACTGGGATGCCAAATCGGGATGAGTATATTCCGTTCCTTCATCAATTATTCCAATGGAAATAGCATAGCTTCCCCAACCGTTTAATCCCCATGCTGCAGGAGCATTAAGATTATCCATATGCCACAATTGCGACCAATACGGGTCATTCGGAGTACCAAGAATTCTCACAATCCTATTAGGCTCTACGGATTTGACGTCTGGGTTTGTTTTCATACGGGCAATAAAAGCTTTTGTCTCCGAAATTCCACCCGGAATTCTGACAAGTATAAAATTGGAACCTAATTCTCTATTTACCAAATCTATTCCCTTTTCTGCAATACCCAGTTCATTTAATTTAGCATTTTTAACATTCACCTTGTTCTTATATCCTATTATTATTTCTCCGGACGCTATATCTTCCCAGTATTTTTTATCATTTTCAGATATTACAGAAGCAGGAGATGATTTGTAGCTTCCCTTACTACTATCTATTTGCAACATAAGACTTGAAGGCATTACACTAATATACGGTGTTCCTTCTCCTTCGTACTTTACCACAGCAGCATGGAAATAGTCAAAATCGTCATCATACCATGTTGCCCCATTGGTAGACCATTTATTCGGCGCGCTAGGAACTTTATCAACTGCAGTTGTGGGAAAAGCAACACTCCATTCATAATTTCCCACCCAGAAAGGGCCCGAAATATATATTGGAGTAGGTAACGTGTACGAATATATGCCCGTATCACTTCCGGTACCTGACTCCAGTGAACGCAAAGAGAATAATCTTGTGCCCGGGTGCCCACTTGCGTCACTCCAAATAAAGAGACTGCACTCCTTTGCACTGAGTCCGGAGAGTTTGACCCCATGCCAGATTGCCATTATAGAACAGGGAGTCGCAGGAGTCAAACAAGTAGCCTCATATTCTTGTATAAAAGTGGCAGATAAAGCATAAAAAGGTGGTTTAAGGTCAGGCATTAAAGTATCTATATTCCCTTTAGAAAAAGAGAATGCCTTGTTGTCATTCTTCGCTTTATAATTATCGGAAGTAAGGACAGCAGTTCTTGATGCTTCAACAGAAATATTAACGGAAAACAAAAACAACAAAAAACAAGAACCAATAAACCTCGACTTCGAAAATACAACTTTACACATACTTCCTCCTTGTGCTTATAGCCATTTAATTATTATTTATTAATGTAAATTTCCCTTTGTTTTGTATATTTTTATATTGAACAGAATAGAAATAAATTCCCGATTTAAGCCCATTTAACTTAACATTTTGGACTTTAAAGTTATTTGCTCTTAACGTTTTCACCAATCTACCAGAGCAATCATAAATATCAATAGTAGGACAAGTTTTTTCTGCAGTATCAAAAGCCCTTAAGTCGAAATTAATAATCCCCGTACTTGGATTTGGGTATATTGTTATTTTAGAATTTTGTTCGCTGAATTTGGAATTTGATTCTTCTTCCGTTCCTGCACAAGCCTGATACCATTTGCATGGTATACCATTTACAATAGACCACACTCTATAATAGCCCGCAGCAGTATCCGGGAAATCAACATCCGTATGCGTTTTATCCCAGCTATGGCTTGATGGCATATACATCATCTCTCCGCCACCGTTGCCTTGCCAATTACCACCGCCAATTCTTACAAACGACATAATCGGGTGGTCAGAAGAAACTATATGACAATGATTGCCGCCATCCGCTTCAGAATAATCCCTAAAAAGAGTACCTTCTATATGCATAGAAGGAGATATTTGCGTAACCGCCTTACAATTTGTTATTGTTGACTGCCATTCCGAACGATACCCGAGTCCGACATCATATCTGTTAATTGAGCTAATATCCGTTCCTCCCGCATCTTTCCCGCCTATCATTAAAACGTATGGCTTATCAGAAGACACAAGCGTAGAAGTATTATAATGTCTTCCGGAAATAGTTCCTTCTGATTTCCATTTGTGAGTAGCAGGGTCATAAACTTCCCATGTTTGAACATCACTCGTCCCGTTATATCCGCCTATTGTTAATATAAGCCCGGAATATAATAAGACCGAATTATGCCGGTATCTTGCATTATTTAAAGAAGTTTCTGAACTCCATACACCGGTTGCCGAATTATAAACCTCGCAACTCGCTAATGCTGTGCTGCCATTTGTTCCACCGACAACAAGAACATTCCCGGACTGCAGAAGAATGGAAGTATTTGAATATCTCGCATTTGTCAAGCTACCTGTACTTGTCCAGTTAGTGGTACCCGGATCCCAAATTTCACAGGATGTTATAGCTCCGCCTGATGACTGTCCGCCTACGACAAGCACTCTTCCATCAAATAACAAAATGGCGGAATGATATGCCCGTGAATTAGTTAGACTATTAGTAGTTGTCCAAGTATTAGTATTCGGGTCATATATCTCGCAGGAATTCAAAAAACTTCCGCCTGACTCTCCACCGGTTACAAACACTCTACCATCTTTCAATGATGTAGTTGTATGATTAAATCTTGCATACTCGAGACTATCCGTCAAACTCCATGTTCCCGCAGTTATATCATAAAGCTCGCAGGATTTCAATGTTCCACCGAAATTTCTACCACCTATCGTTAATACTTTTCCGGAAGGCAATAAAACTGTCGCATGACAGGTTCTTTCTATATTTAATGAATCAGTAAGATATGCTATATCTAAATTATAATTATAAATTTCGCAACTTTTCAAAATACCCCCGACGTTTTCTCCGCCAACAACAAGAACATTTGTCGAACAAGTAGCAGTATGTATAATAGGAAGGGGGGTTGCCGTATGACAAAAACGAGCAATATTTAAGGGCATTCTTGAATCTACTATTCCATTTGATGGGTCATATATTTCGCACGAATAATTTAACCCGTAACGATTGACCGCAAGGTGTTGCGCAACACTATCGTGTCCGCTAATTGCCAATATTTTACCCGTATAAAGCACTGCAGCCGGGAAATGAGATCTGCCCCATCGAGTTGCATATTCAAGCGAGTCAGTAAGTCTCCAAACCCCGGAATCAGGTTCGAATACTTCACATTTTTTTGTTGAAAGGGTAGGTAAATAATCGTTGGCTCCACCCATTATCATTGGTTTTCCATTTGGAAGTAATACCATGGCAGAAGCACTTCTTGGTATAACATTTAAGTTGCCGGTATTGGTCCAGATACCGGTATTCGGGTCCCATAATTCCGTTTCTGCCCCTCCAAAAGTTCCACCTGCAACAAGAACTTTATCCCATGGCGTACGCAGGTATATTCCCACGCTTGCTCTTCTCCATCTATTTAGTGACCCCGTATTCGTCCATGTTTGCCCTACAGGGTCATAAACATCACATTTAGTGCTGTCTTTTCCGCCTATTAAAAGAACTTTTCCGTCCGGCAATATTAATTCTACCATACCACTAGTTCCTTTTTCGGCACTGTGATGAAAAGTACTTGCTGCCGTAACACTTATATTTTTTGTGTTCCAATCATATAAAATACAGTTTTGAGTTGTATCCCGCCCGACTATCAAAATTTTTCCATCTTCAAGTAATGTTCCACAAGCTCGCCACTGCCATCCACCAAAACTATAACCAGCACTCCATGTGTTAGTTGCAGGATCATAAATAGAGCTATTCCCGGCATTATTTACCCACAAAACAGTTCCATCCGGTAATAACATAGCAAGGGTATGTTCCCCCCCGGTAGTTAACGCTCCTTGTACCCATTTACCGGTCGCAGGACTGAACACTTCATAATTTTGAAATCCGTTGCCCGACCAGGTACCTGCCCAGATACTACTTGTTGTATCAATTTCCATGCCGGATATTGTTATAATCCTGCCATCCGTAAGCATTGCGCTTTCACTTCCCGAACGCCAGGTATTTACATCACCGGTTCTGCTCCATTTACTTCCTTCTATAACAACCGAAAACAAAATCAAAACAGACAATAAAATGTACTTACGCATAATTTCCTCCCAACTATGTTATGTTAAAATAACGTAATATATTATATATATGTTAATTCTTTTCCCTATTTGTCAATAACTTTTTAAGCGTATACACAAATTCTGAAAAATTGTTTATAAAATATAAGCGGATTACAGAAAAATCAGAGATGAGATAAAAAACAAGATTTTATTTTTTATAAAGATTAAATTTCTACTATTTGTCCGTAAGTCTTTTGTTTATCTATTCTTTCCAAACGGACATTTACAAAGTCATTTAGCTTTTTGTCGGACGAGAAAAAGACTTTTATATAATTTGAAGTTATACCCGTATATTCTTTACTTTTCGTATGTTTTGCATTTTCAATATGAACTTCGAGTGTTTTATCTATGAGATTAGCTCGGAATTGTTCCCATTTCTTTTCCCCGAGTTCGTAAATCAACTGACTTCTTTGTTTTTTTGTTTCATCCTGAACTTCATCCTTAAACTCTAATGCTTTTGTCAGGGGTCGTCTTGAATACCTGAATACGTGTAGTTTATCTATTGGCAATGTCGAAATCAAATCGTAAGTATTTAAAAATTCTTTTTCTCCTTCACCCGGGAATCCCACTATAATATCCGTTCCGATAGCAACATCAGGGATATTTGATTTCAATTTTACAATCAAATCGGAAAACCCGGCAGGAGTATACCAGCGATTCATTGATTTCAGAACTTTTTCGTCTCCGCTTTGCATAGGTATATGAAAATATTTTGAAAACTTAGAAGAACCGGCAACAAAATTTATCAATTCGTCGGATATTCCAATGGGCTCTATTGAGCTTAATCCCACTCTATGAACATCGGGAATTTGTTCAACTGATTTTAACAAGTCAACCAGTCTATCGTATTTGCCGAGGTTCGTTCCTGTAAGAGTAAATTCTTTAAACCCGTTTTCACGAAGTCTTTCCACTTCAGAAATTATATCTTCAAAATTTCTATTTGAAGGTTTGCCTCTAAGATGTGGGACTACACAATAACTGCAAAACTGGTCGCATCCTTCCTGCACTTTTACGAATGCCCTGCTGTGTCCATAAAAACTCTTTATTCCTGAAATCAGAGGAGATTTGAGATAATCGGTAACTACTTTTTCAAAAGAAGGTTCAAAAAATAATATATTTTTTACGTTCTTTAATTCTTTTTCAATAAGCTTTGCACCGCATCCCGTAACGATTATATTCATTCCTTGTTTTGCCTGGTGACGGATAATATTTCTGGATTCCCTGCAGGCTTTTAAGGTAACCGCGCAGGTATTAACGACACAAATCTCCGAAGCGGAATCTACGGATTGAAATCCTGCAGACTCAAAAGATTCCCTTAGCCATTCCGTATCATATTTGTTTAAGCGACAACCAATAGTCTTAAAACTTACCTTTTTCATATTTTCCATTTGTTATACTATAATCCATAGACATTAAAGTCAATGAAAATTAAATACAAGGATAATTTAGTCGTTAATTAAAATGGTTCAAAATTATAACGCAAACAAGTAATCGCTTAAATCAGAAAACGGAAAAAATAGAGTTACTGTTTGAAGTATTCCCACAGAAAAGTAATAATTTATTAAAAACTTGTTGACATAGTTATAAAAATACTTAACATAAAACATTATGTTGGAAAAAGCAGATAAAAAGAAGTTGGTGAAACAATTCTGTATCCACAAAGAGGATACTGGTTCCCCGGAAGTGCAGGTTGCTCTACTTTCAGCTCGTATAAGCAGCTTGACCACTCATCTTAAAACTCACAAAAAAGATGTGCACTCCCGACGCGGTCTTATTATTATGGTATGCAAAAGAAGAGGTTTGCTGAAATATTTATCCAAAGAAAGACCCGACGACTACCAGAAACTGATAAAGAAATTGGATATTAGAGGAATTTAACTGTTTTAACCCCAAAAAATAAAAATATATGGAACTTAAAATTGGTGAGAATGTTATACATGTTGAACCTAACAAGGTAGCAAAAACCGCGGACAGTTCTTGTCTTCTGAGATGTGGAGACACCATTGTTTTGACAACCGTTTGCAGAGCGTATTCAGAACCCGAAACTGCCCAGAATTTCCTTCCTTTAACCTGTAATTACCTCGAAAGAAGATATGCCGCAGGTATGATACCCGGAGGGTTTTTCAAAAGAGAAGGCAGACCTACAGAAAAAGAAACGCTCACATCAAGACTTATGGATAGACCGGTTCGTCCTTTGTTTCCTGAGGGATGGACAATACCGGTTCAGATAATTTCTACCGTTCTTTCCGCAGATAAAGAAAATGATGGCGATATTCTGGCTATGCTGGGAACTTCCTTTGTGCTCAAACTATCAAGCATACCATATACAAAACCATTTGGCAGCGTAAAAGTAGCTTTTGTTAATAATAATTTTGTACTAAATCCTTCTATGCCACAAGCCGAAGAAGCTTCACTTAACCTCACGGTCGCCGGAACGGAAGAAGGTCTCACTATGATTGAAATGGAAGCCAAAGAAGTTTCCGAAGATAACGTAGTAGCCGGACTCAAGGTTGCTATGGGCGCAATAAACGATATTCTCAAATTCCACGAAGAACTAAAAGATGGCACAAGAGAGTGGACTGCTCCCGTAAGAACAATAGCCGAAGCCAGAACTGAAGTATTAGCGGAATTCGGCAAACAAATTGAAGATGCACTTAAAATCAAAGAAAGATTCCCAAGAGGACAAAAACTTAGCGAAACTTATAAACAAATAGTTAAAAAGTTCGGCGAAAAATATCCTGCTTCCGAGTTAAATGAAGTTTTTGACTTATACCAGGAAGAAATATTAAGAAACCAAATCATTAAAAATAAAACAAGAATAGATGGAAGAGGACCTAACGATATAAGACAAATTACCTGTGAAACAAGTTTATTACCCCGTGTGCACGGCTCAGCTTTGTTCACAAGAGGCGAAACTCAATCTTTATGCACGGTTACTCTCGGGACAACAATTGATGAACAAAGAATAGAAGAACTAACGGGTGAAACACGTAAAAGCTTTATGCTTCATTATAATTTTCCTCCTTTCTCCGTTGGAGAGGTTGGCAGACTTAACTCTCCCGGCAGAAGAGAAATAGGACACGGAGCTCTTGCTGAAAAAGCATTGCAACAAGTTATTCCTGTAGCAGAAAATTGTCCATACACAATAAGAATAGTATCGGATATTCTTAGTTCAAACGGAAGTTCATCAATGGCAACGGTATGCGGTGGGTCATTAGCTTTAATGGATGCCGGAATACCTATAAAATCACATGTAGCGGGAGTTGCCATAGGCGCAGTTGAAGACACCGTGCTTATAGATATATGTGGTGAAGAAGACCATTTCGGAGATATGGATTTCAAAGTAGCAGGAACAAAGGAAGGAATAACTGCTCTTCAATTAGATGTTAAAAGTAAAGGAGTAAGTGTTGATTTTCTTGAAAAAGCTTTAAAACTTGGCAGAGATGCAAGACTGGCAATACTTGATAAATTAGTAGCAGCATTACCGGCAGCTAAAACAGAAGTAAGCGCTTATGCTCCAAAAATAAGTATTATAATGATTCCTAAAGAAAAAATAGGGCACGTAATTGGGCCGGGCGGAAAAATCATCAGAGACATTATAGAAAAAACAGGTGCCAAAATAGAAATATCGGATGATGGAAGAGTAAGTATATCTTCGGATTCCTGGCAGACAACAGAGACAGCTAAAGCCATCGTAGAAGGTATAGTTGAAGAAGTAGCCGTAGGTAAAACTTATCTTGGAAAAATAAAAAAGATATTGCCTTTCGGTGTAATAGTTGACCTTTTACCGGGAAAAGAAGGAATGATTCATATATCCCAGCTTGCCAATTACAGAGTTAAAACTCCTGAAGACGAAGTTAAAATGGGAGAAGAAGTGCCTTGCAAAGTAATATCCATTGATGACGACGGCAGAATACAGTTGTCAAGAAAAGCGCTCCTTCCACCTCAGCAGAATTAGTCCTCTTTTCCATTAAGTACCTAAAAATAAACTAATAGGGGGTAATATGGAATTAAAAAACTTAATTCGTTCCGTTCCCGATTTTCCTAAAAAAGGAATATTGTTTTGTGATATCACAACGCTTATAAAAGACAGCAAAGCATTTAATTATGTAATCGATTCCATATGCGAACATTATAAAGGCAAAAAAATAGATAAAGTAGTTTCTACGGAAGCTCGAGGATATCTTTTTGGCGGGGCGCTTGCTTACAAATTAAACGCAGGAGTTATACCTGTCCGTAAACCCGGGAAGTTACCTGCGGAAGCAATAAAAGAAGAATACACACTTGAATACGGAACAGATGCTCTGGAACTTCACAAAGATGCAATAGAAAAAGACGAAAATATCCTTGTTTTTGATGATTTACTCGCAACAGGCGGGACTGCGCTCGCATCCTGCAAGCTTGTAGAAAGGTTAGGCGGAAAAATAGTAGGGATCTCTTTTCTTATTGAACTTACCGAATTACCCGGGAAAAACAAGCTTAAAGATTACGATATCTTCTCTTTAATCAAATACTAGTAGGAACTTAGTCGGCTTTATTCTTTTTAGTCTTTCTCTGTTATTACTGCCGTTTCAGGCATTGGGTTATGCGTTACTATGACTTTTGTTCTCCATCTGCCGGAGCGATAATACCAATAATTAAGCACAAGTCCAACAAAAGTACTGATTAAGATTGCAACCCATATTCCGTATTCTCTCATAGTAGTAAATTTAGTAAGGGCATAAGCAAGCGGGTATCTAACACCAACAAATCCGATTAAGCCAAAAATCAGCATATACATCGTGTCTCCTGCCCCGCGGACAACTCCCTGCAAAGCAAACATTACCGAAAAAATAAAATATGTAAAGCTTACTATCCTTATGTACTCCTTTGTAAGAACCAACACCGAATTTTCTTTTGTAAAAAAAGATGCTACCTGTATAGGGAAAGTATAGAAAATAATAAAAAACACCAGAGACATTGCCAAAGACAACAAGATAGAAAGTTTTGTAATTTCTCTTACCCTATCATACTTTTTTGCGCCTAAATTTTGCGCCACCATAGAAGATACGCTCATCCCGATTGCCATTGCAGGCATAAAAGCAAGTTGGTCAAGTTGCATTCCAATTCCATAAGCTGCAGTCATCTGGACACCAAAAGTATTTACAAGTGACATAATAAGTGTTCCGCTCAATGATACGACAATCATTTGCAGGGAAACCGGAATACCGATAATAAATATTTTACGCCATATTTCTTTATCCAGAGCGAAATCCCATTTTCTTATATTCAATAAAGGATGTTTTCTCAGGACAAAAAAGTATGCCACAAAAAGCATTATTATACTGGAAATTATAGTACCTAACGCCGCACCTGTTATACCTAAAGCAGGAAAAGGACCAACACCTTTTATTAAAACAGGAACAAGAGTTATGTTTATCACGCTTGAAACTATCAAAAGATACAACGGAGTTTTTGCATCGCCAAGCCCGCGTAAAACTCCGGAAAACCAATTATACCCAAACATAGGAACAATCCCTGCAACCATTATAACAAAAAACGTATGCGCATCTTTTCTTATTTCCGGAGGAGTATTAACAAGTGTTAGTAAGTTTTCACTAAAAATGATTCCAATTGCCGATATAACAACACAAATCAATCCGGTCCCAAGAAAAGAATTCGTCAATACTTTAGAAAGCAGTTTCATATTTTTTGAACCGAAAGCCTGTCCTGCAAGTATAGTTGTGGCTATAGTAAGTCCTATCATAGCCGATAATAGCAAAAAAAATATCGGCATAGTTACCGATACTGCAGCAAAGGCTTTGTGTCCTATTAATTTTCCAACCCACATAGCATCAACTATCTCATACATTGCCTGTAGTAAATTCGTAAGCAGCATAGGAACAGAGAAATGAACAAGTTGTTTTATAACGCTTCCCTCTGTAAAGTCTCTCATTTTAATTAAAATATTAGGGATTAACTTCTTGTTTATATGGAGCAATTAAGCCCATACAGTGTAAGATATGGATTATACTGAAAATTCAATAATTTCGCGAGCTTCTCCCCCATACCACCTGTAACCACAAAATGCGGATTAAACTGCTTCTTTATGTCATTTGTTAAGCCTTTTATTCTGTTATATTCTCCCCAATAGACTCCCGATTCTATGCATTCTTTTGTAGTCCGCTGAAGTATTGTTTTTAAATTGGTTTTATTTATATCCTCTATTAACGGGAGAAGTGATGTGGAGTTGTGTAATGCCCTAATTCCTGTTTGTATTCCCGGCAGGATAATTCCTCCAACATATTTATTATTTTTATCTAAAACATCTATCGTAGTTGCCGTTCCAAAATCAATAACGCATACAGGCGTTCCAAGTAATTTTTTACCTCCGAGCAAATTTGCTATCCTATCCGCTCCCATGGAAGGATAACTTCCATTTAATAATTTTGGAGTTATAAATTTGGGTATTATCCCGTAAACAGCTTCTAGTATACCTATAAACAATTCGTTTTTATCCGGTACAACGGAAGAAATAATTATATTTTCAGGTTTTTTTACAGGAAATATAGCTTTAAAGTCTACAAGTGTTTTATGGGATATTCTTAACGGATTTGATAGTTTTTCTTTAACAAACGTTCCGAGCAATATATTGTTGTTGCCAATATTTATGCATAAATTCATTCTTATATTTTATTTATTAAAAGCACAATTAAAGTCAATACTCCAATTGCTCCGACAAAGCTAATCATAAAAAATAATGGCAAAAATACGGTTATGAATTCATTACCTACAAAATATTGCATTACTATAAATTTATACCCGCAATAAAGAAGTCCGATAGAAATCACAGCGAATATAACATTCCACAACAAAGTTTTCCAGCCGAACCTAAATTTTAATTTCCAGTTTGAAATCCCGAAATCTTTCAACACTTTTATTTCTTCCCTATAAAATATTATATTATTATTTATTCCTATTATCACTATAAACAATAAAAAGCAAAACAACAGCAAACCAAATCCCAGAGAAAGCCAGTCGAAATAAACATTTATTGTATTTAAAGTACTTAGCCATTTTTTTGAATAAGTTACATTAGTAACTCCAGAATAATTCAACATTGCAGAAGATAAATTGGCGATAAAGTTGCTATTTTTATAGTGACTTGGAAGAAACACAATTTTGAACGATGCAGGGAACGGATTTCCCATAATATCATTAAGCAGGGACTTTGCGTTATTAAAGCTCTTATTAAATTCAATCATTGCCTCATCTTTGGAAATATACACAATTTCATCAATCCCTGGATAACTCTCTATTATGCTTCTTAATGAGTCAACATTTGCTTCTTCCGATAAGAACACGCGGAATTCCGCACCTTTATACAAGTTATTTATTTTGTTGAAAATATTAACTCCAAGCATAATAAAGACTGCGCTTACAAATATTATCAAGAAACTCAAAAACCTGTTCATCTTTTTACCTCAACTTTCATAGTAACATAATCATACATAGTTCCTTTTGCTTTTTTTAGTTCAAGGCTTTTTATCAAATCCGCATATTTATCACCAATCAAACCTCTTCCTAATAGTACTGCTCCTTCTGCACCTTCCGAAGCATTTTTTGCTTTTCTCGTCAATATAAATACTTTTCCATATTCAGATAATCTCTTTTTTAATTCTTTCTGGATTACCTGGATTCGCGCAAGCCTTCCGGAAATAATTATCTCTTCGGGGTTGGTGGTAACGGTAAGAGCAGCAACATCTTTAACCGCGGATTCAATTACGGTTTCCCAAACTCCTTTACTTTCAACAATTTTCTCAAGTTCAATTTGTTTCCCTGTTAGTTGACTTATTGCTCCTCCCGTAAAAACGACTTCCTGGTGTTGTTCTTTTATGCGTATTGCAAGTTCGGCATCTACTGCGCCAGGAGATAAAAATCCAGAAAACCCTGAAGTTCCGCCAAGCCCGTCCACAACTTTACCGTTATTTATTCCTATAGCCGCAGTAAACCCGTATCCTACTTCCAAAAATATAAAAGAGCATTTAGAGTAGGGCTTTTTATTTCTCAAAGCACACTGTTCCAAAGCTAATGCAGTGCAGCAAAGTTTATCCGCAGTTCCCATATCAAGTTTATTTGCTTTTCTGTAAGCGGGGACTGTCTGCAGATGAATAACACCGGGAGTAAAATAAAGAGGTAATTTATTTTTCTTTGCAGAATAAAAAAAGCTTTTAATGGCGTCATTTACAGGCACTTTCCCACTTTTTCTTGGTAGCATAACGTCGAAATCTTCTTCGGAAGCATTACTAATAGAAGTAACGGGCAATCCATAGCCCGACGGGCCAACTAAAGCGTCAAAAGGCATATAGTCGGTTACTATTTTGACTAATTTATTCATATCTGAAACTATTTCCTGTGTAGGGAACATTTCATCCAAAAATATTTTATCCCCGTCCATTCCCAATACGCTGAACCCTTTTGTTCCGGGGTCTATACCAACTACTTTCATTGTTCCCTCCTATTTAATAATAACCAGTTTATCAAAAGAAGCTGGGAAATTTTTTCCAAATTTTTTCAACCAATATTTTATATATTTTTTATCAATTTTTGGATTTTTTAAGATTATTGTTTTTACATCTTCTATATCTCTTTTCCTACCGGCAAAAATTTTATGTATTATTAAATCCTCTATTGAAGCAAAATTTACAAAACCTGTATTAATTTTTATCTTATTTACTCTCTTTATAGCTTGTCTTTCATACACAGTATATGAAAAAATAAAATCAACTCTTATACTATTTTTTACATTTTGAGTTGGTAAAACATAAGTTTCTTTAACAAAAGATTTAACATTTTCACACAGAGCTTTAAGCCCTATTTTCTTCATTATATCTATAATTTTATCTAATTCATCTATCCCTATTCCAAGTGTTATATCAATATCTTTGGTCAATCGTGGTTCTCCGTATAAAAGAACTGCTTGTCCACCAATTATCATATACGGGATACGTGTTTTTTTTAATATATCAGCAATTTTTACTATAAATTTGTCCATCATTTACGAGAATTAAGGATTTTGGCAATTTTTATGTCTACTTCAATGCCATCCAATGGATTCTTTAATGGTAATATCCCCAATGCTATTGCCTCTTTTAACAACGAATCAAAAATTTTCAAATTTTCAACATAAGAAAGCTTTTCTTTTTTCAGTAGCTCGCGTTCAAATTTTTCCAACAATTTTGGATTTTTAACCATATTATTTTATGATAATTTTACAAATCTTTAATCGGGCAGACGATATCCGATTCCAACCAATCATTCGTCAATGCGTATGCGCGGGACCTGCATCCACCGCATATATCCAAATGTTTACATTCAACGCAAATGCCTTTTCTGTTAGTTTTTTTATTTATGTTTAATATAAATTCCGAGTTTAACAATTTTTCCCATACGTTAATAATACCTTCTTTTGCATTTCCGACGACATAATTTGCAAAAGTGCAGGGTTTTAAATCACCGTTTGGTTCCATAAACAAATATTCCCCGAATACACAACCATTTTTTTCCGAAACTACGATTCTGCTTTTTTTACCCGTATCTTTTTGCCCTACTCCCCACTCTTTGCAAGCCGCCTTAAAAAAGGGTTCATCAAAAAAGAAATCCACTCCATATTTACCGGAGGATTCTGTTGTCATTAAAATAGCTTCTTTATATTCCTCAGAGGAAAGCAACTTAGTTTTATAGCTTTTTGTCGGTTTTAATCCGATTATGTTTATAAGACCGGCATTTATGTCTTTTGCCAACTTAAACATATCCGGGATACTTTTATAATTATCTTTTGATAGAACAAAATTTATCGCGTGCAATTTTCCGGTTTTAGCAAGTTGTTTTGCAGTTTCGGTTACCTGTTGGAATTTAGCACCCCTTCGTAATTTTTCATAAATTTCGGGATAAGGCGAATCAATGGAAATCTGGATTCCAACACCTAATTTCAGAAGTTTAACCATATTTTCTTCCGTTAATAATGTCCCGTTCGTAATCATACTCACATCAAGTCCGCCCGTTGTCAGTATGCTAAAAACTTCCCATATTCCTTTTCTTGTAAGAGGTTCTCCGCCTTCAATAATAACCCATTCGGGTTTAAGTTCTACCAATTCGTGTGCTACTTTGAGGATAAGAGATTTCGGCAACTCTGCTCTTGTCATACCCCTGCAATGCAGACAATTGAGGTTACATTCTTTTGTTATAGCCCAATCAAAAAGCAAAGGTCGTTTTTTCATCAGTCTTCCACCTTCCAGTCTTCTATTTCGGAAACTTCTTTTTTATTTATTAATTCTTCTATAATTTCGCCGTTTTTCAAACTTATTCCTTTTGTAAAATACTCCGGCACGGATTTGGAAGTAGTAAAAACAATAGTCGTCCCAATCAAATGCAACTCATTAAATAAAGAGAGAACGAGCTCGGATTTTTCATTATCCAGATGTTCCATAGGTTCATCCGCTAATAATACCAACGGCTCTTTAGAAACAGCAATCCCGATTTTAAGCAACTGGCGTCTCGAAGCAGGCAGTTCACAAGCTTTTAATTTGGAAAACTCGCCGAGTCCTAATTTATCAATAAGTGTAGAGACTTTATTTTTACTGTATTTACGGTTTAATTTCAGTGGTATGGATAAATTAGAAATAACGTCTTTATTGTCAAACACCCCGCCATCCTGCGCAATAAAACCTATTTTTTTCTTTATTGAAGCTTGTTTTATTTTGTTCTCGAATAAACTTATATTTCCTTTATCAGGCTTTACAACACCATAAATCAATTTCAAAATAGTAGTTTTCCCTGCACCATTGTGTCCCAGAATAGCAAACCAGTCATTCTTTTCTATTTTGAAATTTATGTTTTTAAGATTAAATTTACAAACGTCTTTAAGTTCTATCATTTTTATTTTTCTAAAAAGTCTTTTATCTTTTGTGTAATGTGTTTCGCAGTCAACCCGTACTTTTCGTACAAATCCGATGCTGAGCCTGATTCGCTAAATCTATCCTGCATACCGATTCTTAAATGTGGTATAGGTTTATACGATAAAATTATTTCTGCGACCGCATCACCAAGTCCGCCTATTACTGTATGGTCTTCACATGTAACGAAAGCACCGGTTTCGTCACAGGCTTTCATAATGGCAGATTTATCTACAGGTTTAATGGATGCAAAATCAATCACTCTTGCAGATATATTCATAGCTTCCAATGATTTCTGTACTTGGAGAGCTTCAGCGACCATCATTCCATAAGTACCGATAGTAACATCTTTACCGTCCGTCAATAAATTTGAGGAACCCAATTTAAATTCATAACCTTCTTTATAAATTGGCGGCAACAGTTGTTTCAAAACTCTTACATAAAAAGGTCCTGGTTCCTTAGCAACAGCGTGAATAACTGCTTTTGTCTGTACAGCATCGCAAGGGGCAACTACTTTCATCCCGGGTAGAAGTCTCATTAATCCGATATCTTCAATTGCCTGATGAGAGTACCCGTCAGGACCTACACCAAGACCTCCGTGTGTTGCAACTATTTTAACCGGTAATTTTTGATATGATATAGATAATCTTATCTGGTCCCATGCTCTTCCCGTAGCAAAAACTGCAAACGTTGAAGCAAAGACCGTTTTCCCGCAGCTCGCCAATCCTGCCGCAGTGCAAATCATATCTGCTTCTGCTATTCCCATATTGAAAAACCTTTCCGGGAATTTCTCCCGAAACATATACGTATGGGTAGAAGCAGACAAATCCGCATCAAGAACTACGATATTCGGGTCTTTTTCTCCAAGTTCAACTAAAGCTTGACCATAAGCCAATCTTAACGAACCAAGTTCACTCATTTTTCTCCTTTTAATGATGATGAGGAAACAATAAAATAGTCATAATTCCTGCTATTATAAGTAAAACCTGTATAACGGTATCCCCCATGCCAACTCTATCTTGCAATCCCGGTATCAGATCTCCTATTGCTATATATAGAAAACTTGCCGCACCTATTGCCATAATGTAAGGGATAAGAGTTTTCATAGTCCCGAGCATAAAATATCCTCCGATAGCCGCAGGAATACTTACAAGAGAAGAAATTAAGTTATACAATACAGCTTTTTTTCGTGAATAACCGCTATGAAGAAGAATAGCAAAATCGCCAACTTCCTGGGGGATTTCATGCCCGATTATAGCTATACCCGTTGTTATTCCAAGCGGGACAGAAACTAAAAACGCGGAAGCCAATACAACACCGTCAACAAAATTATGAAAACTATCTCCTATCAAAATAAGCGGCCCGGTTTGAGAATGGATATGGCATTCTTTGTTATGGCAATGACGCCAAATTACAAGTTTTTCAAGAATAAAGAACAAAATAATCCCGACAAGTATTGTCATAAAAAAAGAAATACTATCAATACTTTCCAGAGCTTCCGGTATTAAATTTAAAAACGCTGCTCCTAATAAAGCGCCTATGGCATAGCTTACCAAACTCGGCACTATTGATTCCCTTATAGTTTTCGGGAAAAGCAAGAACAAACTTGCGGCAAGAACCGAACCGACGCTTCCAATAATAACAAATAAAACAAGAAAAAACAATTTTTCCATTATTTTTAAGAAATCTTTTGCATAAACATACTATGTTTTTTTCAGTAGTTCGTTCAGTTTTCCCATTATCTCGGTTTGCATTTCATTCAATCTTTTTTCTGTCTGGGCTTCAAACCTCAGCACTAACACGGGTTGAGTATTTGAAGCACGTACAAGTCCAAACCCGTCATCAAACTGTATTCTCACGCCATCTATATCTATTATGGGATATCGCCCTTTGAAATAATTTTTCAGTTTTTCTACTATTTCAAATTTTGTTTTATCATCCGAATCTACTCTTATTTCAGGAGTTGAGAAGTAGGATGGGATTTCATTAACTATTTCCGATATAGGTCTTTTGTCTTTGGACAATATTTCCAGCACTTTAATGCTTGCAAATATGGCATCATCATAACCATAGTAGTTATGCGCAAAAAACATATGTCCCGACATTTCACCTGCAAGCGGGGCATTTAACTCTTTCATTTTTGCTTTTATCAAAGAATGCCCTGCTTTCCACATAACGGGATTTCCGCCCAATGATTTTATATATTCCACTAATCCCTGCGAACATTTAACTTCAAATATTATGGATGAACCGGGTTTATCTTTGAGGACATATTTTGCAAAAACACCCAGCAATTTATCTCCCCATATTACGTTTCCCAATTCATCAACTACACCGATTCTATCGCCGTCTCCATCATATCCAATTCCAAGGTCTGCTTTTGTTTCACGCACACGATTTACTAACTGGGTCATATATTTTGGAACTGTCGGATCGGGCAAATGCGCAGGAAAATTCCCATCCGGGACACAATTTATGCATTCCACATCGCATTTCAATTCTTTGAAAATCTGCATAGTAATTGGGCCACAAGTACCATTTCCAGGGTCTATAATAAATTTACTTTTTGGGTTAATGTCTATTTTTGTTTTAATTAAATCTATATAATCTTTTACCGGACTGAAATTAGTTAACGTTCCTTTCAATGTTGTTTCCTGTTTTTCGTGTTCCAGCTTTTCCATACATTTCCTGAGATTTTGTATTTCGTCTCCATAAATAGTTTCTTTCCCGATTAAAACTTTAAAACCATTATATTCTTTTGGATTATGACTGCCCGTAATCATAATTCCGCCATCGTAATTATACTTAAAGACAGAAAAATACAGCACAGGTGTCGGCACAACTCCTACGTCGGTAACATCCAGATTTGAATCAATAAGACCTTTAATAAGAGATTTTGATATTCTATCCGAAGATAAACGAACATCACGCCCCACACCAATTTTTAATTTTGATTTTTGATTTTTGATTTTTGATTTTACATACACTCCATAAGCTAATCCAAGTTCATATACAATGTCATCCATGAGTTCCGTATCCGCAAGTCCTCTTATATCATACGTTCTAAATATATCCGGGTTAAACATTTTACTCCTTTCTTTTATTTTTCAAATAATCCACCTGATGCGGGTTTCATTTTTTTACCAAGATGTTCGTAAGCAATCGGGGTAGCTACTCTTCCTTTGGGCGTTCTTTTTATGAACCCCTGTTGTAAAAGATACGGTTCAAACATTTCTTCTATAGTTTGGGGATCTTCGCCTATTGAGGCACCGATTGTTCCCAATCCTACAGGTCCACCCTGGTATTTATCTATTATTGTGTTAAGTATTTTTTCGTCCATTTCATCAAGTCCTCTTTCATCAACGTTAAGTTGTGTAAGAGCATATCTTGTAAGTTCAAGATTTATTGTGCCGTCGCCTTTTACCTGAGCATAATCTCTTATTCTTTTTAACAATCTGTTTGCGATTCTTGGTGTTCCTCTTGCCCTGCGCGCAATTTCATAAGCGCTTGCCTTATCTATTGACGTTTCCAAAAGTTTTGCGGTTCTCGTTACGATAAGTTCCAAATCTTCCGGCGAATAGAAATCCAACCTGAATGTAAGTTCAAACCTTGACCTCATTGGCGCGGATAGAAGTCCTGAGCGGGTTGTTGCACCGATTAAAGTAAACGGTGAAAGATTTAGTGTTACAGAACGTGCGTTTGCGCCCTGGTCAATCATAATTTCTATTCTATAATCTTCCATTGCGGGATAAAGGTATTCTTCCGCCTGTTTATCGAGTCTATGTATCTCATCAATAAAAAAAGTATCCTTAGATTTCAGACGTGTTAATATACCGGCAAGGTCTCCGATTCGTTCAATCACAGGTCCCGAAGTAGGTATAATATCGACGCCCAATTCATTTGCTATTATATAGGCAAGAGTAGTTTTTCCGAGTCCCGGCGGGCCAAAAAATAAAACATGGGTAAGGGGTTCGTCGCGGGATTTGGCGGCCTGGATAAATATTGATAAGTTTTCTTTTAATCTTTCCTGCCCGACAAAATCTTCAAGTTTTTTAGGTCTTAAGGAGAATTCGACTTCCTCTTCACCTGCTATTCTTACGGGAGTCGTCAATCTTGCATCAAGTGTTTCTCCACCCAAGTCAGCCGGGATTGAATTAGTATTTTCTATTTTTTCGTCCATTTATTTAATTTTCACCAATTTTTTTATTAGTTTATAATCCGCCGATTTGACTTCTACAAAATAAATACCTGCAGGACAGGTTTTAGGCGACCATACTAAACTTTTAGACGATTTATTTAATTTGTCAACTTTATATACAGTTCTTCCACTTATATCATAAATCCGTATTTCCGTTTCTCTATCTTTTAGTGCTACATGGTAACTGACCACTGTTGAGTGTATAAAAGGATTTGGATACACTTCTAATTTTGGATTTTGAAGTAAGGATTTAGGATTTTCTTGCGTTCCTATTTTAGGAGTAAATTCTATTCCGATTGAGTTTAGTATTGGCGTTAAATCAGAGGTTGGGGTAGCGAATTTAATCTGATACTGGATATATCCTTTATTGTTAAAACTATCAGGTATTGTATCTCCGGAATTCGTTATGCGACAAGAATCTACACCATACATATCTTCCGTAGAATTTGTTCTTATCCAGACTTGCATAGTTCCGGTATTGAAAGATGCATCCCATGTAACGTGTCCGTAATCAACGTTATTTGAGGAGTCTGCTCTAAGCACCGATGATTTAAACGAGCCTGAAGTAAAATAACCTGCATTTGAAACCCTGCCGCTACCAACTATTCCCGAATTAGAGCCAAGATACAAAAAACCATTCGAAGTTTGCATTATGGAATATATGGCGCTTATCTGGACATCTATTTGTTCTGAAGTCCAACTTGTGCCATTAGCGGATTTATATAAATAACCGCTTAATGTGCCGGTTCCCGCATATATTATATTATTATCTCCCTTGAATAAAGAATAAATGGAATTTGCATAAGTCAATTTTTGTGTTGTATCCCAGCTAACACCTTTGTTACTGCTTTTGAAAACTTTCCCCGAATCAGGGCCTGTCCCTGCATAAACAACGGAATCGCTTATAGCAAGAGAATAAACCACTCTATCTATATGTGGAAACATTGTCGTATCAAAAACAAGGCCGTCCGTGGATTTAAATACTCCTGAAATCGTATCTTTTGTAACGACTCTACTGCCGCCAGCATATAGATTATTCTCGGAATCTTCTACAATTTCCCATATTCGTATTCCATTGTTAACGGTTACGGCTGCCCACACGTCACCATCCGATGATTTATAAATTTCCCCGTCTCCCGTTCCCGCATAGAACGTACCGTTTTTTGCAATAAGCAAAGTATTCACGGGTTTAGTTAAATTCGTAGAATTCCAACTTGTAGTATATTTGAAAACACCGGCATCAGTTCCTGCGTACAAAATAGTATCCTGAATTATCAGGCTATGAACCCAATTACAGGAAGGCATGTCCATACTCGTCCAGTTGTTTCCGTAATCCGTAGTTTTAAAAACAAATCCTTTAAGCGCAGCGCTATCGCCACCGGCATAAAGCACGCTATCGCAAGCATTAGTAAGAGCCCATATATTTGTGACGCCTTGAAGTTGTCCCGTATTTTGCCATCCAGCGGGAGCGTCAAGTAAAATACTTCCCGAGAGTCTTGAACAATTTACATTTTTTTTGTTAAAGAATTTTGTAGTATCCGACCATAAAAGCTGTCCACTTCCGCCGTACCAATTAGTTTGAGACCACAAATTCAACGCAAGAAAATAAAAAACAATCATAATAAGGATCCCTCTATAAATTTAACTAAACAGCTTTACCACTTATATCTTGCTACCTGGTATACTTCTTTAGAGCTTCCCTGGATAAATACGACAATACTGCAGTTACTAGTATTGCAACTTGGGCCAATAAAAAAAGCTTCCATTTCGTCAAGCGAACCATTAGCCGGTATGGATACCGATTTTCCGCTTGTATAGGGAAACATATCTCGCACAACATTATAGAAAGTACTTCCCGAATAAGCAATATTAGTTTCAACAAGCACAATATACATAGTTCCGGTTATCGCATTACCTGTCGTATTCGTAATATGAACTTTAACTGTCCCACTTTTAGAAGAAGCAGCGTAAGAAGACCCTCCGAGTCCAATTTTAAGCGGGATTGCAACAACTTTCCGAGTATTAAAATCCGCTCTGTATGTAGCGTATGGATAAGCGCCCGCTCTTGGCAAAATTCCATCACACTCAGTAGTAGGCATTCCCATCGATCCTGAATAAAATCCACTTCTTATATAAACCGAGCCACAAAAAGGATCTCCCTGTCCAATATGAAAGGCAAGAACAATCAATGAATCTTTTGCTTCATTTTCCAAGGTTTGCAGCGCACTCGCTGTAGGAGGACATGATGGTCAGCCTGTTCCGGTAAATTCTTCTATTAATACGGTTCTATAAGAAGCGCCTGTGGTCGTCCCGTTTCCGTTACCGTCTCCACCATTATTAGTGCTATTCAACGGGTCATACGGATTATTTCTCGTTCTTTTACAACCAACAACACCAAAAAGAATAAATGGGACAAGAATCAAACAAAAGACTTTATTATTCATAAGTCCTCCTCGCGCATAAAACTATACCATTCCCCTGAGGTTCCAAATATAATCCATATTTTTTTACTTTTTTATAATGTTTTTTTATAGCTTTGGACGATGGTTTGGACAGAAACATTGCATCCGCAACCGAGTATGCATATATACCTGCCATAAGCACAAAACTTGCTATACTCATTGTTCCGTAAGAATTTGATTTATTGTAATGACTGTCAAATTCCGCGGGTGTAGCGGTAGAATCCAGCCCCTTATACTTGCTGTACTCACTATTACTGCTTACCATAAATATTAATCCCGAAAGTAAAGTAACGGCTTCCCCACCCATTATTCCATAAGCCTTCATTGTTTCGCCTTTTTCCAATTGAGGTAATCCCGGGATAAACATTTTACTATCCATTGCCGGTACGGTAGAATTACTTTTCGCGAAACAGGAATTTGTAAAAACTCCTGATTGTGCGATAAGAATAGATAGACAAAAAACATAAAATATTTTTTTGTTCATATTTTCCGTTCTAACACTTTCATAATATAGTATTTTTCTTTTAACGGTCTGTCAATATTTTTTGCATAAAAGAATTTCGCACTTCTATATTCAAAATTTTCTGATATATTCAGAGAAGCGAAGCAAAAGCGGGTGTTTTTTAACGTTATCCGTTTATCGATATGTTTCTTCTTTTAAACGCCGGTATTTTCAAGTTTTCTTTTTCGTTCAATCTCTTTTCTTCCTTTATTCCGCCTGCAATCAAAGTCACTTTTATTTCATCTGATAATTTATCATCTACTCTTATTCCAAAAATTATGTTAGTATCTACTTTTGTAGAATCTTTTATTAACGACAATATTTGTTGAAATTCCTGAGGTGTTATGTTGTTCCCGCTTGTTATATTGAAAAGCACTCCCGTTGCTTTTTTTATTTGTTTTTCACTCAGACTGGAAAAACTCAAGGCTTGTTTTACCGCTTTAAATGCCCTATCTTCGCCTTTTGCTTTGCCTATACCTATATTTGTTTCTCCACGTTCGCCTATTATAGAACATACATCTGCAAAATCTATATTTACCTGTCCCGGGTATAAAATAATTTCGACAAGTTCCTGGATTAGTTGAGCTAAAACTTTATTAGCTTTTGTAAACAAGTTTTCCTTATATGAGTCTGCAAAAGGGAGTTTTATATCAGGCACATTTTCTTTTTTAATCGGTTTTTCCATAGAAAAATCAGAAGTATTCATTGAAGAAAAAAGTTTATCATTTGGTATGGTAATTAGAGCATCTGTATATCTTTTTAATTTACAAATACCTTCGTTTGCCTGTTGTTGTCTTACGTCACCTTCAAGATAAAAGGGTGTCGTTACTATACCCACGACAAAAGCCCCTTCTTCTTTAGCTATCTGGGCAATTAAAGGGGATGCTCCCGTTCCGGTTCCTCCACCCATACCACATATTATGAAGACTACATTTCTTTCATTATAAGGGCTATTCTGTATAACTTGTTTGGCAGCGGACACATTTATTCCTGGGTATCCACTCACAAGGGAAGGGAACTTTATAATTTCCTTTACGTCTTCATAATTTTCTTCCATAGCTTTTTTCCCGACATCGGGTTTACCGCCTGAGCCCAATCCGCTTGTAAGTTTTATTCCTATTTGAACTTTATACATCGTCTTTGCGGTATTAAGGTCTTGTTTATCAGTATTTATAGTAACAAAATTGACTTCGGGCATACTATGAAAAGCATTTCCTTTCATCATAAAGTTAACAGTTTTACAGCCTGTACCGCCGATCCCAACAATCTTAATTCTACAATTATTATTAATTTCCGGGCGCACGGAAGGTTTTTCTATAAACAATTCTTCCTGATTTTTAGGCGGCAAATCCGCTAATTTAAATCTCATTTTATTAGTCTACGTCTTTTATTATTCTACGAGCCATTTCCTCATTTTTGAGCCTGTTTTTTGGAACCAATTGGCTCCTTCAATTTTTCCCATTTTCTTTTCTTTAGACCTGCTCGTTTTATCCCGGAAATCTTCTCCGTTTTGCAATCCATAAAGTATGAGTCCAACTGCCGACGTATAAGCAGGATCTTTCAAGGCATCGCTTAACCCTTTTATATTACAGGGGAATCCAACTCTTGCCGACATTTCAAAAATTCGTTGTGCTAAACCGTCTATTCCCGACATTTTTGCGGTACCACCCGTAATTATGACCCCGGCAGGCGTAAAATCCGCATAATCATTATAATTGTTTTCCGTTATTTCTTTTATTTTTCTGTTAATTGAACCAAATATTTCTTCTACTCTCGGAGCTATAACTCTTACAAGTTCTTTTCTCTCTATATTTTTAACCTGCCCATTTGCTAAGTTCCGTCCACCCGGTACGCCTACAACGACTGTTTTTAAAAGGTTTGCCAGGTTTATGGTTTCATCCGGTGTCATTTCCGAACGAGCCATTCCGTATTTTATTTTTAATTCTTCTGCTTCTCTTTTGGATATTCCAAAAGCAATTGCTATATCATTAGTTATATAATTTCCTCCAACATCAATACTAAAGACTTCTTTTATTTTACCATTCGAAAATATTCCTACTTCGGTTGTTTCCTCTCCAATGTCTACCAATATATAACCGAGCCCCCGGTCTTCTGCTTCCAGTACTCCATAAAAATTAGCGATTGTCTGCAAAACCAAACCTCTAATACCAATTTTTGCCCGTTCTGCGGATTTATAAATATTTTGCACACCCATACTTGACCCGCTTACTATATATATTTCCGCTTCCAATCTATTCCCGGTCATTCCTATCGGATTTTTTATACCACTTTGTTCGTCTATAATAAATTTCTGAGGGATTGTATATACTATTTCTCTCCCGGGTGAGCTTTTTATTGCTTTTGCCTGTTCTTTCACTTCAATTACGGCTTTTCCGGTTATTTCTTTCCCCGGGGTTGAAATCGGTATTACACCTCTTACGGTTTCTCCTTTTATATGAGATCCTCCAATACCAATAAACAATTCATTTAATTTAACTCCTGCTTTTTTTTCTGCTTCCGCGACTACCGTTCTCATTCCCAACGCCATGCCTTCAAGGTCAATTATCAACCCGTTATTTAGGGAGGAAGTTTCTATGCTTGCATCTCCTATAATTTCCAATGCTTCTATCCCGGTCAATGCATTTTCTTTATCCGTATTAATCGGTATCTTCGCAACTAAACAGGTAATTTTAGAATTCCCAAAATCAATTCCTGCAATTAATTCTTCCTTCATTTTACCTCTCTACCATTATTTTAGTTCTCATATATCAGAGGTAGGAGTCCGCCTGAGGCGGATTTCTACCTGCCACTTATTTAATTAACTCAGGATTCTTAATAATCTCTTCCCCGAATTTGTAAATATCGCCTGCACCAACGGTAAACAGCGTATCTCCTTTTTTCAGATTTTTCTTGCACCATTTTAACAAATCGTCTTTGCTTCTCATATAATACATATTTGAAAATCCGTATTGTTTTCCTGCATTTATAATGAGTTCGCTTGTTATACCTTCAACGGGTTTTTCTCTTGCGGGATATATGGGCATTATTGCGACCAAATCCGCATCTTTAAAACTCTGCCCGAATCTATCCGCCAACTTTTGTGTTCTGGAAAACAGGTGTGGTTGGAATATCACAATAACGCGTGAATCGAAAGTTTTTCGTGCGGCCTCTAACGTTGTTTGTATTTCCGCAGGATGATGGGCATAATCATCCATTATGGTAATTCCGTTTGCATTCCCCTTGAATTCAAATCTTCTCATAGGACATGAGAATTCCGCCACAGCCTCTTTAATTTTTGCCATTGGAATTTCCAATTCCATTCCGACCGCGATTGCTCCGCAAGCATTGAGTATATTGTGAATTCCCGGCATAAAAAGAGTAAACTCTTCAGGAGCGTTACCATTATACTGAATCGCAAATTTTGAAGGAAACATCTTAAATTCTTTTACCATATCGGGGCCAACTGCATTTCCAAGTTGATACTGTTTTATTTTTATATTCGCTTCCTGGTTAAACCCATAACTTACATATCTTTTCTTTATTTTTGAAAGTATCAGATTCACGTTTATATCGTCTTTACATATAATATTGCACCCATAAAAAGGCACTAAATTGGCAAATTTTATAAATATTTTCCTTATTTCGTCCATATCTTTATAATTATCAAGGTGATCTGCATCAATGTTTGTTATAACGTTAATAACGGGCGTAAGTTTAAGAAACAGTTTATCGCTTTCGTCTGCTTCGCACACAAGGAATTTGCTATGTTTACTGAGTCTGACATTTGCGCCTATAGCTTTCAGTTTTCCGCCGACAACTATAGTCGGGTCAAATCCTGCGACTTCAAGTATTTTTCCCACCATTGAAGTCGTGGTTGTTTTTCCGTGTGTTCCGGCGATGGCAATACCCTCCTTCATTCTCATAAGTTCCGCAAGAATTTCTATTCTCGGTATACATGGGATTCTTTTTCTTCGAGCTGCACGGACTTCCGGGTTATTATATTTTATTGCCGAGGAATAAACTACTACGTCTGCCCCTTTTACATTTTCTTTATTATGACCTTCAAAAATTTTAATTCCTATGCTTGATAAACGCTCAGTTACGGCTGAACTTGCATTATCGGAGCCGGTTATTTCATAACCTTCATAATTTAATAATTCAGAAATGCCGCTCATTCCAGCTCCGCCGATCCCTACAAAATGTATACGTTTTATGTGTCTAAACATAGGGTACCTCCTTTCTTTGTGCAATTTCAATTATTCTATTTGCTATTAATGTTGTTAGAAGTTCTTATTTGTTCTTTAGAACTTCTTATAAAATTATTTTTTCTACTTCTCTGTGCAATCTCAATTATTCTATCCGCTATTAATTTTGCCGCATTACTTATTTTTTCTATTTTTTGTTCACAATTTATTTTATTATGTTTTTCGGCAATATATTTTTTTATTTCCTGCGCAAGTTTTTCGGGTGTAAGTTTTGGCTCCGGGATTATTCGCGCCAGACCGCGTTTTTCAAGTAGTTTTGCATTTTTCATCTGGTGTTGTTGAGTTGCATACGGGTAGGGGATAAGTATTGCCGGGATATTAGTTGCCATTATTTCACCAATAGTTAATGCGCCCGACCGTGAAACTAGAATGTCCGAATTGCCATAAACACTTCCCATATCATTAATAAAGTTTGATATATAAACATTATCCGATTTCCCCTCATTGTTAGTGTTTCCCGTTTGCCATATAAATTGGAAGTCTTTTCCTAAGAGTTCGATAGTTTTGGGCATAACTTTATTTATAGCCTGAGCTCCTCTCGAACCTCCGAAAACAAAAACCGTAAATTTATTTTCTTTCAGACCGAAATCTTTTATATTTTTCGTACACATAGTAATTTCTTTCCTGACCGGGAATCCACCGATATGGACTTTTTTTGAAGGCAGGTTTTCTTTTGCGCAAGGGAAAGCCGCCCATATTTCGTATACAAAAATTGATAATATTTTTGTCGTAAGTCCCGGGATGGAGTCTATTTCACTAATTATAGTTGGAATCCCCAATAAGGAAGCGATAAAAACGCAATTAAACGAGCCAAAACCTCCCGTTCCTATTACCCCGTCGGGTTTTTCTTTAAGCAATATTTTTACTGCCTGAACCAAGGCTATTATCAAGAAAATCGGAAACATTAATTTAGCTTTCATTTTTTTTCCAAGCAGTGGTCTTTGTGATGTACTTTTAAAACGGTATTTGCCCGATATTATTTTCTTTTCCAATCCGATTTGCGAACCAACCAATAAAACGTCTACATTTTTTTCTATTAATTCATCCGCTATTGCAAGTGCCGTGCATATATGCCCACCGGTTCCACCCGTTGCGACTATTATTTTTATTTTATTCTTTTCTTTCATTTTTTTTATTAGTTAGACTTTGCCACGCAGGGGCATTAGTCTAACTTATCCCGCTCAGCTGGACTTTTCGCTCTCTGTTTCCGTGATTTCATGACTATCTTCTCTATGAAGGCTTACATTTAAAAGTATTCCGACGCTTATCAAGCTAGCCAATAAGTTTGAACCTCCGAACGATATAAACGGGAGCGGAACTCCGGTTGTCGGCAAAATTCCGCAAGCCACGCATATATGAACCATTGCCGATATGAACAACAAAAAACTTATTCCTATCGCCAGGAGGTGTCCCATTCCATCCGGTGCGCCCCATGCAATTCTTATCCCTTTCAGGAATAACAATAAAAACATTAAGCATACAAAAGAGCCTCCTATAAGGCCAGCTTCTTCAGATATTATCGAAAATATGAAATCAGTATGCGGATAAGGCAGGAACAAAAGCTTTGCTTTTCCTTCTCCAAGACCTTTTCCAAGAAATCCTCCCGCACCTATCCCGTATAATGACTGCTGCAGCTGGTAATTAATAGGTTGTTTTATTTCTCCTGGTGCTTTGGGGCCGTCTTTCGTTTTGTTGGACCCATTTCTATTTTCATCTTGTATCGCCACATATTTCGTTACTCTTGCCCTTGCGTATGCAAACTTCGGGGAATTCATAAACCCTATAACTCCAATGCTTCCGAGTAAAACCACCGGAGCCATTAAATAAATAAGTTTCACGCCACCCATAAACAGCATAACAAAACACGTCATACATATTACGGACAATATTCCAAAAGATGGTTCCAATGCTATCAAAACACCTACAACCGCAATCACACCGAGCAAAGGCAGAAGCGTTTTTTTTACATCATTTTTATCTCTTTTTGACAAAAAATCTGCAATAAATATTATAAGGGCTATCTTGACAAATTCCGATGGCTGGATTGATATACCCGCTATCTTTATCCATCTGTGCACACCGTTTATTTTTGGTCCAAATATAAGAACCGCAACAAGGAAACACACCGTTAGCCCAAGGAACCCCCAGGATATTTTTCCCAATAAATGATAATCCGTTTTTAACAAAATAATACACAATATAATTCCAACCAGTAAAGGTATAAGCTGTTTTCTCAAAAACACCAGGCTGGTTATCTGATTATTTTTCCCTCCGTTTTTAACCTGTTCGCTTATAAAAACAAATACCGAACTCGAATATACCATTACTATCCCGACAGCGAGAAGTATTCCCACCATAATGATTATATCGCTATTTGCTCTTTTTATATGTAGCATTTTAATTCTTTATATATGCCCTTACTTTTTGCCTAAAATCTTCTCCTCTTGCGCTGTAATCTCTATACCAGTCAAACGAAGCAAACCCGGGCGACAATATTATTACATCTTCTTTTTGTGCTTTGGAAAAAGCGATTTCTACTGCAGATTCCATACTTTTCGCTTCTTTATGTTTTACGGTTAACCCTTTTGACAGTCTCTTTGCTGCCTCTCCAATCAAGACACAAAATTTTGCATTTTTGTTCATCGCTTCTACCATTTTTACCGTAGAAAAATTTTTCTCTTTCCCGCCGGCTATCAGAATTGTCCCTGTTTTCCCTAAACTATTTAACACCTCTATAAACGCCGCAGGATTGGTACACATCGAATTATTTATTATTTTTATTCCTTTATAAGTATCTACTTCTTCCATCCTGTTTGAAACTCCCTTAAATGCTTTCAGTCCCTTTATGATATGTTCTCTGCTTATTCCAAGCACTTTTGCCGCAAGAATAGCAGCAAGGTAATCTTCCATCAAACAACCCCATCTTATATTTAAGGCTTTTGTATTAAATTTTTCCACCGTCCTACTGCTCTTGCCCGTGTTGCATATTATGTCGTTTCCTTCCACCCATATATCGGGTGACAAAATTGATGAAGAGGTTCTTTTATACATGGTAGAAAAATATAATTTCCGTGATTTCAAGTTTAATTCCCGCATATTCTTAGCATCAAAATTCAATATCGCAAAATCATCTTTTGTTTGGTTCATAAACAATCTTAGTTTCGCTTTTCTGTATTCGCCAATATTCTTATACCGGTTCAGATGGTCAGCAGTAACATTAAGCAGCACGCCTACTTTGGGGCGAAACGTTTTTATGCTTTCAAGTTGAAAACTACTTATCTCTATCACCGGGATAAAATTTTGAATCCCATATAAATTGACGACCTCAGTAAAAGCCGTTCCCGTATTTCCGCAAACAACGCTATTTTTCTTTGCCTCTTTTAAAATATTATTTACCAGGTGCACTGTTGTTGTTTTCCCGTTCGTCCCCGTTACGCCTATTATTTCCTTTTCTTTACCGTCCCGGCAAAAAGACTCATACGCGAATTCCAGTTCTCCTATTACGGGAATTCTTTTCTTTTGCGCTTTCCGGAAAATAGCAAGATTTAAAGGAACTCCGGGCGAAACAATAATCATATCCTGCTTTAATAATTTCTCGCTATTAACGCCAAACTTTCCGTCAATATTTATTGTTTTTCCTCTAAATTCCGGTATCATCGACAATTCGGATAAAAATGTTTCGAACTTCCCCCTTACTTCGGCAGAAGAATCATTAACAAAAACTTTTACATTTTCTTTTAACAAAGCTTTTGCACAAGCCATACCGCTTCTTTGAAAACCTACAATCCCGACCTTTTTTACTTGTTTTTCTTTTTTCATTTTCCTTCCTTTCATATTCTTCTTCGCTGCTTACCAAGTAGAAACAGAGTCTCCCGCCTACCCGCGTCTTTTAATCTTTTCATTCCAAAATCCGCTCCGCCTGAGGCGGACTAAAATCCAAAATCTTCCTTCCTCATCTTATTTTCAGTGTAGACAAACAAACGACAAGAAACAAAATTCCGATAATCCAGAACCTGACTACTATTTTATTTTCGGGCAAACCTTTTTTCTCGTAATGATGGTGAATTGGTGCCATACGGAACAATCGTTTCCCGTGTGTTCGTTTGAAATAAGCAACCTGTAAAATAACGGACATTGTCTCGATGGCATATGGTCCGCAAGCCAATAAAAGCAAAACTTCCTGTTTTATAAGCACTGCCGCCACCCCGATAATTCCGCCCAACATAAGCGCTCCGGTATCTCCCATAATAATTTGCGCCGGCGACGTATTATACCACAAAAATCCGAGCGCTGCACCGGCAGCCCCGGCAAGGAAAACGGTTATTTCACCCGCACCCGGTATATGGATGATTCCAAGGTATTGAGAAAAATTTAAATTTCCTACTGCATATGCAAGAACAAGAAACGCAAATATGGCTTCCGCGCCTAAACCGATTGCAAGCCCGTCAAGACCGTCCGTGAGATTCGTTGCGTTTGTGACGGCAATTAATACAATCACTACAAAAGGAATATAAAACCAATCAAGATATACAAACCAATTCTTCAAAAACAGTACCGTCGTATACGATCTAAAACTAAGATCCTTGGGGAAAAAGTAAACATATGCTCCCACCAGTAACCCGATAATTATTTGAGGTAAAAACTTTTGTAACTTAGAAATACCTTTATGTAACTTTATTTTTCTCATATCATCAACTACGCCTATAGCGCCAAAGGCAAGAGAAGAAAGCAAAATGACCCAAACAAAAGGTTCTTTCAAATCGCACCACAACAAGGCAGATACGGAAACCGCAAACATCAGAAGCAATCCACCCATAGTAGGAATATGCGTTTTTGTTTCCTGGCTTTTTATTCCTTTTTCTCTCACCTGGGCAAGGATTTTCCGTTTGGTAAGCCACCTGATTATGTATTTCCCGCAAATCAAAGATAGCAACAACCCGGTTGCACCTGCATAAGCAGCACGGAAAGTTATGTACTTAAACAAATGAAAGAAAAAATATTTTGTATGTAACGGATACAACAAATCGTATAACATTTTTACTCCTTATTTTAATTCATTACATTTATAAACTCGACACAATTTTAGACATTCTCATCGCGTTGGAGCCTTTAATAAGAACTATATCACCTTTTTCCAGGAACTTTTTTATGAACGGAATTACTTCTTCCGAAGACCTGAAAGAAAACTTTTTTCTCGCATAAATATCTTCAATATAGTGTTTCGCCAGTTTTCCCACGCTAATGATTATATCTATATGTTTCTCTTTAAGAAAAGCCCCCACATCCATATGAAACTGCTCGCTCTTTTTGCCGAGTTCCAGCATATCTCCAAGAATAGCTATGGTTCTATTTTTTCCTGCTTTCTTTGTTTTCAGATCGGCTTGTGCTTTCAAAACACACAACTCTTCTATCGCAGCACGCATTGAAAACGGGTTTGCATTGTAAGTGCTGTCTATAATACGAATTCCTTTTATATCAATTAATTCGTCCCTGTGTTCCATTGCCTCGACATTTTTTAGGGCTTCCGACATATCCTTAAGGGGAACGTCAAAATAAATTCCTGCGCTGATTGCCGCAAGCGCGTTATAAACGTTATGAATGCCTATAAGAGGCATTTTAAATTTAATTCCGTCTACCTTAAAACTTATCCCGTCTTTAAGGTCAACTTCTTGCGCCGTCAAATCCAAACCCACACCTGTTATTCCAAACTTAAATTTTTTCTGTATAAGAGGATACGGAAGTTTTATCGTCCTGAGTAACACATCATCTCCGTTTATTATGGCTACACGTGTTCCGCGCAGAAGCTCGGATTTTTCTTTTAATACGCCTTCAAGGGTTTTAAAAGCTTCAAGGTGACAGGCACCGATATTCGTAATTATCCCCGCAGCCGGGTTTGCAATTTCCGATAATCTTTTTATTTCACCTTTACGATTTGCTCCAATTTCAAGCACGCACATATTATTCTCTTCTGCAAGGTTAAACAAAGTTAACGGCACCCCGGTAAGACTATTGTAACTACTTTTATTTTTTAATACGTTATATTTCGCCGAGAGACAGCTCGCGGTCAACTCTTTTGTAGTTGTTTTCCCGGTTGAACCTGTTATGCCGATTACGGGTATCTTAAATTTTTTTCTGTAATATGCGCCAAGATCTCCCAAAGCTTTTAAGGTGTCTTGCACAACTATTATTTTGAGATTTATTTGTTGAAACTCACTTTTTATTTCCCTGATATCGGATAAAGTTTTTTTTACTTTTCCTCTTTCTATAAACAACGCGGATACTTTTTTCCTGACCACATCTTTCACGAAACAATTCCCGTCAACTTTTTTCCCTTTTATCGCTACAAACAACTCTCCTTCTTTCACCGTTCTTGAATCTATCGAAACTCCCTCGATAAATTTATTTTCTTCTAATATCAACAATCTCTTGTTTTTGGAGTGACAAATATATTCGGATATATTCAACAAATTTCCTTTAACGCCTGCTTCAATTTCTTTAACGTTTAGTTTTTCCATCTCTTTTTTATTTTCCCCCTTACAAGTCCCTTAGGCTTTAGCCTTTAGAGCTTGTTATCCAGCTCAGCTGGATATCCCGTCTTTAATTATCAAACTGTTCACTTTCATTTTTTTCTTCCCAGTGCTTCCTTAATTACGGCTTTTTCATCCCACGGCATTTTGAGTTCTCCCAGAAGCTGGTAATTTTCGTGGCCTTTCCCGACTACCATTATTACATCTTCCGGGGATGAGCGTTCTACTGCATGTTTTATTGCAGTTTCTCTATCAAGTATGACTTCGTAATTACATTTATTTATTCCCGAAATTATATCCTCAATTATTTTTTTAGGGTCTTCGCTTCTCGGGTTATCTGTGGTCAATATTACGTAATCGGCATTTTCCGACGCTACGTTTCCCATCAACGGTCTTTTCCCGTGGTCCCTGTCGCCTCCACATCCGAAAATGCATATAAGACGCCCCACCGTTATCGCTCTTGCCGAGCGTAAAGCCGCTTCCAGAGCCCCGGGAGTATGTGCGTAATCCACTATCACACGGTTGATTATGTCAAACCTTCCCGGCACTACTTTTAAGTTTTTTATTCCTTCGCTTATTACGTCAAACTCTATTCCGTCGGCAAATGCGCATCCCGTCACAAGTAATATGTTCATAAGGTTGTGCGGTCCCACGAGCGGAGAATATATCGTTCCTTCGCCTTTTCCACTCAAAGGAAACCCCTTCGGAATATCCCACACGACTTTTATTTCAAGTCCGTTCAAATCGGCTTTTAGTATTTCCCCGCGCACATTGTAATCTTTGGTTTCGCTACCATAACTCAGCACTTTTGCTTCCGTTTGCGAACTATACTGTTTAAAAACAGAACTATCTTTATTCAATACTGCTATTTTATCCTTTTTTAATCCCTTGAATAATTTTAACTTCGCTTCGGCGTATTTCTCCACCGTTTCATGAAAATCCAGGTGATCTCTTTCAAGAGTCGTAAACCCGGCAACGTCAAAATCCATCCCGTATACCCTGTTCAATTCGAGCGAATGCGAAGAAACTTCCATCACGCAAACTTTTGTTTCTTCTTCCACAAAATCAGCCAGTACGCTTTGCAATTCCGGAGCTTCAGGTGTAGTGTTGTACGCTTCCATTTCTTCTTTCCCGCCGGTATACTTTATCGTTCCTATTAATCCCGTTTTCAAACCCGCCGCTTCATATATGGATTTCAGAAGAAACGTAGACGTAGTTTTTCCGTAAGTTCCGGTTATTCCCACCATTTTTAATTTTTTTGCAGGATTGTCATAAAAATCTCTCGACAATATCGCCATCGCCTTACGGCCGTCTTTCACGAGTATCGTTTCCACGCCTTCAGCCAGGTTAAAGGTTTTCGGAAGAGGTTCTTCCACGACCAAAACTTTGGCGCCTTTTTCCATCGCAGGTTCAATATACTTCAATGCGCTGTTACTTATGGAGTCTCCTAATTTAAATCCTTTGTATGCCACAAAAATATAATCTTTCTTTACCTTGCGGGAATCATAAGCTATTCCTTTTATATCAAGTTTTAACAATCTTTCCATAAGTTCAAGAGGTATGAGTTCTGCAAGTCCTTCGGAAATTAAACTTTTTATCAATATATCTCCTCTCATCTTCTTTTCTCTTTTTGTTTATATCCTAAATCATATACCTCTTCATTTCTCTGTGCTCTCAATTTTCTTATCTGTTTTTGTTCCTGATTTTCTGATATTCTGATTTCCTACCCTCTGATATTCGGATACTCTGATATGCTCTTTATTTTTCCATCCTCTTGACTCCGTGTTCTCTGTGGTTAGACTTATCTGTTCTATGTTCATCTTTTTATAGTTCATTTTCAACTCCACTTCATTCTGTTTTTCTTTTAATCTCTTCATTCCAAAATCCCCAATTCAAAATCTGATATTTCTTCTCATTTTACCGCTTCCGTCAATTTCAACGTATTTTTCTTTTTAGAAAACATCGTGTTCTGGTTATTCACCGGCATTTCTTTTTTCATTACCATGTTTTGATTTCCAGAAACCAGGCTTGAATCGCAGAAACACTGGTATTGTTTTAGTTTTACGATATTGCTTACTATTTCTTTAATAACCGGTCCACACACCTGGCTGCTCAAGCACATTCCTTTGGGTTCATTAATTACACACGCCACAACAATTTCCGGATTATCCGCAGGAAAAAAAGTTATAAAACTTGCGATATATGCATCTTTATATCTTCCGTTAACGGCTTTTTGGGCTGTTCCTGTTTTACCTGCCATTTTCAAGCCCGGAACTCTTGCGCTCATCCCGGAACCATATTCAATTACACCGCACAAAAGAGAATTTACTATTTGCGCATCCGCGACGCTTAAAACTCTTCTCACCACTATAGGACTGGATTCGTATATTGTTTCCCCTTCGGAAGAAATTATTTTTTTCACTATAATCGGCCTTAAAAGTTCTCCTTTATTTGCAACTGCCTGGTAAGCAAGCGCAAGCTGGAGCAAATTGCAACTCATCCCCTGCCCGAACGATATATTCGCAAAACTAAGCGTTGACCATCTGTCCGGTGTAGTTAACCTTCCGGGAGCTTCACCGGGCAATGGAATACCCGTCGGCGTTCCAAATCCGAAAAGTCGTGAGCCAACATAAAAGTTCCCTTTTCCTATACGGGGTGTAAGTCTTACAAATGCTACGTTACTTGACTGCCATACGGCTTGCGAGAACGTAAACTCGTCGTGTTTATGAACATCGTTAATAGTATGATTTCCTATGGTTATTTGGGCGCTTCCGTCTTCCACGATATCCTGCAATCCCACAAGTTTGTCTTTCATTAGTAACGCAATCGGGACAACTTTAAAACTGCTTCCCGGTTCAAACTGGTCTTGTATGACCGAATTATTCCATTCTTTAAACCTACGCCATTCCGTGGGATTACAAGACGGGACAGTTGCCATAGCGAGGATTTCTCCTGTTTTACATTCAATTACCACACCGCTTCCTTCTTTTGCGTTTAACTCTCTCAGCCTTTTCATTAAAGCAGTTTCCACTATGGATTCTATGTCCGTATCTATGGTCAGGACTATATCGTTTGCGAATTTCATAGGTTTCATAGGGAGCCCGGGATAAGGATAAAGTTTCCCGTAGGGAGTTTTAGCCAATGTCAACCACCCAGGAGTTCCGCTCAGTACGTGTTCAAATTCGTATTCCACGCCTTCAAGTCCCATACCGTCTTTTCCTATGAAGCCGATTGTATTCCCGCAAAGTTCATGCAGCGGGTATATGCGTTTTTTACCTATGGTAAGAGCAAACACTTTGTATTCGCGGTCATATATTTTCCCCCTCGTGGGAATTGTTTTTATTCTTTTTTCGGATTGCTCTTTCACGCGGGTTTCGATACCCGTATACCGGACAATTTGCAAGTCTATAAGTTTGGCAATAATAAATATCTGCAGAGCCACACATAACACTATCAACGTAGCAATTCTGCCGATAGGGAAATCTTTATCCGAAAATTTTTTACCCATTATTTATATTTTTTTCTCTGCGTCAATCTATATAAAAATCCTTTTTTATTTGTACTGTTTTAATCTGTTTTTCTTTTATCCTGCCGTTATCTGCGTTCATCTGCGTCCCTACTTAGACTTTGTTCCGTATGGACATTATAGTCAAGCTCTTTCCAGCTCAGCTGGATTAAATCCCTAACATCCCCAATGTCTAAAATAGTCCAGCTCATTTATAAACTCTTGTGTATAATGTTCACTTTTCAGCCGGGCCGGATTAATCTCTATGTTTTTTTCTCTATTATAATCTATAGAAAAATCTTTTTTTATATGTAATGTTTTAATTTGTTTTTCCGATGTTTTTTTATTTTCTACGTTTTCTTTTTTCATATATTTTCCTCCAACGGTTTAAACCATATTATCAAGGTTTGCCGATTTTTTTTCTTCACTATGTGCTATGTAGGAACGTTCTGCCTCAGGTGAATTACCCACCCACTGCAATATTTTCATCTGTTTTTCCGATGCTTTTTTGTTGCCTGAGTTTACGCGGGGTTTATCCTGCGCAGGGATATCACGCCAGCTTACCCAGCTCAATTGGGTCGCCTGCACCCAAAAATTTTCTTCTGTTTGTTTTTTCATTTTTCGCCCCCTATTCTCTCTCTTACTCTCTCTATCAATAATGTAGAGTTAGGAGCAGAGGCTCCTACCTACCCACGTTTATTCTGTTCATTTTACTTTTTCTGTGTTTTCTTTGGTAAGACTTTTTCTGTTTTCTTTTTTTCCGTTTTTTGTAGTTTATTTTTCGTTTCTTTTACTGCGGACGAATCCGGTTTTGAAGTCACGGAGGAATCCGGTTCGGCAAGGTTTGTTCCGACTATCCTGTCATATCTTGCAAGGTTAACTTCTTTTGCGCGAAGGTTATCCAATTCTTCTCCTATATTTTTAAGCGCTTTGTTGTCCCTATCCAGTTGAAAAGTCAATCCCACCGTAGAAAAGTATTCTATCAGATAAAGTATTCCCACGACAAAAATGCCTATTGCAATCAAACTTATATTTTTTACGCCGATTCTTTTTACGCTTAGTATGTTCCCTATATCTTCAACTTTGACGTTTCTCGCATCAAACTTTAATCTCTTTTTCCTTCCCATTTTTATTAGTTAGACTTTGCCACGCAGGGGCATTAGTCTAATTTATCCAGCTCAGCTGGATAAATGCCTAAAATCCTAAATAACATTCAAACCTATTTCGTATGCGTCCAAAAACTATCTTTTCTATGTTTTCTCCGTGTTCTGCGAAAATCATATTCTGTTTATCTTATTTATATCTTTTTCTATTTTTAACTCTTTCATTTATGTTTTTTTTCAAATCTGCAAATCCTTTTTTATTTGTACCATTTTTATCTGTTTTTCTGTTATCCTGACGTTATCTGCGTTTATCTGCATCCAAAATTTCTCTGTTTTCTGTATTTCCTCTTCCTCTTTCTGGACCCCAGTCTCCACGTCTTTCTCTTCCCCAGCCTCCGTCTCTATCCTTTCTTCGTTCTCGCATTCCTTTTTCTCTGAGTCTTTCTTTTTCGCCTTCTTCGATTCGTTCCGCGCATCTCATTTTTGCGCTTCTTGCGCGGTGATTATTTTCGATTTCAAAATCCGTAGGCACGACGGCCCTATGCGTAACTTCTCTCAGTTCCTGTGAAGTCCTGAAGTATCTTTTTATGATGCGGTCTTCGAGTGAATGATACGCAATGGTACAGATTCTGCCTCTTGGTTTCAGCAATTTTGTTGCATCTTCAATCCCCTTGGAAAGGGAATTAAGTTCGTCATTCATAAATATTCTCAAAGCCTGGAAAACTCTTCCGAGTGTTTTACTTCTGCCTTTCCACGGGGTAATGTTTGCAATAATATCCCTGAGTTCCATCGTAGTTTTGGGTTTACTTTCTATGACAAGTCTTGCGATACGGCGCGCGAGGTATTCTTCGCCGTATTCTTTGAGAATAAATTCGAGGTCATCGACTTTGAGTTTTTCCAGCATTTTATAGCAGGGGAGTCCGCTTTCACGGTTAAAACGCATATCTATGGGAGAGTCGAACCTGTGGCTGAAACCGCGGTCCGGAGTATCTATATGAAAACTGGAAAGTCCAAGGTCAAAAAGGATACCGTCTACTTTTTCAGGAATAATACTGCCTATTTCCTTGAAGTTCGACCATAAGAAATTTATATTGGAGTTAAATGATGTTAGATTTTTTTTTGCCAGTTCCATTGACTCGCAATCGGCGTCAATGGCATATATTTTTATATCCTTGCAAGCATTAAACAATGCAAGAGTATGTCCGCCCAACCCGAGAGTGCAATCAACATAAACTCCCCCGGTTTTGGGTCTTAAAAACGCAACTACTTCCTTTTCAAGAACAGGTATATGCGTTCCTGGTTTTAATGTTTTTTCATCCATATTTATCAAACTAAAAACTTTTTGCCTTATCTTTCCCTCTGTGTCCTCTATCTGTTAGTTTTCAACTCTAAATCCTTTTCTGTTCTCAGTATCCGTGTAAATCCAGGTCTGTTATCCGTGGCTATAAACCTTCCCGTTTCTTTTTCTCAGTGTCCTCTGTGGTTAGACTTATCCGTTTCCAGTTTCATGCTTTTTCGTGTTTTTATGGCAGATTTCTCTGCTTTTTTTGTTCCTTATTCGGATAAAAAGAGCAAACTACAAATTCAAATCCGGCAGTCCCTTTATGTATGTTGGTTCCGCCTCACCTTCCGATTCATAAACTTTAGTGTCCCAAATTTCTATCCTGTTAATTACTCCGATAATAGTCACTTCTTTATTGATTCCGGCGAATTCCAACAGATATTTCGGAACCATAATTCTGCCCTGGGAATCGAGTTTTACCTCGCGGGCATTTGCGGTAAACCATCTCACGCCACGTCGGGTCATTGCATCACTCGTAGGATACTGACGAAGTTTTGACTCGACTTTAAGCCATTCATCAAGGGGATAGAGGACAAGACACTTATCAAACCACTTGGTCACCACAAAGCTCCCTTTGGCTTTTGATGATAAACCTCTCCTAAAGTCAGCAGGGATAAACAATCTCCCCTTATCGCCCAGGTTATATTCGTACTTGCCTCTATACACTCTTCCTCCACTTTAAACCACTTTTCACCACTTATACACTATAAGTGCTATAATAAATACTGTTTGTCAAGTGGAAAAATGATGTTTATGAAAAAAATATTTTGAGGATAAAAAAACAGGCAACAGAATAGAAAAAAATTAGCCACGGATTTTCACGGATGAACACGGATAACAGAAAGTCTTTGAGTTGAAAACGAACTACAAAAAAGAACAGAATTTTATCCACGAATGGACGCGAATGAACAAAAACAGAAAGATCAACCACAGAGATCACAGAGAACAAAAAACTAAAAATAAACAATAGAGTTGAAAAATAATAGATAATAGACATAGAGGACACAGAGTGAAAAGAGCAGAGTACACAGAGAACAGAACAAAAGCCGGGTTGAGCCCATAGAACTGAATATCCAAGGGGGGAATAAGACTCTCTAATGGCTATAGCAAAGAGCTTCTACTAATCCCCTAAAAACTAAAATTTCACTGGATAAGTTTAGAGCTAAAAACATCGAATACTTAGACATTTCTAGGTTTATTTGGTTTTTAATCTGTTCCCTCTTTTTTTTCCTCTGTGCTCTCGCTTCTGTCGTCTGTTTGTCTTTATTCTTTAATTTTAATAGTTGACTGTGGTTTGATTTTCTTTTCTTTTTCTTATTTTCTCTGCGTGCTCTGCGATTACTTAGAGTTTTCGCCTTAGTTGCATTATAGCAGACTCTTGTCCCGATTTATCGGGACTTAGAGGTCGCTATCCCTCTAGCGGGGCTCTAAATTATCCTGCTCCGCTGGACTTTTTGTTTTGTAAAAATTATCCGCCAACTTTTCTTTAATTTCCCGCCATTTTTAAGTATCTTCCGCCCGGACCGAAGATTTTCTTAAAAGCACTTGACAATTAATCCAAAAAGACTCACATAATATTATTATTAAATTTGAAAAAGGAGACAAAATGAAAAAATATTTTTTGAGTGTATGTTTGGTTTTGGGCGCATCTCTTTTATTCGCTACGGGTTCCAACATCGGAAAAGCATTTTCCACTGGACCTATGGCAACGAATAACTCTTCTACTTGCGCATTAGACGACAAAGCATCTGTCATTCCGACTGCTGACGAGATAAAGTTGGACAGTCTTGTAAACGCCGCAAGGCAAAACCCATCAAGTGTCGGATGGGGGTCTTACCCGGTGGTCGCGCCGTTAAAGGCAAATATAAAATTATGGGAAGCGAGTATTTTTCATTCCCAGGAAATGATAGACAGCGGATACTTCAAACATGATTCTTATCGCGCAGGCGGGACGGTTATGTATGAATCCTGTCGCGTTCGTATTATGAATAGATTTGCATACACTCCGGACGCCGGCGGCGGAATCGGAGAAAACATTGCCGGAAATTCGACGGTTGAAGGAGCGTTCCAGGCGTGGTTAACTTCCACCGGTCACAGAAACAACATTTTCAGCGCAAACTACACTGAACACGGAATCGGGATTGTTGACGGGGGACCTTACGGAAAGATGTTCACGCACGATTTCGGAAAAAGAAGCATCGTTTATGACCTTACTGCGGCGGTTTCGGATATTTCTTTTACTCCCGGAAACCCCGACGTTGGCAACATAGTACAGATTACTGCAGTAATTCACGAACTGCAAAAGACTCATGCGTTCCCGGTAATCGTTGAGTTCTGGGACGGGAATCCTTCTTCGGGAGGGACTTTAATCGGCACGGATAAGGTTGACGCAATAATCAACTACAACGGCACCGAGAACGCCGTATTTTCGTGGAACACGACGGGAAAAGAACCTGGCAGTCATGATATATGGGTAAAAATTGACCCGGGAAGCAAGTTTACGGAAACCAATGAAGGTAACAACAGCGCATATAAAAGTATATCACTCGGGCAGGGAGCGGAAGAATCAAAATCAAATTCCGGGTTTAGTCTTTCGGTAGTTTCGGATAACGATATAAACATTTCTTATTCGTTGGACTGTACGGGCAGGTGTTTATTGAAGATTTATGACTGTTGCGGGAATTTGGTGACAACGTTAGTAAACGGAAAACAGGAAGCAGGTATTTATAAGGTAGCCTGGAACAAGAAAGATTTACGGGGAAAGAAAGTTCCCGCGGGGATATATTTCTGTAATCTTGTGGCCGGGACACGTGAGTTGACAAAGAAAGTAATAGTGGTGAAGTAGACAAGTAATTAGTTAAGTAAGGGAAGTAAGTAGAGTGAGGTAAGTGGGTAAAATATTTTTTCCCTAACTTAACTAACTCACCTCACTCAACTAACTCAACTCTTATTTCTTCTGTTTGATTTTTTAATTGACTATCCGTTTACGCCCTATACACTCCATTACAACAAATGAAGAAACTTTTCCCCTTTCTATTAGCGTTCGTATGTATGATAAGTTTTTCGTGTGCGTGGTATGGGAGCAAGGTACTCGTGCATCAAACAAAATCATGCGTAGTAACGGTAGTTATATGTGATTCCGAAGGGAAGAAAATCAAACAGGGGAGCGGTTTTTTCATAGACGATATTGGAGGGCTTGCGACTTCTGCCTACCTTATACGTGGCGCTTCAAAGATTAGGGTTTACGAGGGTGATACAAAAGGAAAGTTTTTAACTGCGCGGGTAATTAATCCCTATTTACGCAACGGCATATCGGTTTTGCAGTTACCCGGGAAATGGGGCACTTCTGTGAGGTTTGATTTTACTTATATTCCGACTATCGGGGACAAAGTCGTGGCGATTGGGATGCGTGGGAATGGGCAAACCGCATCTGAAGGGGTGATAGTAGGTTTCAAGGATTTTCAAGGAAAGAAATACATTGAGTTCAGCGGGGTAGTTTCCGAAGAAAGCACCGGCGCTCCGTTATTAAATATGGAAGGAAAAGTAATCGGGGTAGTGGATTGTGAAATGAATTCTATTTCAAAATCAGAAAAATCCTCCTTCGCGCTGAAGTTCCATAAGTAAGTACGGAACAGAAAAAGAACAGAATTAAACCCATCTATACTGGATAACTTGGAGTAATCCTACTAACGTAGAAAACTCCAAGTAACCAAGAGATTTCACACGATTTACACACGATTAAAAAATAACAACCAACAAGATAACAGAATAAAAACAGTAACCACGCGATTTTGACATGATTAACACAAGATTGAAACAGAGGGCAGAAATTCTATTTTCTTTTTGCTTAACAAAATATTTGACAAATAAGCTTTTAAAAGCATTATTACAGAATAAGTTTTTAATTGGATTGGAAAAGGTTATCTATGACACGGAAAGGATTGATAGAATATTGGATTAAAACTTCGGACAAAGATTTTTCAACAATGGAAAACCTTTTTAAGACTAAGGATTATCACTGGGCATTGTTTGTAGGACATTTAGTTGTTGAAAAATTATTGAAAGCTTATTATGTAAAAATGATATCAGCAGAGTCTCCGTTCACTCACGATTTATTACAAATTGCGGATAAAGCTCATTTAACTTTGTCAGAAAAACAAAAGGATTTATTAGACTTAGTAACCACATTTAATATCCGGACAAGGTATACGGATTATAAATTGGAGTTCTATAAAAAATGCACTAAAGAATATACAGAAACTAATATTAAAAAAATAAGGGAGTTTAGAGTATGGGTAAAAAAGAAATTAGCAGAATAATTCAGAGCTACTTAAAAGTGTTGGAAGAGAATAAAATAAAAGTTATAGCGGCGTATTTGTTTGGTTCTTATATTAAGGGAAATTTTAATAAAAACAGTGATATAGATTTGGCAATAGTTTCGGATGATTTCAAAAAAGATTCTATGGAAGCACAGTTATTATTAATGAAATTAAGAAGAAAAATTAATATTTCTATTGAGCCACATCCTTTTCTTAGCAAAGATTTCGTGATTGGGAATCCTTTCGCTTCAAGAATTATAAAAACAGGCAAAAGAGTTAAGTAATACGGAACTCTTTCGCGCTGAAGTTCCATAAGTAAGCGCGGAAAGATAGTGGACAGTGGTCAGTGGTCGGTAGACAGTCTAGAGAAAGGAAAAATTTCACAGAACAAAAACCTGCCACAAAAACACGAAAGCACAAAATCACACTAAAAAGAGAACTGAAAAATTAGCCCAGCTGAGCTGGATAAGTTAGACTAATGCCCCTGCGTGGCAAAGTCTAACTTAACAAACAATTACCCAATTACTATCTATTACAGTTTTTACAGTTATTGCTGCTTAATTACCTGAATTAACGCTTTTTTATCTTTGAAGAATTTCTCTACGGGTTTGATGTCGCGGACCCTTTTGTGCATCGGGAGCGAGGCGATAAACGTCCTGCCGTATTCCTTGTTCACTATCCTCATATCAAGTATGGCGACGATTCCAAAATCCTCTTTTCTCCTGATGAGCCTTCCAAACCCTTGCTTCAACTGCATCACGGCTTGAGGTAGCTGGTACTCGATAAACGGGATACCGCCGTCCTCGGTTATCTTCTCTGCCCTTGATTCGGTTATCGGAGAATCCGGAACTTCAAACGGCAACTTCGTGATAATCACCGTGCTTAAAGCTTTTCCCGGGATGTCTATTCCCTGCCAGAAACTCGAAACTCCAAACAAAACCGAAGGTTTTTCCTTGAACCTCCGCAACAACTCGTTCTTTCCGAACTCGTCCTGCTTGAAACAGGGAACACTTAGTTTGCCGTTTAACATACTATACACACCGTTCATCAGTTTGAAACTCGTAAATAAAACAAGCGTTCCGCCGGTCTGCGAAGTCGTTTTTACCAGCGCCTCCACCTGTTTGGCAATAAACTCCGTGTATTTAAGGTCTTTCGGCAAGACTCCTTTCGCAGGGATATACAGGATTACATTGTCCTTATAGTCAAACGACGACGCCAATAACAACTCTTTCCGGGGTGTCATCCCGATTCTGTCTGCGACGAAGTCGAATTTTTTGTCCACGGTTAAAGTCGCCGAAGTGAGCACTATCGGAATATCGTGACTAAAAACGTTTTTCTGCATCCACAAAGCAACGCTTATCGGGGCGCTTCTGATAGCAATGCGGGGTTTTCGCGCGTCACGGTATTGCGAAGATTCTATCCAGTGAACGGTATCGGGTTCTTTTTGCTCGAGAAAAGAATTGAGCGTCGCCCTGATGTTGCTGCATTTGGTGATATATTTTTCAAGTTGGACCATTCTTTCGGGGTCATCGGTTCTTTTTCTTATTTCTTTTAAGGCTTTTCTGATGGTATCGAACTCGGTCGGGAACTCGCTCCCGATTTTGTCAATCACGCGGAAGGTTTTGTTTTTGCCTGCGACGTTCTTTATCATATTAAAGAAATCCGTTGACGCTCCCGAAACGCTTCTCACGATTTCTGTAAACTCGGGGACTTTTCCGATTTCCCTTTTTATGACTCTTAAAAAATAATCTATGCTGTAGTTTGATATGTCAATCCCCGCAAAGGAAGTCGCCACGTCTTCAAGTTCGTGAGCTTCATCGAAAACGAGAACGTCATACTCGGGAAGGATTTTTCGTCCGCTTGCGACGTCCGCAAAAAACAACCAATGATTGACAAGGATGACGTCCGCTTTTTTAAGGTTTTCGCGGGCTTTCTTGTAGAAACAGCGATTGAAGTAACTGCATTTCTGTCCGATACATAAATCCGGGTCTCTTGAGAATTCATTAAATATATCGCTGACGCCTTCTTTTTCGAATTCGCTTCTCAGACCGGTTTCGGTTTTGGCAGACCATTGGATAAGACGGTCGGTTTCGTTTTTCTCGCGGGGAAACAAGAGCTGCATTTTTTCGATTACAAGTTTATCTTTTCTGCGAAGGCAGAGATAATTTGCCGAGCCCAGTGCTAAAGTCGCGTTGAACTCGAGTCCTGCAGAGCGGAGAAGAGGAATGTCTTTTTCCATTAACTGCTGCTGTAAAGTTTTTGTGTAAGTGGAAACGACGAGTCTGCTGTGTTGTTCGCCGGTTTTGTTTTGGGAGGGATTTGAGTTTTTGATGAAGTTAATAATGGGTAGAAGGTAGGCGAAGGACTTTCCGATACCCGTTCCGGCTTCGCAGATGAGGTGTTCTTTCGTGAGTAAAATCTCGCCGATAGCGTTGGACATAGTCATCTGGTCTGAGCGCTGCTCGAAGTCAGGAAGAGACTTCGCAAGATTCGACCAAATATTAAGAATATCCATAACACCTACTAACTTGCCACAAAAGCACTAAAACACAAAAATTCAACCACAGAGAACACAGAGAGAAAAAAGACAACAAGAGACAAAGATAGATTCTTCGTCTTCGACTCAGAATGACAACATGGGATAGCACAGAAAAAGAACAGAGGACACAGAGAACAGAAAACGGAGAAAGTTTTATCCACGAATGGACGCGAATTAACACGAAAAAAGAAAATAGAAAAATAGTAACTAATTTCCATTTTTCTTAACATATCCTATCCTTTTTTTAATCCGTGAAAATCCGTGTCTGTTATCCGTGGCTAAATTCTCTTTATTCTGTTATTTGTTGTTCTTTTTACGTTCAACCCTCAAACACTCAAACATTCAAACTATCTGTTTAATATTTCCCTGAATTGATCTTCTGTTATGATTTTTACGCCTAATTTTTTTGCTTTGTCGTACTTGCTTCCCGTTGCTTCTCCCGCCAGCACAAAATCCGTTTTTGCCGACACGGATGAACTTACCCTGCCGCCTTCCTTTTCTATGATTTCCGTGACTTCATCCCTCGTAAACCCCGCCAGCGTCCCCGTTAAAACAAAAGTTTTTCCTGTAAACTTCTCTCCGATGGAAATTTTTCCTTCGCGGGAAAGCTTTACGCCTGCTTTACGAAGAGCTTCTATCATTGTACAATGCTCTTCGGACTTAAAAAAATCAATTATTGCTTTCGCGACTATCTCCCCTATTTCCCTGATTGCGGTCAATTCTTCCGACGTGGCAGACTTTAATTCGTCTATACCTGTGAAACTTTTTGCCAGAAGTTTTGCCGTATGCACGCCGATATGTCTTATACCGAGAGCAAAAATCAGGTGCTCGAGTTCTATGTTTTTGGATTTTTCTATTTCAGCGAGCATGTTATCCACGGACTTTTCGCCCATACGGTCAAGTTCTATGAGTTCTGCGCGCCTGTCTTTTAGTTTGTAAATATCAACTGCAGTTTTAATAAAGCCTGCATCCATAAGTCTGGAAACGACTTTCTCGCCGAGGTCTTCAATGTTCATTGCATTTTTGGAAACGAAATATTCTATTCTTCGCTGGGTCTGCGCGGGACACTGGAGGTTTTCGCATCTCCACGCGACTTCGTTTTCGTATTTTACGAGTTTTTCTTTGCAAACGGGACAATTATCCGGCATTTTGAATATCTTTTCTTTGCCCGTTCTGGTTTCGGTTACGGGTTTTACGACTTCGGGAATTACTTCACCGCCTTTTTTTATGAAAACGGTATCTCCTATTCTTATGTCTTTTCTGGAAATCTCATCCGCATTATGAAGGGTAGCTCTTGCAATCGTTGAGCCTGCAAGGAGAATCGGCTTTAACTTCGCGACGGGAGTAATGATGCCCGTCCTGCCGACCTGCAAAAGTATATCTTCGAGAATTGTCGTGATTTCGGTTGCAGGAAACTTGTAGGCGATTGCCCATTTCGGGTTTTTGCCGGTTGCGCCGAGTTTCTGTTGCATATCAAAACTATTTACTTTTATGACCATACCGTCTACTTCGTAAGGCAAATCTTTGCGGCGGTCTTCCCAGGAGTTACAGAAATCTATTACTTCTTCGATGTTTTTGCATACTTTAGTTTCGGGATTAATTTTGAAACCGAGTTTTTCGAGTGTTTTTAGGGCTTCGTAGTGGGTTTCTTTTATGGGATATGGGGACGTATGGATAAAAATATCCAGTCCTCTTTTTGAAGTTATTTCGGGATTAAGGTTTTTTAGACTACCCGCGGCGGCGTTGCGCGGGTTCGCGAAAAGCGGTTCGCCGGCTTTTTCCCGCTCGACGTTGCATTGGGCAAAACTTTTTTTCGGAAGGAAGACTTCTCCCCTTGCTTCAATGTTTAGAAGGGATTCATCATTTGTTTTTTGTAAAGCGAGGGGAACGGATTTTATCGTGCGCACGTTATGGGTTATGTCGTCGCCCGTTGTTCCGTTGCCTCTTGTCGAGCCCCGGAAAAGCTTGCCGTTACGGTAAATTAAAGCAACTGCCGTGCCGTCGATTTTTAATTCCACGACGTATTCGGGGGAGTCTTCCACTTCTTTTTTTACGCGTTTATCAAATTCGTAAATTTCTTCGTTTGAGTAAGTATTTTCGAGACTGAGCATAGGAAAGGAATGCGCGACTTCGCGAAATCCGCCCGTGAGTTCGTTGCCGACTCTTTGAGTGGGAGAATCGGGAGTTATCAATTCGGGGTATTGCGTTTCGAGAGATTTTAATTCATCGAATAGCCGGTCATATTCGTAATCGGAAATGATGGGGGCGTTCAGGACGTAGTATCTGTAGCTGTGAGAATTTATTTTTTCTCTTAGTTGTTCCGCCTTATTTTTGATGTCCATATTATCGGCACTTTACCGTTTAAATATTTCCCGTATCCGCTTGGGGCTTCCCAAAGGAGATTTGGTTTCTATATTTATATATTCTACTTTTATTTAATATCCTTATTTTATAATAATTAATTTGGCGGTCTTGTCGTATTTTCCTGTAGACAGTTTTACGAAATAGACGCCTGTTTTCAAACCTGTAATTTCTTTTTTATATTGTCCCGGGGCTTGAGTTTCGTTTATGAGTGTTTTTATCTCGCGTCCGGATACATCAAAGAGTTTCAACGAGACTTTGCTCTTTGCGAACAATTGGTAAGATACGAGTGTTGACTTGATAAACGGGTTCGGGTAAGCGTTTAAGTTGAGGGACACGTTAGACACGGGAGAATTTATTTCTGCGACACCTTCGGTAGAAACGGTCAGTATCACGGGTTCTTTGTATATACTTTCGTCGGGGTCATTGGAGGATATACGCAAAGTATCTTTATATACGCCCACTGGGAGTCCTGCAGGCTGAACGGTTATTGAAATGGATGCGGATTCACCCGGCGCAAGTGACATAGTTTTTGTGGAAAGGCCGGCAATCCAGGATGCGGTATAAGTAATGTCGCTTACCTCAAGGTCATCGGGTTTTCCGCCTTTATTGCATATCCATATAGTTCCGTCTTTGCAGGGAGTAGTTTTGTATCCAAAATGGTACAAGGAAGGGTCGCCGTATAGGTTAATAGTCAGCAAATTAATCCATGGATATCTTGACAATCCCAATGCCGCATAACTTACTTTTGCAATGGCAAAAGCAGCGCCTACTTTACATTTGGAAACGCTTGTATCGGAAAGCAATTTCTTAAAAAAGTAATACATCATATTCTCGCTTCCGGTCCATGCAGAGCGACTTGCCACGCAAACACTAACACATCCTTTATTTAACAATCCTGCGCCCAGATTCCATTCTATTTCCGGGAATCCGCATAAACAGGAATTAATGAAAGCCACAGACGGTCTATTATCATCAAGTTCTTCGACATCGGAAACTTCTAACAATGATGGCCATGTCATTTCGGCATCTTCGGGAACACCATCGCCGTCGTCGGTAGCCCAGACTTTACGCGCAAATCCCTGAAAAGACCCGTGACTAAATTCGGCAAAAATACCTGTGCCGTTCAAATTACTTACCATATTGGTGTGCGAAAGCGGGGCATCGCAGGCATAAGGGCTTTGTATGCGTCCCTCTTTCTCATATAAAGTAACAGCCATTGAAGAGTTTACTATAGAGTTATCGAGGAGCAATTCCATTATATCCGCTCCATCTATAGTGATCCTGCCCGAGTTGTTTTCGTTCTGGAAATACAACATTGCCGCGGCAAGAACCGATTTCTTTTTATACGACAGCGTAGTATCCCTTTCAAAATTAATTATTTTTTGAGTTATATGTTGAATTACGGCCGCATCACTCCAGGGGATTCTACCAACATACACATCGGATACGTAATCAATGACGTCATTTCCACCCGGATTTCCTGTGGAAGTTAACATTTCTCCGAAATAAGCATCCCCGTCTTTGTTCCATGAAGTATTGTCAGGGTTCGTAAGTTCGGCATAATATAAGTCTGTCGGTATCGGATGTTGAAGCGAGTCCATCCCTGAAGGATACGGATTATTGCTGAATAGACAGGCAGTCCGCATAGGGATATCCATATTAGTGCCTACTATCAAAACGTATTTTATTCCCCACTGGGCTACAGGATACTTATCTCTTAAAAAGTTTCTTATCTTTTGCTGGATATCAACCCCGGAATAAGCGCCGTTTATGGAATCCGTCGTTACTATGGCTACTTTATACCCCAAACCTGTTTTCCAACCCGCAAGCGTTGCACACGCCGATTTTAATGCATTTGTAGTTATAATAACGTAATCGTAAGTCGGAGCTTTGCTTTCGCCTTTATAAGTGTACCATTGTCTTGCTTCATTCCAGTTGTAAATCATAGCGGAAGCTTCATCTTCCGCCATATTATCCGACGCCAGTCTTTTGTATTCGGCTTCTTTATCCGCATCCGCCCTGTATTTTACTTTAACCTGCAAGTGAGACGCGTAACTTAATTTCCCTGTTACAGCATTATACTGAAACGGATAAACGGCTACCGTTGCAAGGTTATATTTTCTTAACCCGCCGGATGACAGGAGTTCGCCCTTTGCTGCAGGGTATTGCGCATTTAGTGAATAAGTTGTTTGTTTATTTTTATTATACTCTTCAAAACAAAAATTGATTAATTTTTTATTATCCATTAAAGGGAAAACGACCGGCGCAGGAGCAACATTATAGTTTCCCGGAAGAATTACGCTATTCCCGAGCACTTCAACGCCTTCAACTACGGCATTCGGCGGGACAGCAAGAGTTACGGTTTGGAATGGCAATGCCGGTTTACCGGGCTCGTTCGTTTGTTCAAAACCGTTTATGCTTACCTGAACGCCATTGCTAACTTCTTTTACGTCAAAAGCAGGGACATCTATGTCTACGATTACTTCGTTTGATGTCCACGAACAGTTTGAGTATTTATAATCGGGGATATGGTAATAATAAGTCAATGCGTCCGGTGTTACAGCTATATCCGGCAGAGCGCCTGTTACCCAATAATAATTATGAGAATATTCGTTATCCGTTTCCGAAGACTCCGTGATTTCATTATTTGCGTCGACTACAAGTTTCATAGTATACGTACCGGGGACAGAAATCGTGCTCTGCAAGCATTTAACATTGATAGAATCGCCCGCTGCAAGGGTCGTAAGACGATAGGATTTAATAATGGAATCGTCTTTCATTATCCTGACATAAAAACCGGACGTAACGTTCTGGTCTCCGTTATTAATAATTGCCCAGCTGTAATAATATGGGCTGCTGGTATATAATGTATCCTCGGAAATCACATCCTGATCAATAGAACAGACCAGCGGAGCACTCCAACCCACAATAGTTTTCGTAGCAAGATTAGGCAAAGCAAAAACTTGCGTCGAAAATAAAATCATACCACATATTATAAATGTCATTTTTTTCATAGAACCTCCTGACTACTTTAATTAATAATATACCAATTATATATATGATACTTTATACATTATCTTGTCAACTAACTTTTACATTAATTTGCCCTTATTAATAAAAAATTAAAAATAAAAAAAATTGTAGGTTGACAATTTCATTCTCTCAACATATCTTAAACATTAATTTCAAAAATGGCAAAATACATAATCGTAAGCGGAGGAGTTTTATCGGGCGTTGGCAAGGGCATTGCAACGGCAAGTATCGGCAAAATTCTTTCCGAATACGGTTATAAAGTTACCGCGATAAAAATAGACCCTTACATAAACTTCGACGCGGGAACGCTCAGACCAACGGAACACGGGGAAGTCTGGGTTACAAACGACGGCGGCGAAATAGACCAGGACCTCGGAAGTTATGAAAGATTTCTCGGTATCGACATCCCGAAATCCAACAACATCACAACGGGACAGGTGTATAAAGCAATCATAGACCGTGAACGAAACGGGGAATATCTTGGCGAAACAGTCCAGTTCATACCTCACGTTCCAGAAGAAATAAAAAACAGAATAAAAAAAGCATCACAAGATTACGACATTACACTCATAGAAATCGGCGGTACCATCGGCGACTACGAGAATGTGCCATTCCTTTTTACGGCTAAAAGTATGGAAAGGGAATTAGGCAAAGAAAACGTAGTTTACGTTCTTATTACTTATTTGCCCATTCCGACACACATCGGAGAAATGAAAACAAAGCCGACCCAGCAGGCGATTAAGTTACTCCAGGAACAGGGAATAATGCCGGATATAATTTTATGCCGTGGCAAAGAACCTCTTGATGATGTGAGGAAGAAAAAAATAGAAACTTATGCTAATATACAACGGGAATTAGTTATTTCAGCTCCTGACATAAAAATCCTTTACGAAGTGCCTATAAATTTTGAACGCGAACAACTTGGCCTAAAAATACTTTCAAAACTTAATTTGCAACCCAAGAAGAAACCCGATTGGAAAGAATGGGAAATTGCCCTTAATAGACTAAAAGCTTCCGAAATTGTAAGAATTGCAATGGTCGGGAAATATGTAGACATAGGAGCTTTCACTTTTAAAGACGCGTACGTATCAATAAACGAAGCGCTCGAGCACAGCGGCGCAAGGGTTGGGCTTAAGGCGAAAATAGACTGGGTTGATTCCAAGACTCTTGAAGATAAAGACCCTGCAGAAGTTCTTAAAAATTATGACGGGTTAATAATACCGGGCGGTTTCGGGGCAACGGGGATTGAAGGTAAAATTTCCGCAATAAAATATGCAAGGGAAACGGGGACTCCGTTTCTTGGATTATGTCTCGGAGCACAACTTGCCGTCGTAGAATATGCAAGAAACGTTGCCGGGCTGAAAGATGCGCACAGCATTGAAATAAATCCGAAAACTCCTTATCCCGTAGTAGATTTGTTACCCACACAAAAAGAATTACTCGCTAAATCTTCTTACGGCGGGACAATGAGACTCGGCGCTTATGCCGCAGTTATCAAGCCCGACACTTTTGTTTATAAACTTTACCGGAAAGAAAATCGTATAGTTGAAGATATGAAACAAAAACTTTCCGAAGAATCACTCGGGGAAGTTAAAAACTTTGAATACGTAATAGAAAGACACCGCCACAGGTATGAAATATCTCCCAAGTTCCACGAAATACTTGAAAAAGCAGGTCTCGTATTCTCGGGATATCACCAGAGACAGGACGGGACAAAACTCGTAGAATTCATCGAATTACCGAAACATCCGTTTTTTGTAGGGACTCAAGCGCATCCGGAGTTCCGCTCAAGATTCCTCAACCCGGCTCCTTTGTTCATCGGCTTCATGGAAGCAGTGAAAAAATACATCGAAAAAAGAGTAGAATAATAATTGGATTGAAGTTGAAGAGATTAACTGCAAACAGAAAAGATTTTAGCCCAGCAGAGCTGGATAGGAATCTCTAAGGACATCGCCCAAGAGCTTCTTACCACGGATAACGGACCCCAGCTAAGCTGGATAACAAGCCCTAAATGGCTTAAGGGCTTGTAAACGGATTTACACGGATTAAAACAAGAAACTTGGGGGAGAAAAAATGAAAAGAAACGGAATAATTTTTGCGGGGATAGTCCTTTTTTACCAACTTTGTTCCACGACTGTTATGGCTTCTTCCGAATCTGGAGCTCCTTTTCTTCTTATATACCCCGGCGGGACAAGGCAAAGCGCAATGGGAGAAACTTTTGCCGCCATTGCAAACAATGCGATGGCTACCTACTATAACGATGCAGGTATGGCTTTCCAAAAATATTCCGATGTTCAGTTTGCGCATTTTAATTTACTTCCCGGACTTTATCCCGGTATACATTATTTTTTCTTAGGTTATGTCCATCCAACTAAAATAGGCGCTTTTGGGGGACAAATTATATATTTGACTACTGCAAATACTGAAGGCACTGATGACTATGGCAATAAAATAGGGATATGGACAACATGGAATACTTCCTTTAAAATAAGTTATGCTAAAAAGTTACATAAAAAAATTGGCGTTGGCTTAGGCATTAAGCATATATATAGCTTCCTTGCTCCTGTAGATGTTATAAACACTCTTCAGTCCGGTAGTATACGATACGGTGGCTCAGGCAACACAATAGGGTTTGATTTTTCAAGTTTGTATACTCCAAGCAAACAGGTGTCCATAGGAGTATCCGTACAAAATATTGGTCCCGCCATAAAATATATAGAAGCCGGGGTAGGCGACCCGCTTCCCTACACTACGAGATTAGGAATATCTTACGAACCCGTGCAAGCAAAAAACAACAGTCTTATTTTTGCAGGCGAGTTAACTAAGGTTTTAATCGGATTTAAGTCGGAAATGGACAGTATAAATCGAGACTCGAAGGGTGGATTTACCTATTTTTATCGTAATACATGGAAAGGCATCGGTAGTGAATACACATGGCACAGCGCCAACAAAAAACATGCGTTTTCAATCCGGGGTGGATATTTTTCCGATATTTCCGGCAAAAGAGAAGACTGGACGTTCGGTGCCGGAATAAGAATTTATGGTGTTAATCTGGATATTTCGAAAGGCCCAAATCAGGGCTATCCATGCGATACATGGGGAATTTCTCTCGGGTATACTACGGGAGGGAAGTAATTTCTTGCAGAAATACATGGCACTAAACCCAGCAGAGCTGGATAAGTTAGAGTAACGTTTCCGCCTCAGGCGGATCACGAACTCTAACTAAACACAAAAAAAACGGACCACAAAGTTGGAACCACGAGATTTCACACGATTTTCACGAGATTAGAAAAGTATTTTCCATGTCTCCAATTCAGACTCTGCGTGCTCTGCGTCTCTGCGGTGAAATTATTTTTTTGAGTTATTGAGTTTTGAAGTTTACTTCGGCACAACCAAAATTACTTATCTGAGGATTTTGCTTTTTTACCGGCGGGTTTTTCTTTCTTTTCTTTAGGAGCAGCTTTTTCTTTTGCCGGTTCTTTGTGGCTTGCTTTTTCTATTTTTTCCGTTTTCTCTGCTTTTTCCTTCACAACTTCTTTCGCCGGCTTATCGGAAACAGCAGGTTTCTCTTTTACAGATTTTGCTTCGACAGGATGTTCCGCTTTTTCTTTTACTTCAGGTCTTTTATCCGTGACGGGAGCTTCCTGTTTCTTTTCTTTGGCAACTTCGGGTTTCTTTTCTGCGGGTTTTTCTTTTACTACCTTAACGGGTATTTCTTTTTTAGGTTTCTCTTTTTTAGGTTCAGGAATTCCGTCGATATATTCAATTTTCCCCTGTAATGATTCTATCTTCAATTTTGCGGATGCGCTAAACCTGTGAGCATGAACGGTTAACGTTTTTGTAAGCGCTCCTTCTCCAAGAATCTTAATGGGTAATCTGGTCTTTAAGATGCCTTCTTTTTTCAATAATTCCGGAGTGATTACTGTATTAGCTGCAAATTTTTCCAATAAACCAATATTTACAATTTCATAATTGGTTCCCCATCTATTGAAAAAACCTCTTTTTGGGGTTCTTCTTATTAATGTAGTCTGTCCGCCTTCAAATCCCGGCCTTACTCCGCTACCGGAACGAGAACTCTGTCCTTTAGTTCCACGACAAGCCGTTTTACCGTGCCCGGACGCTAAACCTCTGCCGACACGTTTGCTCTTCTTGACAAGAGGGACTAAGTTACTTAAAATATCTTTCATTTAATTTATATAGTTTGTAGGTTTACACGAAATTAATGATATTGTCAAGAATAAAAAACATAACGTTAAAAAATAAGTTGCAAAAACGTTATTTAATACGTATTTAATGAAAGATGAATTTTGCCCATTGATAACAATTTCTACAAAAGAGATAAAGAGGTTGTAAATCAATGGATAACAATCTCTAAAAAAAAGATGAAGAGTTTGTAATAAAAGATGAATTTCACAAAAAATGGGTTAATTATAATTCCCGCGATAATTACAATAATTATATTCACGGGTTGGGTTAATATGTTTACCGGCGGAAACAAGCAACCCATAAATTCCATAATAATCTTTGGTTTAGGGATATGGCTTTTTTGCTATGGATTTTCTTTGCTAAAACGTAAAAGACTTATCCAGAACATTCCGACTTCTAAAATCAAATCCCTTGCTATTGGATTGGTAGAAATTCAGGGAAGATGTTTCCCTATAACCGATAGACCTTTACTCGCGCCTTACTCCCAAAATGAATGTGTCTTTTACTCTTTTATAGTTCAGGAATACAAAAGGGGGTCTAATAACGACTGCAGTTGGCAGATTATAAGCCAGGGGTCCTCGGGAATGCCTTTTTATGTTGATGATGACACCGGCAGAGTTATGGTTGACCCAACAAAAGCAGATATCAGATTAGACCCAAGATATATTTCTTACAGTCCGAGTGAGAAAAAAATTATGCCTGTTATTTTAACCTCGGGAACGATGAAATATACAGAGTCATTTATTATTCCGGGAGAGTCCGCTTTTGTCTTGGGAACGGCAAAAGAAATAAAAAACTGTTCCGAAAATTATACGCAAAAAGTGGCGAAACAACTTACCGACTGGTATTACAATCCGGAAAAACAAAAAGAATTTGACATTAACCGGGATGGAGATATTGATAAACAGGAATATATATTAATGAAAGAAAAAGCGGAACAATCTGTCATCCGCAAAGAATTCAAATATATGCCCAATAAAAAAGACCTGAACGGGCTGTCCGATATAATTATTACAAAAGGAGAAATAGAAAAAACTTTTATTCTTTCCAATGAAAGTGAAAAAACTATCGTCTCACAAATAGGGAAAAAAGCAACTTTTTATATCGTTAGCGGGATAATTATAACTTTAATAACATTAGTTAATATATTTTCATCCCTAATGAAAGCAAGGGGAAAACCATAAGAGTGCCCTATTAAAACATAATAAGTTTTGGATGGGACACTAATATAAAAGGATTGTGGGAAAGAAATTTTCCCACGCTTTTGGGGTAACCAGTTCCGCCTTTGGCGGAACACCATAGGGGCAAAGCCCTTATGGAATTGTCGTATACGACAATAAAAGGAGGGAAAAATGTGCAGTTCTATCATTTGGGGATTTGTTATACTTTTTCTGGTTTTGGTAGTAGCAATTTATTTCGCCGTTATATATAACGGTCTTGTTGCAATGAAAAACAACATTAAAAAAAGCTGGAGCAATATAGACGTTCTCCTGAAACAACGGCACGATGAAATTCCAAAACTTGTCAGCGTTTGCGAAGGATATATGAAATACGAAAAAGAAACATTAGCGAAAATTACTTCTCTCCGCACTTCTTTTTTAGAAGCAAAAACCGTCGGGGAAAAATCCAATATCGAAGGACAACTTTCGGCTGCGTTGAAAACCATATTTGCAGTTTCCGAAAATTACCCCGATCTTAAAGCCAATAAAACTTTTAACGATTTGCGCGAAAGGATAAGTACTCTGGAAAACCAGATTGCCGACAGAAGGGAATTCTATAACGAAAACGTAAACCTTTATAATACAAGGATTAACCAGATCCCGGATATGCTTGTTGCCAAATTCTGTACCTTTACTCCTGAAGAATTATTCAAAGTTTCGGAAGAAGATAAAAAAGACGTTACGGTTAAATTCTCTGATCCCTGGTAAAATTATTACGTCAAAACAACAGCTGTTTTTTGTATTGACAGGAATATATTAGCAGATTAAACTCTTTACATTGAAATGCAGGATATACTAAAGAAATTACTTCAAGAAGTAAAGTCAGGCAAATTGTCCATAGATAAAGCAATGGACAAATTAAAATCACTCCCTTACGAGGATATTGATATAGCCAAAATCGACACCCACCGCGAACTTCGAACATCATTGCCCGAAGTAATTTTCTGCCAGGGAAAAACAATAGAACAAATAATCCTTATTGTAAAAAAAATAAAAGCAAATAAAACAGGGATTAATAGAATTATAGCCAGCAGAGCAAATAAAGAAATCTACGCCGCAATTAAAAAAATCGCCCCTGAAGTAGTCTGGTATGAACAAGCACGAATAATCGCTTCCCCGTCCAGGAATAAAAACAAAACAGGCAACATTCTTGTAATAACTGCAGGCACATCCGATATTCCCGTGGCAGAAGAAGCAGTAGTCATTGCCGAATTGATGGGCAATAAAGTTAATAAAGCTTATGACGTTGGAGTAGCAGGTATTCACAGATTATTCAGTATAAAAGATAAATTGTTCAATGCAAACGTTATCGTCGCCATAGCCGGTATGGAAGGCGCACTGGCAAGCATAGTCGGGGGACTCGTTGATGTCCCGGTTATAGCAGTCCCTACAAGTATAGGTTACGGAGCGAGTTTTGGCGGCCTGGCCCCATTACTAACTATGCTTAATTGCTGCGCGCCGGGAGTTTCCGTCGTAAACATTGATAACGGTTTTGGCGCAGGGTATCTCGCCGGACTAATGAATAAAAAGAACAAATGAAAATAGCTTATTTTGACTGTTTTTCGGGAATAAGCGGGGATATGATTCTTGGCTCGCTTTTAGACGCAGGATTGGATTTCAAGAAACTAAAACACGAACTTACTAAATTAAATATCAAACACTCCGTTACTCACTCCAAAACTACCCGTAACGGAATAAGTGGAACAAGCATAAACATAACATCGCCTGAAAAAGACAAATCATACACCCCCGAAGAAATACTTAAAATAATCGGCACCAGTAAACTCTCCCCCGATATTAAATCCGTTTCCCAAAAAATATTTTCCAGACTAACTGAAGCAGAGCAAACTATTCATAACGGGGCATTCCACAAATCTTCAAAAAAAGTTCATTTGCACGAACTCGGTAGTATTGATACCATTATTGATATTACGGGCGCTGTAATCGGATTAAACTTGCTAAAAATAGATGCGGTTTACTCTTCTCCCCTACCAATAACAAGAGGGTATATAAAATGCGCGCACGGGATATTACCGGTCCCTGCACCTGCAACAATAGAACTCTTAAAAAATACCCCTCTTTACGGGAACAACATTTCTGCGGAATTAATCACGCCAACAGGCGCTGCTATTATTACAACAATAGTCAAAACTTTTGGCAACCTTCCAGAAATGCACATAAATAGTATAGGATACGGTGCAGGCAAACAAGAACTTGAAATACCCAACTTGTTAAGAGTTTATATCGGGACTAAAAAGGAAAAATACACGAAAGATACCGTTATTGTCACGGAAACAAACGTTGATAATATGAATCCTGAACTATATGAGTATGTTGTTACAAAATTGTTTAAAGCTGAAGCTCTGGATGTTTATCTTACTCCCATACAGATGAAAAAAAACAGACCGGGAACTATGATAAGCGTTATCACGGAAGAAAAAAATTTACATAACGTATTAGAAATACTCTTTGCGGAAACAACTACCCTTGGCGTAAGAACTTATACAACTTCAAGATTTAAACTACAAAGAGAAGAACAAACCATAAATACGAAATACGGAAAAATTAAATTCAAGATTGGCAAACTCGGGAATATCATTAAAAATATCTCCCCGGAATACGAATCCTGTAAAATAATTGCAGAGAAACTTAATGTCCCCTTGAAAACCATCTACGCAGAAGCGAATAAAGTTAAAAAAAAATAACAGAAAAGTTTTGCAATAACCCTTTATAATTCATTAAAATTCCAAGAAGTATATTTATACCAAATCGCTATCAAAATGGTAAAAATAAATACATAAATTATAGGCTTATTGGTATAACACCAACTAAGCTAATCCACCTAAGGCGGATTAGCAAGTTGGTATAATATTGAATATTGTCTTAAAAAATTTATTGACAGAATGGATTTTTAGTGGATTATCTGCCATAATGGATGAAATAATAGGAAAGGTTAAAAGTAGGTTTGACGGCGTAAAAATAAAAGAAAATTCCCCCAAGCGGATTTATATTGAAATCAATAGAGAACGGGCAAAAGAACTTGCCGAATATTTCTTCAAAGATGAAGGCATGAGATTCTCCATTGCTACGGGAATAGATACGAGAAAAGGATTTGAAATTCTTTATCATTTTTCTTTAGATAGCACAGGAGTTGTATATTCAATAAGAGTTCATATACCAAAGGATGACCCAAAAATTGACTCGTTTGCAAACTTCTTACCCGCTACCGAATGGATAGAAAGGGAAATGCATGAATTGCTTGGCATACAATTCGAAGGACATCCAAACTTAAAACCGTTGCTTACGGATGCAGATTTCCAGTGGGATAATAAACATCCGCTTAAAAAATATAAATGAAAACAATCATACCGATAGGACCGTACCATCCTTTACAGGAAGAGCCTGAGTTATTCAAGCTCGAGGTTGAAGGCGAAAAAGTCGTAGGTCTTGAAATAAATCTCGGCTACAATCATCGCGGGCACGAATGGCTTGCAGAACAAAAAACTTACGACCAGGTTCCGTTTCTTGTCGAAAGGATATGCGGGATATGTTCAAACTCGCATCCACTCGCAGGAGTTCAGGCAATAGAAGACATCAATAACGTTGATATTCCTATTCGCGCTAAATATATACGAACTGTAATCGCAGAATTAGAAAGACTTCATTCACACTTTTTATGGTGCGGACTTGCAGGTCATTTTCTCGGATACAATACCGTATGGATGTGGTTCTGGAAATATCGTGAACCTATTCTTGATTTGTTTGAGAAAATTACGGGCAACAGAAATCATTACGGGATGATGAAAGTCGGTGGAGTTAGAAAAGACATACGAGAAGAAGATATTCCTGAAATTGAAAAAGTATTAAAATTGGTAGAACAAAAAGCAATGTTGTTTACAAAAGCTATTCTTGATGACCCGGTTCTCGCGGCAAGACTTGTAAATGTTGGGATATTAACGAAACAACAGGGTATGGATTATGGCGTTATCGGACCGACTGCCCGCGCATCAGGTTTAGCTATTGACGTTCGCAGGGACGATCCTTATGCTGCTTATGACCTTGTAAAATGGGATGTTATAAAATTTGATGAGGGCGACGTTATGGCAAAAGCAAAAGTTCGTCTTCTTGAATGTTTTGAATCTTTGAAAATTATACGACAATGCCTTAAAGAAATGCCAAAAGGACCATTTGATCTGAAGGTTGACGATGTCCCGGCAGGAGAAGGAATCGGACGAGCAGAAGCTCCAAGAGGCGAAGTAATCCATTATGTCCGTTCGGACGGCACAAATATGCCAATCAGGTATAAAGTCAGAGCTCCAAGTTATATGAATATTGCATCCAATGCAGTAGCGGTTAAGGGTTGCGAAATCGCAGACGCAGTATTGGTTCTGGCTGCCGTTGACCCCTGCTATTGCTGCACGGAAAGATTAGTCATTGCAAATAATAACGGACAAAAATTATCTACGAAAGACTTATTGAAACTTTCATGGCAGAAAACGGAAAAATTTAGAAGTAAATATAAAAAATAATTATGAAAACTCCTAAAATAAGAGAACTCGGCGAAGCAATAAGAGCGCTTGTCGGTGGACCTTACACTACTAAATATCCTTATGAACAGACCCCGATGGCAAAAGAATTCAGGGGTATTCTTAAATGCGATTCCGAAAAATGTATGGGCTGCGGAGCTTGTATAGAAGTATGCCCTGCCGATTCAAGAAAATTAGAAGACGATGCTAATAAAAAAATTCGTAAAATTATTTACTATTCGGATAAATGTATTTTCTGCGGACAATGCGAAGCAGCCTGTCCAACCGAAGCGCTAAAACATATAAATGAATTTGACCTCGCAAACGTTACGAGAGACGAATATACGGAAGTGCTTGAAAAAGAACTCGTACTTTGTGAAAAATGTGGGAAAATTATCTCTACGAAACAACATCTTTTATGGATAGCCGATAAAGTAGGCGAGTTAGCTTACAGCAATCCTACTTTATGGATACCTCTTGCACGGGAATTAAATATCGTTGAACACGATAAATCTAATGCTTATCCTTACCGCTCAGGACATATTGTAATGCTTTGCCCTGACTGCAGACGTGAAACCTGGTTGCACGAAACATGGGGATATTAAAAAATGTAACTCAAGCCTCTAGCTTGAGAATGTGACTCGTAGACATTTCTAAAAATTTTATTAACATTTAGACTTAATATTAAATATTAAAAATCAAATATCAAAAAGACAAACCAAGAATTAAAAAATAAAGTTTAAAATATGGAAATTACATCTTCTGTTGTTACGCATATTGCGGAACTCTGTAAATTAAAACTAACTCTGGAAGAAATAGAAAAATTCACTACTGAACTTAGCAGTATTGTAAAGTACGTGAATACAATTCAAAAACTTAGTATATCTTCGGACAACACCCTATTATTAAATACGAATGGAACATCTGGAACATCCCGCTTGGGCGGTGACTGTGTTTTTAAAACGGAAACACCTATGAGAGAAGATATTATAAAAGAAAGTCTCTCTATTTCAGAAGTGCTTTCAAACGCCCCTGCAGTATATAATAACTACTTCGTAGTGCCAAAATTAATTTAACACCATATATACTTTTCATATTGAAGTGTAATAAATAAGCGAGGCTAAAGCCTCGCGCTACTTTGTTCCAAAACTAATTTAAAAACTTATTCCGCTGACCAGTTACCTTTAGTTATTGTTACCGGGAAAGAAGTCTCTCCTATAATCGGAGTGTTAAAAAATGCCGTTCCTTTCAGTTCATAGACAGCCTTGTTTGACTGTATGGCTTCAAGAGCAGTTTTCCCTATTTTAGATAAAGATAATCCTATATTCACAGGAAAACTAACGGTTTTTTGAGGCCCCACTTTTAGCTGGTCTGTTATTTTGCCATCAGCTACATTTTTTCCATTCAAAAGAAGGTTAAAAACAAGTTTGTCTAGAACTGCTTCTATGGCGTTATTTGGATTCATACAGTCAATGTTTAATTTTACGTTGACCTTATCTAAATCCTGTAACGGATTATACTCCACAGCCTCTATACCGGCAATCTTGAATTTACAATTCCTCATAGCTAACCTGCTTTGAATCAGCGCACAACCTGAAAAAGTTAAAAATACAACACTGCCCAATAAAAGTAATCTTTTAAAGTTTGTCATTTTTCTCTCCTTTTTTCCAACAAAGCCAGATAGAATTCTCTAAGAACTAAAGTTCTAAGAGCCTTCTATCATTTTCTCTCTCCTTAGTTAGAATTTCCGCTTCAGGCGGATTACTCTAACTTATCCAGCTCAGTTACAAACTCTTGGATGTAATCCTTAGAGTTTGTTATCCAGCCCCGCTGGGCTGGTTTTTTTTATTTTTGTTTGTAAAATTAAAATTCGTGGTTTTGTAAAGTACAACTTACTCCCACAACGAAACCTGTTTCGCTCTGTCTTTTTCTATTCTCAACATATCGTCAGATTCGATTTCTGTAGGATAATCTCCCGTAAAACAGGCTGTACAACAGAGTTTACCATTACCTACACTTTTTAACATTCCATCCAGTGATTGATATATTAGTTTATCCGATTCTATTTCTCTCTGAATCTGGCTTAAACTCCTGCCGTTAGCAATAAATTCTTTCCTTGTCTGCATGTCAATGCCGTAGAAACATGGGTATCTTAATGGCGGACAGGTACTCGCAAGATAAATTTCTTTTGGCCCGGCTTCTCTTATAAGCGATATTATGGATTTTGAAGTCGAACCGCGTACAATGGAATCGTCTATTAATAATATCTTTTTCCCCTGAATCTCGCATTTTAATGGGTTAAGCTTGTATCTTACCTTTTCCGCCCTATTGACTTCCCTTGGCATTATGAATGTTCTTCCTATATATCTGTTTTTTATAAGCCCTTCTCTGCAGGGAATTTTCAATGCTTCTGCCGCTCCTTGCGCCGCAGTTCTTGCCGTGTCGGGAACCGGTATTACTACATCCGGTTTTAATTTCATCTTTTTCACGAGTCTTGCAATTTCCTCTCCCAACTTCAATCTTGCTTTGTATATTTCTACATTATCCATTATAGAGTCAGGTCTTGCAAAATATATATATTCAAATATACAATGACGCGCAGGTTTTGCTTTAATTATTTTGGATTTCATTTCCCGCTGCATATTTATGAATATGGCTTCTCCCGGCAATACGTCCCGCATCTCTTTGTATCCAAGCGTATCAAGCACTACAGATTCCGAAGCTATGCAGAAATTCTTACCTTTTTTCCCTATCTTAAGAGGCCTTATTCCTTGGGGGTCTCTGAATGCCAACATCCCGTGTCCTGCAATAAAAGTTATGCAGGAATAACTCCCGTTTACTTTTGACATAACTGCTTTCAGGGCATTAAATATTTCGTTTGGTGAATTAGTACTCGAGTCTTTTAAGTTAGCTGCAAGAACATTCAGTATAACTTCCACATCGTTTGTCGTATTTATGTGCCTGTGATAGTTGTTCGTAATCCATGTTCTTAAACTCCCGTAATTCGCAACGTTGCCATTGTGAACCATTGCTATTCCAAAAGGAGAATTCGTTAAAAGTGGCTGGGCATCTTCTTCGCTGCCGGAACCAATTGTCGGATACCTTACCTGCCCTATTCCGGCATTCCCGGTTAAAGCAAGTAAATGTTTTTGTTCGAAAACTTCCTGAACCGTTCCGTTGCCTCTTTTTGAATGGAATCTGTCGTTGTCATAAGTCACAATGCCTGCGGTATCCTGTCCCCTATGCTGAATCGCAAGCAACCCGAGCCATAATTCTTCGGCTACAGACACATTCCCTATTATTCCCACAACTCCGCACATGATTATATATAAGTTACTTTATTTATGCATTATGTCAATTAAAATGTTATTTCTATTTGTATGCGTGCTTGCCCTATAACAACTTTAACAATTTGTTGACAATTTTTTGTTTCTCTGACTATGCTTTACTTTATAACTTGAAATGAATATAATCTTCTTTTTAATAAGCACGGTAATACTTGGCAATAAGTTTTTTCCCTCCAAACAACTTCTAACCAAAACGGATACGTTAACCATTGAAACAATTACAAATCTTTATAAACAACAGGGATTTTTACAAATAGAAGTCAAATCTTCCGGAGATACTTTATTCATAAACGAAGGTTCTCAATACAAAATCGGTAAAATAAAATTTACGGGAAATCAAATATTCAAATCCCGTGAGCTAAGAAAACTTCTCGCTATGAAAAAAGGAATTCTCTTTAATGAAAAAGCCTTTTTAAATGATATTGAATCCATTATAACTAAATACGAGAATTCTGGATATCCCTTCTGTAAAATACTCCCTGCTAACTTTAACTTCGTTGAAAATAAAGTAAATTTCGAATTCCAGATTGTTGAAGGTTCCCTTATAAAACTTAAAACCATAACAGTTAAAGGCAATAACTCTACTAAGGATTTTGTAATATTACGAAAATCCGGTCTTAAAAAAGGTGAAATATTTAAACAGTCTAACGTTAATACTGCAAAACAAAGACTCGAAAACCTCGAATTTATTGACTCGGTAAAAATAGACTTATTAACCGAAGACACTCTTGTTGTTGAAGTAAAAGAGAAAAGGGCAAACACGGCGGAAGGAATCGTCGGCTATCAACAAAATGAACTTGCTGGATTGTTTGAACTCAGAAGTCCTAACCTTTTCGGAACGGGCAAAGTTGTTCATATAAGATGGAATCAGCTCGGCAAACTCTCAAATTACTCGGAACTTGAATACAAAGAACCATGGTTATTCTCTTCTAAAATCGGATTTACGGGAAATTTTTTATACAGAAAAGAAGATACTACTTATACAAAAAAACAAGCCGAATTTTTACTTAACATCCCCATAAGTTATGAATTCGTAGCGGATGTCGGAGTCTGTGGAGCATTCCTGAACAAAGAGTCTATCTATACGGGAATACTTGGAATAGGATTCAACACTCAAACAATACCCGGTGTAAATTACCATATCAAAACTGCTTTTACCACACAATACATAGAAAGAATAATGACAAACTTTGATTCATATATCCCAATAAAACGCAAAGATATTTTATTTAATTCAATAAATTTTTATAAACTTATGAAAGAAGTTTCAATTTACGACAAGTTTAAATTAGGTGGCGCAAAAACGTTAAGAGGTTATTGGGAAGACGAATTCAACGGAACCACAATAGGATGGTCAAACATTGAATATCGTAAATACTCGGGCAATTCTTTCGTATTCCCATTCTATGACATAGGCTATATTGATGGGATTTGGCGACAAGGATTTGGCATAGGAGGCGCAGTAGAATCGCCAATCGGGATGATAAAAATTATGTATGCAATAACCAAACCAAACGAATTTATGGACGGAAAGTTACACCTGTCTCTCCAAGCAGTATTCTAATCCCCTTTTATCTGCCCTCTGTTTTCTCTTATTTCTAAACTCTAAATCTTTTTTTATTCTCTTTATCCGTGTTAATCCGTGGCAAATTTCTCTGTTTTTCTGTTTAGTGTACTTTTGTGCTTAGTTGGAGTTTGTTTCGTCAGAAACATTATAGCAAGCCCTTTCCGCCTTTGGCGGATTAGGGATTTCTATCCCGCTAGCGGGACTCCAACTTATCCAGCTCCGCTGGGCTTCGTGTTTTTGTGGCAAATATTTTCGTTTGAAACTACACGACTTTCGCCGCAACCGTAATACTATCAAACCTGAATAAATTTATACGTGAGAGAGGATTTCTTATAACCTTTACGAGTTTCATTCCCTGTTCTCCAAATAATTTCCCCAGAGTATCAGGAGTAAATTGCCAGATATGTTGTTCCGGGCGTAGTGTCCACCAGTTAGACTTAAAAACCGTCGCGGGAACGGAATTAAAATATGGGCAAGAAAAAACAACAACGCCATCTTTCTTTAATACCCGCTTTACGGATTTTAAAAACAATTCGGGGTTTTTAACGTGCTCTATAACATCCCAAAAACATACTACGTCATAAGTATTTTCAGGCAACTTAACAGTCTCTATTTCACCATTGTATACGTTTAGTTGCAGATTTTCTTTAGACCATTTTACGGCCGTAGAGGAGTATTCTATTCCTGTCACTTCGAGACCTTTTTGTTTTGCAAAATTGAGAAATAGTCCATAAGCGCAGCCTATTTCCAGAAGTTTTTTATTTTCCAATTTATTGTTTAATAACTCGCTTATAAGTTTAAGTCTATCGTTTGACCATGTTCTTTGCAAACTCATAGCCAGATTAAACTTATTTGAAAATCCATAAACTCCCGTATCAAAGTAACTATGGTCTTCATATATTTTCTTTCTTCCTTCTTCTGTAAGTCTAGGGCTTATAAACACCTGCCCGCATTTCTCGCATTTTACGACTCCCAATAGTTCCTTTTTGTATAATAATTTCCCCTTTGTTCCGCACCTAAAACAATCAACTTCTTCAAAATCTTTTTCCACCCATTTTTCTTGTTTCATAGTCACCTCTAATATGAAGCCCTTAAAGTTGGGTAGGTTGAAGCCCTCGCTTCAACCACTCCAATTCATTAGCCACTTCTCCTCTTAATTTTTTTAACATACTATTATTAAATCCTCTTGTCAAACTTTTTAGTCTTCTATTTCTTTTCCCTGTTTTAATCTGTGTAAATCGTGTGGTTAGTTGGACTTTGTTCCGCAAGGAACAGTAGACCAACTTATCCTGCTATGCTGGGAATCTTGTGGTTTATTTCCTTCCCTTTTTGCAGTTCATTTTTTTCTCTGTATCCGTGTTTACTTAGAGTTTGTTCCGTCTAGGAATATTACTCTAAGTTATCCAGCTCCGCAGGACTGTCATCCGTGGCTATAATTTTTTTTTGTTATCCCCCCTTAGTACATTAACTTAAAATACTTGACATTATCCCTTTTTATTGTTAGTGATAATTCTATTATTTTTAATTTAACTACCTAATAAATACAACAAATTTAGGAGGAATGATGTTACCAGAATTTAAAAACGAAACTTTCGTAGATTTTTCTATTCCCGCTAATCACGAAAAAATGGGAACAGCTCTCAGTAACGTAAAAAAAGAATTTGGAAAAGAATATCCCCTTATAATCGGAGGGAAAAAAGAACTCTGTAAAGATAAATTTAATTCTTATAATCCCTCAAATAAAAAAGAAGTTATAGGCATAATACAACAGCCCACAGTTGAAAAAGCAATTGAAGCAATAGAAATAGCACATAAAACTTTTAATGAATGGAAAGAAAAAACTGCCGAAGAACGCGCAGGATACTTATTTAAAGCTGCCGCTATTATGCGACGCCGCAGGTTTGAACTAAGCGCAGTTCTTGTATATGAAACAGGAAAAAGTTGGCCGGAAGCAGACGGCGATCTCGCTGAAGCTATTGATTTTCTGGAATTCTACGGCAGAGAAGCTTTAAGATACGGAGCTCCTCAAGAAATAACTCCTTACCCCGGCGAATTAAACGAATCAAAATATATTCCCCTGGGCGTAGGCGTCGTAATCCCACCCTGGAATTTCCCTATGGCAATATTGACAGGTATGACTTCAGCCGCTTTTGTCGCGGGAAACACGGTCGTATTAAAACCTTCCAGCGATTCTCCCGTAACAGCTTATAAATTTATGGAAGTAATAGAAGAAGCCGGAGTTCCCGCAGGAGTCGTTAATCTTGTAACCGGTAGGGGGGGCATAATAGGTGACACTCTTGTCGGGCATCCGCTCACAAGATTTATTGCATTTACTGGCTCTAAAGAAGTAGGATTACACGTTAATGAACTCGCATCAAAAACTGCAGAAGGACAAATCTGGATAAAAAGAGTCGTTGCAGAAATGGGCGGGAAAGACGCCATTGTCGTTGATAAAGATACCGATTTACAGGAAGCCGCAACCGGAACGCTTGCTTCGGCCTTTGGTTTTCAGGGACAAAAATGTTCTGCCTGTTCCCGCGTAATAGTAGATAAATCGGTATACAATGAGTTCGTTGATATTCTTGCGGAAAAAGTCAAAAAATTCAATGTAGGCAACCCGACGGATTCAAATAATTATATGGGTCCTGTCATTAATGAAAAAGCATATAAATCAATTCTTGAGTACATAGAAATCGGTAAAAAAGAAGGGAAATTAATTTTTGGCGGCAAAAACGAAAACGATAACGGATACTTTATTAACCCTACTATAATAGCAGATATTAAACCGAATGACCGTCTCGCACAGGAAGAAATATTTGGTCCCGTACTTGCCGTAATCAAATCTAATGATTTTGATGATGGGCTGAAAATTGCCAACTCTACGATATATGGCTTAACAGGCGCAGTTTATACACGCGACAGAACCAAAATAGAACTTGCAAAACGGGTATTCCATTGCGGAAATTTATACATAAATCGTAAATGCACGGGCGCTCTCGTCGGCGTTCATCCTTTCGGCGGATTCAATATGTCAGGCACAGACTCAAAAGCCGGCGGCAGAGATTACCTTTTACTCTTCTCTCAGGCGAAAGCAATAAGCGAAAAAATGTAACTCGGGAAAGAATTAGGACGCAGATGAACGCAGATAATCAGGATTTGAAGATTAGAAGAAGAACAGAAATGGAAACCACAGAGAACACAGAGGGAAAATTAGTTCTCTGTGCCCTCTCTGTTTTCTATCTCTATTCTGTTGTATGTTATTTTTTCAAATCTAATCTTTCCGTTTTCTGTGATCTCTGTGGTTAGGTTTTTTGTAAAGTGGAATATTATAACTAATTATAAAAATGGAAATACGACTAGCAGGCACAAACGTTCCTCTGGAGATTCTTAAAACCCTCCCCGAAGAAGAAAAACTCAAAGCAACTCCGGAAGTAATCTCCGCGGCTTACGCCAGAATAAGCAGAAGCGAAAAAAACGTTGACGAACTGGTATCCGAATCTCTGGAAAATATCCAGAAATCCAGAAAGTCAAACGAAGCCATTCTCTACGGTATGGGACATCATTCCGTAGCCGACCATGCAATTTTCAACTTAAACATAAAAGGCGTTTCAAGGCTTCTCGCAGAATCCATAGAAAAAAGAAGACTCGCAGGATATACGGAAAAATCCCAGAGATATGTTACGCTGGAAGGCGACTACATAAAACCTAAAGAATTCAACAAACAGGACCTGGAAAAATTCGATGAACTTGTTAAACTCCAAAACGACTTCTATTTCAAGGCTGTCCCCTTATTAACAAAACTCCTGGAAACTAAAAACTCAAAAAAGTTAATCACCTTAACGGATAAAAGCAGACAATCTTTATTAACGGAATTACAAACCCTCTCAAAAGAAGATGCAAGGTATAGTCTCTGTTTAGCAACTGAAACCCAGCTTGGATGCTCTTATACCGGACAAACTGCCGAACTTGCAATCAGGGAATTAAAATACGGCAGACTAAAAGAAGAAATGGAATTCGCCCAATTATTATATTCCGCAATAATAGAAAAAGCTCCTTCTCTAATCCAATTAGCCGCACCTGACCTATTTAAACAACAAAATGTTACAGGTAACTCTTCATTACCAAAAACTTTATCGTTAAGCGAGCAAATGTCTTTGTTTTCCAAAAGAAGCTCTTCGTCTAGAGCTGCTCCAAAAGAAGAATTACAGGAAGACAACTTTAAATATACTGAACAAAAATTAAGAGAATTCATTGAGAAAAATTTTAAATCTATTCCATCTCTTTTTTATATTGATGAATCTATGCAAACAAAAGAAGAAGTAACTCTCGTAAATCATAATACCCCGGACAGGGAGATTTTAACTGCCCTCTTACACTTATATTCAAATAAACCAATTAACGAATGTTATACTTTTTCAGAACAGTTAATTACTACCGGTAAAGCCATAAACTTCATTAAAGAAGCCTTAAAATATATCAGTGAATTTGATAAAGTCCCAAGAGCTTTTGAGGCAGGATTTTTAATATATGAAATTGTTTTAAGTGCCACAAGTTTCGCGCAACTAAAAAGACACAGAATGAATACGTTATTAACTCAGGACTATGACCCCGTTCTCGGATACACGATTCCACCGAATATTCAGGAAGTCGGGTTATCACGGGAATTAAAAGAAGTATGTGATAAAAGCACGGATTTGTATAACGAATTCAAGCCTTCCTATGGGAAAGCAGCAGAATATTGTCTGACAAACGCTCACAAAAGGAGAGTACTCCTCGGGATAAATGTACGGCAGTTATACCATATTTCAAGAATACGGGAAGATAAAAGCGCTCAATGGGATATCCGGGACAAAGTAACACAGATGAGTAATCTCGCAAAAAAAGTCGCCCCCATCACAACCATACTCCTCGCCGGCAAACACGATTTTAAGAAAATTTATAATAAGGTAATGAAGTAATTTCCCCTTTGTAGGGACTTGATTTATCAAGTCCACTTTTTTTATTCGTGTATATTCGTGCTCATTCGTGGTAGAAAGCCCTTTGAGTTTAAGCCATTAGGCCAGCTCTGCTGGGATAAATTTTTCTGTTCTTTTCCTCTGTGCTCTCTCTGTTTTCTCTTCCTATTCTATTATCTGTTATTTTTTTCTCTGCGAACTTTGCGTCCCTGCCTGCCGGCAGGCAGGTCTGCGGTGAAAGTTTCTTTTCTCTGTTTTTTTAACTCTAAATCTTATTTGTTTTTGTTCTCTGTGCCCTCTGTGGTTGATTTCTCTACAAAAAAGTCAACAACGTATCCCCGAATTTATAATGTTTTCCTTCGACAATGTCTTCGTGTTTTGAATGCTCGATTATAAAAATATCGCTCTCGCTCCTGTTAACGCCTGCAAATTTTTCAAACAATAACTTTACATATCCTTTATTATACGGCGGGTCTGCGAATAAAATATTTTGCCGCCCCGGAATAAGTAAATCCTGTAATTCTACCTGGGAAAACTTTTTATTTATTATTGTTATTTTATCTTTATACGAATCATCGCTATCTATAATTCCAATATTGGATTTTATTTCTTTTATAACTTTTACGGAACTGTCAACGAATACTATTCTCTCTGCGCCTCTTGACAATGCTTCTATTCCAACCGCTCCACTGCCCGCAAACAAATCAATAAAATTTGCATTTTCTATCCTCTCCCCTATGACATTGAATATTGCAAGTCTAACCGAATCTTGCGTTGGACGTATATCTTCAGGAGCGTTTATTCTTAAGTTTTTAAACTCTCCACCTGTTATTCTCATCTTTTATTTGGAATATCTTTTTGTCGCAAACAACTTGAGATGTCTTAAATAAAACCTTTTTCTTTCATCCACTCGTCATTGAATATTTTTTCAATATAGCTGTATCCGCCGTCCGGCAAAACAGTCACGACAATCTTATTTTCAGGTAATTTTTTTGCCACTTCCAATCCCGCCCAAACCGTTGCTCCGGAAGAACCTCCCACAAAAATTCCCTCTTCCTTCAATAACTGTCTGCTCATTAAAAGGGAGTCTTTATCCGTAACCTGGATAATATCGTCAATGACGCTAAAATCCATATTCTCACACATCATATCTTCGCCTATGCCTTCTACGAAATATACTTTAGGCTCGATGAATTTCTTGCTCTTGAAATAATCATAATATATTGAACCTATCGGGTCAACTGCAATAACTTTAATATCGGGATTCTTTTCTTTTAAGAATTTACCTATCCCGGAAACCGTTCCACCCGTTCCTGCCCCAATAATTACATAATCTATTTTATGTTCCGCCTGTTCCCAGATTTCCGGTCCTGTTATTTTATAATGTGTTTCCAGGTTATCCGTATTGTGATACTGGTTAAGCGCAAATGAATTCGGAGTTTCTTTGGCAATTCTTTTTGCCACTTCATAATAAGATTCGGGAGAATCGTAAGGCACCGCCGTTGGACAAACAAAAACTTCCGCCCCGAAAGCTTTGAGAAAATTAATCTTCCCCATACTCATCTTATCCGGTATCGTAAAAATTGTTTTTTGTCCGTTAACTCCGGCGTATAAAGCAATCCCGACACCCGTATTCCCGGAAGTGTTTTCTACAATCGTGCTGTCGGAGTTTAACTTCCCTTCTGCTTTCGCTTTGTCCAGTATATACAATGCCATCCTGTCTTTAATGGACCCGCCGGGATTAAAGCACTCTAACTTAGCCAAAACAGTAGCTTTTATATCTTTGGTAACTTTATTTAATTTTATAAGCGGAGTATTGCCGATTATTTCAAGAACATTATTATTCCACATATTTTTTAGTTGGAGTTTTCACCGCAGACCTGCCTGCCGGCAGGCAGGGATGCAGAGTACGGAGAGATAAAAACCGAGAACTAATTTTTCCTCTGTGCCCTCTACAGTAAAAATCTTTTATCATCTGTTTGTCTTTTTCTCTTTATTTTAACTCTAAACTTTCTTTTTTTATTTCTGTTTATCTGCGGTTATCGTTTCCGTTTTATCCTTTTTGAATCTTTCTGTATTCTGTTATCTATTTTTTAAACTCTGAACTCTTTACTCTTAACTTTTCTTTTTTCATCCTGTTCATCTGCGTTAATCTGCGTCCAAAAATAGAATTATTTTCCCAACGCCTGTTCAATATCTTTTAACAGGTCGTCTACGTTTTCAATTCCAACGGACAACCTGATTAAGTTATCTTTTATCCCCATTTTTGCTTTATCTTCAGGTGTAAGTGAACTGTGACTCATCGTTGCGGGATGGCTGATTAAAGATTCAACCCCGCCAAGACTTTCTGCAAGAGTAAAAAGTTTCACGCTTTCAAGAAATTTTTTGGTTTCCTTATATCCGCCTTTAATGTCAAAAGCAATCATCCCGCTCATCCCACTCATTTGTTTTTTTGCAAGTTTATATTGTGGATTGGAAGGCAAATACGGAAAATATGTTTTTTCTACCTTAGGATGAGAATCAAGAAATTCTGCTATCTTTAACGCATTTGAAAAATGTTCTTTCATTCTTACGACGAGAGTCTTTATCCCTCTCAAAACAAGCCACGAGTCAAAAGGCCCGGGAACTCCACCGATTGCATTCTGGCAGAATTTCAATCTTTTGTAATAGGTTTCGTCATTTGTAGTTACCGCGCCTGCTATAACGTCACTGTGTCCGCCAAGATATTTTGTAGCACTGTGCAGAACAATGTCTATGCCGAAATCTACAGGTCGCTGGAAATACGGTGTAGCAAAAGTATTATCAACTACGGTAATTAATTTATGTTTCTTGCCTATATCCGCGAATGATTTTAAGTCTACGATTTTCAATAATGGGTTAGTCGGCGTTTCCACCCATAGCATTTTAGTAGCAGGAGTTATCGCTTTAATGACATTCTCCATTTTTGTAGTATCAACAAAAGTAAAAATCAGTCCATAATTATTAAACACGTTCTTAAAAAGTCTATACGTCCCACCGTAAACGTCTAATGTCGAAATTATATTATCCCCGGATTTAAGCAATCCCATAACGGTATTTATTGCAGCCATACCCGATGAAAAAGCAAGACCGTATTTACAATTCTCAAGGCTTGCGAGACACTCTTCAAGCGCAGTTCTTGTAGGGTTTCCTGTCCTGCTGTATTCGTAGCCTTTATGTTTGCCGGGACTTTCCTGAAAATATGTAGATGTCTGGTAAATCGGCGTCGTAACGGCACCGGTGGCAGAATCAGGAGATTGACCAACGTGTATAGCTTTAGTTTCAAATTTCATATTATCTTTCATACTGTCTTTCATACTGTCTTTCATACTGTCTTTCATATTGTTTTATTTATATTGTTCTAATATTCAATTTTTATCGTATTTGTCAATTCTTTTTTTAGTTGGACTTTGTTCCGTCAGGAACTTAGTCCAACTTATCCAGTTTTGTCCGATTTTGGAGGACAAAACTTAAGGAATAGGTTAAGGATACGAAAAGGATTAGTTAGAGTTTGTGCTTTCAATCCGCATTTGTTTTATTCGTGTATATTCGCGTTTATTCGTAGTAAGAAACTCTTATCCACCTCAGGCGGACTATAATTTTCTGTTATTTATTTTACCCGCAACTACTTTTTCTGTGCCTTTTGATTTTAATCTCTTAAATATCCCTGTCCAAAAATTTTCTCTCCTTCGCTTTTCCTTTTAAATAACTTTACAAACCTTTTCTGCCATCTTAGAATTCATAATAAAATCAAAGGAGGTATTATGAAATTAATAATCTGTTCCCTGCTCCTCGCGCAAACCCTTACCGCAGAAACTATAAAAATTAATTACGAATTTCAAAAACCCTCGGTAAAACATGGACAATACGACCTTATTACCATCGCAGGACTTAAATCCTTTATACAACCCGGCAAACCGGTTCTTCCTTCAAAAGATATAAAAATACTCCTCCCTGCAGGAGAAAAAGTTCTATCTCTTAAATTAATCCCCTGTGAAACTGAAACTCTGAAGGGTTACTACGATATCCAGCCCGGGCCTCCTATAATACCTACCTCAGTAAAAGACAATAAAATTAAAACTGTTAAAGACAGTAAAATATATAAACAATCCTCTCCCTACCCCGGAGAACCAATCTCCAATTATTTAACACATAGACTTAACGGATTTGACATACTGACAGGTCAGATTTTTCCTGTCTGCTACATCCCTAAAACAGGAAAAATATTCTATTATAAAAAAGTAATTCTGGAAATCACTACAATTCCAGACACAAAAACAAAAATAGAACAATCGGCAATGAGAATTGCGGATAAAAAAAACTCTGACAGGATACCAAGAAATATAGAAAACAGCGAAGCATTGTTTTCCTATAATAGTCTTACTAAACCACTGCCCACTCCCGTTCCTCTTGCATCTAAATCCGGTCCGTTTGATTATATCCTTATAACCGACGCAACCCTGAAAGACTCGTTTCAGGTGCTCGTAAACTGGAAAAACTCTCGCGGGATACAAACAGGGATGTTTACTACGGATTCAATATATGCTAATTATACGGGTGTTGACAATCAGGAAAAAATCAGAAATTTCATAAAAGCTTGCTACACAGCTTGGGGCGCAACTGCGCACCCCCTTAAATGGGTTGCTCTCGGCGGGGACGACGAAATTATCCCGGTAAGAGGATTGTTGGCATGGGGAACTGACGGCGTAGGAAGCCCGATTGATTCTACTATGGCAAGCGACATATACTATGCCGGACTTGACGGCAACTGGGATGCCGACGGTGATGGCGTTTACGGAGAAGGCGATACGGCAGGCGGCGGAACCGGAACTTCCGGAGAAGAAGCCGATTTTCTTCTTGAAGTAGCGGTCGGAAGGATAACCGTAGAAACTCCTGAAGAAGCAAGCAATTATATAAAGAAACTAATTTATTATGAAAACAAAACAAACCCGGATTACTTGAACAGAGCCTTGTTTGTCGGTGAGTACCTTGATCCTTATACTCAAGGCGGAGATAAAAAAGATAGCGTTGCTTATTTACTTCTTCCAAAATTCAGCATAACAAGGTTGTATGACAGGGATGGAACGTTTAATTCTGACGCCGTTGAGGATGAACTTCTGAAAGGAACACACATCCTGAATCATATTGGACACGCAAATAGTCTGGCAGTAATGGATTTATTCGGCGGAAATATAGGAAACACCGATTACCCGCTAATATATTCCCAGGGGTGTTATACCGCAGGTTTTGATGAAGCGACGAGCGGTTCCTCTGAAGCAATTTCCGAATCATTTATATTTTCGCAGACAGGAGCATTTGCGTACATCGGCAATACCCGCTTTGGATGGTATTCTCAGGGAGTCTGGAAAGGTCCCGGTGAACACTTTGACCACCAGTTCCTCGATGCGATATTTACGGAAAATATAAAAAATTTAGGTGATGCGCTGAATGACGCAAAAGAAGACCTCGTAACCGCTATGGGAGCCACCGGAACAATGAGATGGAGTTATTTCACGATTAATCTCCTTGGTGACCCTGAAACACCTATTATTACCGAATATCTGCCGCCGACTGCAAACATTTCTTCTCCTAATAACTATGCTACAATATTTGGAGACGCACTGATGAAGGGAACGGCTAAAAAGGGAGATGCCGCCGGAGCTACATTCTTGAATTATAAATTTGAATACGGAATAGGAAAAACTCCTTCGTTGTGGGTTCCTGTTTCCGATTCTTTTTATCAAGCCGTAACAAACGATACGTTGTGTCTGTTAAACACGCGGTTAATCCCTGAAGACAGTTTAGTTACTATCAAACTTATTGTAAAAGATTCCGGCGGAAAAACAGGAGAGGATAAAAGGTATTATCGCATAAATAACTGCGCATTGGACATAGCCAATAAATCGCCGGCATACAGCAATGCCGATACGGTATATTTTAAGGGAAATGCTTTTGTTTCTAATTTTACTAATTACACGATAAAATTTAAGAAAAAGAGCGGGCCTGACGTATGGGACACAACAGGGATTACACTGAGAAACAACGGAATGAGCGAAAAAGGCAACGATACGCTGGGAATATGGGTGCTTGGACAGATTCCTCTTGAAGTTTATGTCATTAAATTAAACGTTTACGGAAGCGATACTTTTGAATCTATAATAGAAATAAACATTGATGAATCCGGACTGCCGGGATTTCCGGTGTACGGAGGCTGGTTTGGGTCGCCTACCGTCTGCGACGTAAATCTTGACGGCAAAAATGAATTACTAATCAGCAAAGCCGAGGGTTTATTTGTTTATGATAACCAGGGGAACAAACTATTCAATACTTCATCCAGCGATTGGCTTTATGGCGCGCCGTCAGTTGGCGATATTGACGGTGACGGCGACCTTGAAATGGTAGTAGCCGAAAAAAATAGACTCTACGCATGGCATCATAACGGAACAACGGTAACTTCATTTCCTAAGTCTCTTCCCGGAGTCGCTTACACTTCACCGACATTATGTGATTTCAACAACGATTCTATTCCTGAAATCCTGTATTGTTCGGGCGACAGCTTATACCGGATTAAAGGAGATGGAAGTAATACATCGGGTTGGCCGATTTATGCGCCCGGCATTTATAAATCCGCAGTAGCCGATATAAATGGAGATAACGAAAAAGAAATAATATTTGGTAATAGTCTTGGAGAAGTATATGTTATTAAAAAAGATAAAACACCGGTAGCAGGTTGGCCTGTCCAGCTAAGCAGAGGCATAGGAATTCCCGTAATCGGGGATATAGATAATAACGACTCGCTTGAAATAGTCGTTCCGACCTGTGGCAGAAGCTTCGATAGCATTTATGTTTTTAAATCCGATGGGAGCAGGATGCCCGGCTGGCCTAAACCTATTATTGTTCCTTTTATGGAACCGTTTTTTCAACCTGCGCTGGGAGACCTGAACGGTGATTCATTGCTTGAAATAGTAATGCCTTCAACGGATTCTTTATACAGCTACAACCCTGTCCTGTTTGTGTTTGACTATATGGGTAACTTCTTTCCGGGTTGGCCTGAAACCCTTTCAGCAAAGAGTGAAATCTTTACTTCGGCGGTTATAGGAGACATTTATACGAATCCCGGTATGGAAATTGTAGTTGGCACAAGGAATAAAGGCAAGTTCTATGCTTTCACTGACAGCGGGGTTTTGATTCCAAGTTTTCCAAAGTTTACGGCAGATTCTAATCTGGCGTGCCCATCCCCTACTCTTGCGGATTTGGATAATGACGGGTTTATTGAGATTATCGGTTCAAGTTTAAATAACACTTACGTATGGAATACTCAGGGAAATTCAAAAGACATAGAATGGTCGACATCTCAAAATGACGTGTGGCATACAGGGTTGTATAAATTTACTCCTTCAAATCCAGGGGTAGAAGAAAACGCAGATAATAAGCTTACATTATCAATATCAAAAATAATGCCCAATCCTTTTAAGAATAAAACATTGTTATCTTTTTCAGTTCCTGAGAATGCAAACGTTAAAATTAATGTTTTCAATCTTGCGGGACAGCATATAAAAACACTTTTTAATAATACCGTAAAACCCGGAACTTATAACGTTTACTGGTACGGCAAAGATAAAAATGAACATCCGTCGCCAACAGGAATATATTTTATAAAAATTGAAGGCATCGGAGATACAAAAGTTAGAAAATTAATATTGCTGAAGTAAATTACCCTGAAAGAAATAGGGGTATAATGTGCAATTGAATGTATGTAGGGGCAAACCTATGCGTTTGCCCATCTGTAAAGTAGTTAATTTTTTGTAGGGACATAGCGTGCTATGTCCTCTGGTTGAAAGTTAAAGTAGTTTTTTAAAAAGGAGGAAAGATGAACAAATATGTTTTGTTTGCATTGTTTTTTGTAGCGAATTTATGCTACGGCGATTTTATAAAAGTAAAGAACGCCGGCGAAAAAATCGTAAAAGAAAAAATAACTGCGCACAGCATTTCACGTTCGGAATTCAAGAAAAGCGGAGCTCCGAAATCTCATACGATTTACGTCCTGTATCAGGGAAACAGTGAAGTAGATATCGCGGAATTAATCTACGGGGGCGGTGGTTGGGGATATAAACTATACCGTAACGGGGCTTTGCTCGATTCTACGGACGACGGACCTACGGTGTACAGAGACACAGGCGTAGTAAAAGGGTCGTCCTATACCTACCAGACACAGATTTATTATGACGATTCATTAATATCCGAAAGCAACATAGTTACTGCAAATCCGGGCAGCATTTGCGGACAGATTGCAAGAAATACGGTATGGAGAAAAAAAGACAACCCGTTCGTTATACAAGGAACTCTTTATTTGGCACAAAATTGCGTCGTTCTGACGGGAGGATGGGGCGATACTTCGTCTCCAACGCTTACAATTGAACCCGGCGTAGAAATAAAAATAGACCCCGCCCATGCTCTTGGAACTTCGACCGGAAATCTCGTGATGATAGGACAACAAGATACTATGATAAAAATTTCTTCCAATACCGGCTCGCGCTCGGATTATTCTTTTACAATTCAGGATTCTTCTACGGGAACATTAGAATGGGTCGAAATTACGGGAGCAGGATACGGAGTAACAAGTTACGTAAACGCAAGTGGTAGCGTAAATATAGCAAGATGCAGATTTACGGATGATTCTATAGGCATAAGAGCTAAGAGTCCCTGCAAGGTATGCAGCGTCTTTATAGCCGACTGTAATTACGGAATTTATTCCACGGGTAGCGGTATGGCACAGGTGTCTTATAGCGAAATAACATCGAATAAATACGGAATTGTAGGAACTTCAGGAGGATGGTTTAATGTCCAGCACTCTAATATTTGCGGGAACGACAGCGTGGGGGTCAGGAATGATGATGGAGCGGCACTTCTTTCCGTTAAGAACTGTTTCTGGGGCACCGGAGGTCCAAAAGATATTACGGGACGCTTTGCCCTCGGAGATACAATCATCGGGAACTTGAATTATAAACCCTACGTAAATAATTATTATGATGTAGAACTGGCAAATATTGATTTAAAAATAAAAGACGTAAAAACAATCCAGACTGTTCAGGATGTTGATTTACTAACACTAAGGCCAACTATGGTAAGGGTTTTTGTGGATGTAGGAAGATGCAAGCCTGTGGATGGAGTAAACGTTAAATTAACTTACAATGGGACAGATTATTATTCGGGGAACTCTATTAAAGGCGCAAAAGTCTGGTCTAATGCTGAATTAAATAGCGGAGTCAACAGTTTCAATTTCTTTATACCTATTGGAGATTTATTCGGTGCTGCGGGAAACGCGGTAGTCAGAGCGGAAGTAGACTACGCACCCGGAGCAGTTGAGGAAAGAAACGAAACAAATAATACCGGGGCAGATTCGGTAAAAATAGTCTCTTCGCCCCACGCACGGATAACATATAGGCCTATTTCTGCAGAAAGATGGCACGGGCTCTCAAGCGTAAACATTACTGATTTTGCCAAACAATGCCAGTCATTTGTAGAAGCAATTTTACCAATGTACTGGGGTATGATAGAGTATGATTGTTCTATTATAAATGTAGATTCTACTGTTACAGGCGGGTGGTTTGGTTGGAATACCCGAACAGTTATGAGTATAATTACAAGACTCTATGCTTCTGAGGATGTAGACCACAGGGTAGTGGGTATTGCGCCGAAAGGAACATTCAGCCATGGATTATCTCATTCGGGATACGCAAGAGTCGTTCTTATTGATAGCACAACATTCCCCGGTGACCAGTGGGTAGCAACTCACGAGATGGGACATGTTTTTAACGGGATGGGTTATGTGTTGGATGACGAATATTATGAACCGGTAGATAAGTCCGGAAACAGTAGCTGGCCTTATCAAACCCAGCCTGACGGTTCTGTTTCAAGCGAAGGTTGGTGGGTAGACAAGGGAACAAAAGGATGTATCCACAATCCTCACCCTAAAGAATATGCCGGCAATAATTATTACAGTTTGATGGGTAACTCAGGCACTATGTCTCACTGGATATCTGATTCCGTTTATAAAATTTTGTTGAATAATTTCCCTGCTAAAAAGAAGGCATCCGTTCCGAGAATTGCATTCAGTTTTAATATTTATGATAATGATTCCGTATTGATTGAACCCTCTTACAAAATTCCAAATGGAGAAGCAGATACAGGACAACCCGGAAACTACAGGATAGAATGTCAGAACGGCTCAGGAAGTGTATTGTCAGGTATAAATTTTGAGCCCGATTTTATAGATGTCCCCTCTTCAACGCTTAAGGGGTCCCCGTATTACTTTAATCTTGAGTTCCCTGTAAATACGCAGAAAATAGTTATAAAACATAACTCCAATATAATTAAGCAAGTTATAAAATCTGCCAATGCGCCAGCCGTAACGCTTCTCTACCCGAACGGCGGAGAAAACTTCTCGGATACGGTAAGAGTGAAATGGAGCGGAAATGATATAGACGGCGGGCAACTTTATTACTGGCTGTTATATACTAAGGATTCCGTGTGGACGCCCATTGCAATAGATTTAATTGATACAACTTACTTAGTAAATATGCAGTCCTTCCCGGGCGGAACAACCTGTAAATTCAAAGTTGTCGCCACTGACGGCATAAATACTTCAAGCGACGAATCAAATGGAGATTTTGAAACAGACAATAAGACGCCGAGCGTATTTATATCGACACCCGAAGATAGCGCGATATATTCGATAAATCAGGAAGTCGCATTTAGCGCTAACGCTTATGATGCGGAAGACCGGATTGTAGAAGACACTACTTTAAAATGGACATCAAATGTTAGCGGCCCACTCGGAACGGGGAAAAATATTTCGGCAGCGCTTCCTCTCGGGAATCATACCATATACCTGACAGGCCACGACAGCAAAGGATTAATCAGCGGTGATACGATACATTTGAGCGTAGTATCGGATACTTCATCGGATGTATATGTAACTGCAAACGACATATCTACCAATAAACCTCCGGTTATTAACGATACGTGCTGGATTAGAGCGGATATAAAAAATATACGAAAAGATGCGGAATGTTTGGTATCCATATACCTGCATCATATTGATTCGGCGAATCTTATTACGAGCGCTCTTGTTTCGGTTGAAGCAAACAAAACTATGCCGTTGAACGTAATGTGGGTACCCCAAGCAGTAGGACTGGATACGGTATGGGTAAAAATCTCGGAAGCTAATCCCGTAGAAAACGATACTACTAATAATATAGCTTCAAAAGTATTTAATGTAGCTCTAACCGGAACAGAAGAGACGACTCCTCCGAAAGTTATGTTCCTGAGCCAGAATTATCCGAATCCGGCGTTGAATTCAACGTTTATAAAATTTGGCATTCCGGAAGCCGGAAATGTGAATTTGAAAATCTACAATGTAAGCGGAAGACTGGTAAAGACATTACTTGAGGGCGAATGCACTGCAGGGTATCATACAGTAAGATGGAACGGAACCGACACTTACAATAACAAGATTGCAGCCGGAATATATTTCGTAAGGTTACAAAACAACAAACGCACACTCACGCGCAAAACAGTAATCTTGCAATAATTTGTTTCGACGAAGTTGGTAGCCGCAACCTTCAGGTTGCGCAACTCTGTTCGTACGAAGCCCTTGCCTGTTTACCTGCCGATAGGCATGGCCCGCCCGTATTCTTTTTGGAGGGTGGTCCAAAATTCTTTTTTGTAATCTGTTTTTCTTTTTAGTGTAATTTCGTGCTTTAGTGATTTTGTGGCAGGTATTTGGTTCCTCTGAGGTGAGATTTTTTATTGTCTTTCTTTATATTTCAGAATTATTTTCCACAAAATCCTTTATTTATTTGTCTTTTAAGGTTCCGAACTTATCCCCTTATATTTCAACACTTTACAGATATCACTTCCTATAAATTCCGATTCCATCGGGAAAATAAAAGCGAGTAGAATTAAAAATAAAGCTTGACAAAGGTTTCAGACGCATCTAAGCTCAAGACAATTGATTAAGGAGGTGATTTACAAATGAATAAATCAGACCTTGTTGCCAGAATGGCAAAAAAGTCCGAAATTTCCCAGAGTTCAGCAGAAGTAGCGCTTAATGAGTTTATGGCAGGCGTATCAGATGCATTGAAAAAGGGAGAAAGAGTTACGCTCGTCGGATTTGGTAGCTGGGATGTAAGAAAGAGAGCAGCCAGAAAGGGGAGAAATCCACAGAATGGCAAAGCCCTTAACATTCCTGCAAGAAGAGTAGTCAGATTCAGAACTGGCTCAGAATTGAAAAGCAGAGTCAAATAACACAACAACCCAGAGTGATATAATTTTTATTTCTTATTCCTCTGGGTTTGTCTATTTTAAATCTAACAAGATATTATATCCAATATTTATATTTAATCTAAATCTCTTTTATTTATTATACTAATAACAAAGTAAACTTTCCCCGCAAGTTTTTGCCTATTTTATTGTCTAATTATTAAAAGTAAAAAACAATAAATTAAAGATTTGACTAATCTTTTATTTCGTATATTCTTTACCATATTATGATATATTTATTTACCTTATTAATCCTTGCTTCTAATCCATTAACCCTTGACGACTGTATCTCAATTGCAAAAAAGAACAATATCAAAATAATCCAGGCAAAGAAATCCGTAGAAATAGCAAAAAATGACGTCACTTCTTCTTATTCTGCGCGATACCCGGATATAAACTTCTCTTCGGGTTATAGTAGAGATTATAAAACTAACACCTCCACCACGGATAATCATTCGGCAAGTATAGGTTTAAGCTATCAATTATATAAAGGCGGATACATCTCCGCAAACATTGAAATTGCAAAAATAAGAGCAGAAATAGCAAAAGATAACTATCTTATGACGGAACAGGAAGTTATCCTCTCCGTAAAACAAACCTTTTTTAATGTCTTACAATGTGAAGAAAAAGTTAAATTATGTAATAGTATCCTTTCAAGACGAAAAGAAGATTACCTGCTAATAAAACTAAAATATAATACAGGCAGGGAAAGTTTTCCCGCAGTTGAAGAATCAGAAGTAAACGTCGCCAATGCAGAATACGACAAGCTATCAACAGAAGAAAACTTAAAACTATTCAGGGTTACGCTTAATATACTTATAGGACGAAGCTCACAGGAAGAATTAGTTTTGAAACAAGACACCTTAAATCCGGAAAATGTAAAAATCCCTTCTTTGGAAGAATTCTTATCTACGGCAAAAGAACACCGTCCGGATATGCAAATAGAAAACCTTAACCATAAAATACTCTACTTACAATTAAAAGAATCAAAAAGTAACTACTTTCCAAAACTTAATTTGACTTCAAGTTACGGTTTGAGTGGCTCCGGATTCTTTTCCGGGGATGATATCTCCGGCTTAAAAGACAATCCTTTAGGTATTGGAGTTAATCTTTCTTTCCCGATTTTTGATGGGTTCTCTACTAAATCACAAGTAAAAGGCGGAAGTTTAGAAATAGCGCAACACATAATAAAACTGACCGAAACGGAACAAACTATTGAAAAAGAAGTTCTTCAGGCATATTCACAATGGATCCTGGCAAAAAAGAAAGTTGAAATAAGCCGGAAGTCCCTGAAAGCTTCGCAGGATATGTACACGCTGACAAGATTTGAATATGAACAGGGACTTACTACTTATTTCTTTTATCAACAAAAAGAATCTGATTTAACCGGCGCACAGTATGATTACATATCTTCATTAAATAATTTACAAATAACTATTGCTAATTTATATAAGGCAGGTGGATTATGAAAAAAGTCATTATCTTAATAGTTTCGGCTTTAATAATATTAGGCGCAGTATTATTATTCTTCCGGATAAAACATAACTTGAACGCGAAACAAAAGGATAAATATCCTACGGTTCAAGTGAGCTACGGCAATATAGAAATCAAGATTCTTGCAACAGGCACAATTAAGCCATATACAAGAGTGGAAATTAAATCCCCGGTCGGAGGACGAATCGATGAAATAAGAGTAAAAGAAGGAGATAAAGTCAGAAAAGATGCAGTATTAGCTTTAGTTTCAAGCGACGAACGAATATCTCTTATAACATCCGCAGAATCCGATTTGGCAGAAGCAAAAAAATCAGGAGACGCTAAAGCAATAGAAGATGCGCAAAAATCTTACGGAATGGTTAAGGAGTTTTATAGACCCGTTCCAATAAATGCTTCTATACCCGGAGAAATAATAAAACGGGATTACGAACCCGGGCAAATTATTTCTGCCGGAACGGTTGTTCTTGTTATGTCGGATAAATTAGTGGCTTCCGTAGAAGTAGATGAAGCAGACATAGGAAAAATAAATGTAGGTTCTCCCGCTAAAATTACTCTCGACGCATTCTCTGAACAAGAACTTGCAGGCACAATAGTTGAAATTTCTCATGAAAGCAGGACAGTCTCGAATGTAACTATTTATGATGTAATGGTAGTCCCCGACAGTATTCCTACCTCCTGGAGGTCCGGAATGACCGCAAACGTTGAATTTATAATCCAATCAAGACAAAATGTTCTTACCGTCCCGGTTAGTATGATTGAAAAGAAAAAAGACATTCCATTCGGAGACGCTAAACAGGGAACCGAAAAGAAAAGATTTTCTCATAACAAAAACAACTTTGGAACTCGCGAAAAAAATAATAAATTCGTCCTTGTATTGGAAAATGGCAAACCCGTGACTCGTGATGTAAAAACCGGAATCTCTGATGGCAGCAATATTGAAATAATAGACGGATTAAAAGAAGGAGAAGAAGTTATCTTTAACACCGAAAGCTCTTCCTCGTCCTCCAACAACAAATCTTCAAGGTCCCGTCAAATGATGAGAATGATGCCGCATTAATAAAAAATGATAGATTTACGCAATATTACCAAAACGTACAGCACCGGCGAACTTCCCTTTAATGCCCTTGATAACGTATCATTAAAAATTTCCGACGGCGATTTCGTCGCTATTATGGGACCTTCAGGCTCGGGAAAATCAACACTACTGAATATGCTTGGCTGTCTGGATATTCCGACTACGGGCAATTATTCTTTAGCCGGGCAGGATGTAAGTAAGTTATCCGATGATGAGCTTGCCGAAGTTAGAAATAAAAGAATAGGGTTTATCTTTCAACATTTTAATCTGCTCCCACGCCTTAATGCGCTTGAAAATATTAAACTTCCCCTAATCTATGCCTCTTCATCCTCTTCAGGGAGAGAAGAAAGAGCAATCGAATGCCTAAAGTCAGTTAGTCTGGATAAAAAAGCTTCCCGCAGACCAAACGAATTATCCGGAGGAGAACAACAGAGAGTGGCAATTGCCCGCGCATTAGTAAATAATCCTTCTATACTTCTCGCGGATGAACCAACCGGAAACCTTGATTCCAAAACAGGCAAAGAAATAATGGATATAATTTCCGAACTTAATAAAAAAGGAATTACTATAATATTGGTAACTCATGACGAAACGGTAGCCTCTTATGCAAAAAGAATAGTAAGACTGCAGGATGGAAAAATATTGGAAGACAAAGAAATTCGTAAAGAAAAAAATTTTCAAATTCCTGCCGAACCTAAAAATTATAAAAAAAGGGCATTCCTGCCCTTAGCCAGCGTAAAGGAAAGCTTATCTATGTCGGTTTCTTCCCTGTTTTCAACCAAACTCCGCTCATTCCTTACAATGTTGGGAATAATTATCGGCGTAGCATCCGTAATAATGATGGTAGCTCTGGGACAGGGCGCAAGCTCTCAGATAACCGACAGAATAAAATCTATGGGCGCGAATTTATTAATTGTATACCCGGGCGGAGCTCGTCGTGGAGCCGTAAGAATGGAAAGAGGAAGCGTTACTTCACTAAAAATGGAAGATGCGGAAGCGATATTACATAATTGTTATGCAGTTGCTAAGTTAAGTCCATCTTTCAGTATCAGAGGAGCACAGGTTGTTTACCAGGGGAAAAATACGAACACTTCCGTAGAAGGAACTACTTATGAATACCCTGAAATTAATAATTTTCCGGTAGAAAAAGGAGACTTTTTTACGGATAAAGAAGACAAACAAATGCGAAAAGTAGCGGTAATCGGACAAACCGTAGCTACAACTTTATTTGAAAACGAAAATCCTATAGGACAATATATAAAAATTAATAGAATTGCTTTTCAGGTTATTGGTGTAATGAAATCAAAAGGTTCGGGCGGGTGGCGTGATGAAAACGATATAATCTTTATACCAATTACCACGGCTATGAAAAGAGTTCGCAGCTCAACGTCCATATCGCAGATTTATATTCAGGCAAAGTCTCAAGCAATGATACAAGCTGCAATATCCGGTATTACGGAATTACTGCGCACAAGACACAGAATTAAAGCAAATGACGATGACGATTTTTCTATATTTTCACAGGAAGAGATACTTTCTACGGTGAAAGAAACTTCCAAAACATTTACTATGTTATTAGCAGGAATAGCAATTGTCAGTTTGCTCGTAGGCGGTATCGGAATTATGAATATTATGCTTGTCTCGGTTGCCGAAAGAACAAGAGAAATTGGCATCCGTAAAGCAATCGGGGGAAAAAGAAAAGATATATTATCTCAATTCCTTATAGAAGCTTTAATTTTAAGTTTAATGGGAGGTATAATCGGAATTTTATTTGGCAGTATCGTATCAAAAATTGCAAGTAAATTAGCCACCTGGCCTACCGTAATTTCGGCTGATTCCGTGATACTAGCGTTTTCTTTCTCTATCTTTGTCGGTATCTTTTTTGGTATTTACCCCGCGAATAAAGCATCCAGACTAAGACCTATAGAAGCACTCCGATACGAATAAAAGCCCTTCCCATTTCTTAGAAGAAGTTTCCCTTTTTACTCTTAACTATTTTTACTTCATCAAGATTAGTTTCTTTGTTTCTTTGAATGTACCTGTGGTTAGTTTCACAAAGTAAATCCCGTTAACTTTTATATCCGGTGTAAATGTATAATTCCCTTTAGTTAAAGAGCCCGAATAAAGGACTTGTTTGAGCCTGCCGCATAGGTCGTAAATCGTTAATGATACTTTACTTTCTACATTGTTGAGCGAAGCGAAATCCGCCTGAGGCGGATTATTTGGGACAGACAGATAAATCTTATTCCTTAAAACTTCCAATTTTGCATTTACTGATAACTGTCCACTGTTCACTGATGATTCTTCTACCCCCATACAACCGCAATTAGTTGCACCTGTCATATCATCAAGCGCCCAGATTGTGCTATCTCCTGCAGTTCCAACTACCAGTTCTACACATCCATCATTATCTATATCTGCAATTGTTATATCGTGAATATCAAAAGCTAATTGTCTCTCCCACAAAAGCGAGCCATCTTCACCGTTAAGAGAAAATAAAGTATCACTATGATTAGAAGCTAAAATTTCAATTTTATTATCACCGTCAATATCTGCAACTGATACGCCGCGATGAATGTAACTGGGAGCAGAGTAACTCCATTTAGGGATACCGGTTGAACCATTAAGACAATACAGTACGCTGTCAATACCCCCAACAATTACTTCTATACTTCCATCTCTATCTACGTCTGCTATGGCTGGCGAGGAATATATATCATTCCCTGTTACATAATTCCATTTTTGAGTACCGGTTGAGCCATTAAGACAATGAACCTTATTGTCCTCACTGCCGACAACTACTTCTAAGTTTCCATCCCCATCTACGTCTGCTATGGCTGGCGAAGACTCCACATAATATCCTGCCATATAATTCCATTTAGTGGTACCAGTTGAACCATTAAGACAATAAACTCTATAGTCATTACTTCCGATAACTACTTCTAGGGTTCCATCCCCATCTACGTCTGCTATGGCTGGCGCAACCCACAGCATTTGCCCCCCCGTTGTGTGACTCCATTTCAATGTGCCGGTTAAACCATTAATACAATACACTTTATTATCGTAACTTCCAATAACTACTTCTATGTTTCCATCTCCATCCAAGTCTGCTATGGCCGGAGAAGATTCTACGGTACTTCCTGTTACATAACTCCATTTCGGGATACCTGTTGAGCCATTAAAACAATAAACTTTCTCACTACCGACAACTACTTCTAAATTCCCGTCACCATCTACATCTGCTATGGCTGGGGAAGAATCTACATTGCCTGCTGTTGTATAACTCCATTTCAATATACCCGTTGAGCCATTAAGACAAAACAGTTTCTTGTATACATTTCCCACAACCACTTCTACATTTCCATCTCCATCTACATCTGCAACTGTGGAACCAAAACTTTCAACATGGTGTTCTGTCACATACGACCATTTCACATACGGCGTGCTGAACATAGCGCCTCTCATCAACTGCAGATGCGTATTCTCAAGAGTTGCACCATACTTTGGCCATGTGCCTACTGCGTAGGTAGGATTTTGCTGGAGAAAAAAGAATATTAATGCAATCATTGTTTCCCCCCTACTTTATTTTACCAACAGATATCTTTATACCCAATATTCTCAAAACCTATCTTTGTCAATCTAAAAAAACAACTTTCTCATTTTCTCTGTAAATCAAAAAATAGGAATAAAATTTCGTTTCTTTTTCTGCGGGCTATTTTGCAAAACTCTCTTCTATTTGTTGGTTTTTTACCCCTCAAACTTCCTGTTCTAATCCTGCCTGCCAGCTTGCCTACCGATCTGTTTGGTAGGTCTTTTGGGCATGGTCCATTTGTGATATAATTCTCCGTGCCCTCTTTGTTTTTCCTCTGTGTCCTCCATTTTCTGTTTGTTTTTTATCCGTTGCAATCAATTACTATTCGTTACTCCTTAGTTACAATGAATTAGTATTTATCTTTTCGCTTTCTGTTTCCTCTGTGGTTGAGTTCTCTGTTCTCTGTACTCGTTCAGCCTGAAGCAGATTAATGACTATTGCCAAAGGACTTCCTATTTAGTCCTCTTACAAGTTTTCCGATTTCCACTATAACAAATACCGTCGAGGAAACGGATACGGCAAATATCCAGTCTTTTAATCCTAGATAATATGTATTAAATATTGTATGCAGCGCCGGAATGTATACTACTGCCAATATCATACTTGTGGAAAATCCTATTGCCAATAAAAGCCATTTGTTACCCCAAAAACCTATCTTGAAAACCGAACTGTCTAACGACCTGCAATTTATTGCATTGAAAAACTGCACTAACATCAACGAAACAAAACATAACCCCTGCGCATCGTTTACCGAATATCCTTTGCTTAAAGCCCACTTAAAAGTAAATAAACTCACACCTGCCGTCCAGATACCTACAACTATAATATAAAATAATACTCCTCTATTAAATATACTTTCGTTCTTCCCTCTTGGTTTTTTATGCATCGTACCTTTTTCTATTGGTTCCAGAGCCAGCGCTATAGCAGGCAATCCATCCGTAACAAGGTTTACGAATAATATTTGAATTGCAATAAGCGGTATAATCCCCGCAGGTAAACCTAAAAACGTTCCAAACAATATAACAACTGCCATTAACAATACTTCCCCAATATTACAGGAAAGCATATACGCAAGAAACTTTTTTATGTTGCTGAAAATCCCTCTTCCTTCTTCCACCGCGGCAACAATAGAAGCAAAATTGTCGTCCAGCAATATAATATCCGCAACTTCCCTCGTTACATCTGTTCCGGTTTTTCCCATCGCTATTCCTATATCCGCTTTCTTTAACGCCGGAGCATCGTTTACCCCGTCACCGGTCATCGCCACAACGTTCCCCCTGTTTTCTAACGCCGTTACCACTCTTAACTTGTGAGCAGGAGAAACCCTCGCATAAACTTCTATCTTCTCTACAAGATTATTAAACTCTTCGTCACTTATTTTATCCAATTCTTCTCCACTTAAAGCCATACCGTGTTTCAGTAATCCCAGTTCTTTAGCAATCGCCATTGCGGTCAATTTATGGTCTCCGGTTATCATTACGGATTTTATATGCGCCTTGTTGCATAGCGCAATTGCAGCTTTAACTTCTTCACGTGGAGGGTCAATCATTCCCGTAATCCCTATGAATACCATATCCTGTTCTATTTCGGAATCTTTTTCAATATTATCTGATGATAATTTCTTATAAGATATTCCCAGAACTCTTAATGCGTCGTTTGCCATTTGATGGGCAACTGCACGTATTCTTTCCCTGTGTTCGGAAGTTAATATTTCCTCTTTCCCGTTAATAAAAATATATTTGCAGGAGTTTAATATTATCTCGGAAGCCCCTTTTGCATAAGCAATATTCCCTTCCGGTGATTTATGAACGGTCGTCATTCTTTTTGTTTCGGAGGAAAAAGGAATTTCCCTGATTCTTGGAAATTGTGCCGACAACTCTTTCTTTGACAATCCTGCCTTTTCGGCAATTACCACAAGAGCCGCTTCCGTCGGGTCTCCTTTAATCGTATAATTTCCATCCGCCAGTTCTAAAGACGCATCATTACATAAACTTCCCGCCCGAAGTAACAAACTTAGTTCTTTGTTTTTATCAGGGGGTACAATTGTTTTCGTGCTGTGAAAATGAAAACTGCCTTTTGGTTCGTATCCTGTTCCGGAGACATCAATTAATCCGGAATCCTTCGAATCAGCCATTTCTTTACCGGGAATATAAATCTGCCGCACTGTCATCTGGTCTTGTGTAAGCGTCCCGGTTTTGTCCGAGCAAATAAAAGTCGTGCACCCGAGAGTTTCAACTGCAGTCAATTTCTTTATAAGAGAATTCCGTTTTAACATCCTTTGCATACCGATTGCAAGACAAATGGTAACCACTGCAGGTAGCGATTCAGGAACCGCAGCTACTGCTAAACTCACTCCCCATATAAGCATTTCGAGTATCGTATGCCCGCGGGTAACGCCTATAGCCGCAAGGACAAAACATAATGCCAATGCTCCTATTGCAATCCATTTTCCTACACTATCAAGATTCTTCTGTAAAGGAGTAATCTCCCGTTCTACTTTTTGCAATGCATCCGCAATTTGACCAAATTCGGTTTCCATGCCGGTACCCGTCACGATAGCCATTCCTCTTCCATACACGGCAGCCGTTCCCATAAACACCATATTTTTTCTGTCCCCGATGGCAGCTTCTCCCGCTAATGGTTCGCTTATTTTATTCGTGGAAACGGACTCTCCGGTTAGGGCAGCCTCATCTACTTTTAAGTTTACGGCTGAAATTATCCGCGCATCCGCAGGAATCTTGTCTCCCGTTCTTATAATAAATACGTCTCCCGGCACTAATTCTTTCGCATCTAGTGATATTTCTTTATTTCCTCTTAATACGGATACCATCGCCGCCGCCATCTTCTTTAAAGCTTCCAGTGATTTTTCTGCCTTGTATTCTTGTATAAAACCTAAAGTTACGGCAAAGACTACTATGATAAGTATAACGACGGCATCTATCGTTTCGCCTAAAACTGCAGACAAAACAACCGCAAAGAGAAGTATTATGATTAAGAAATTCGCAAATTGCTTTAACAGCAGGACAATACCAGGGGTTTGTTTCTTTTTTACCAGTTCGTTGTATCCGTATTCCTGCAAACGTTTTTGGGCTTCTTCAACGGTTAATCCCGCATTAGAAGAATTAAGCGTTTTTACGGTTTCTTCCGAACTTAATTTATACCACTGGTAATTGTTCTTTATCATATTATGAGATGATTACATTTTTTTTAAATACTGTCAAGAAAATACGGAATTAGAACCATCGCTCCCTTCTTACCTTATACTACAACTCTCAACAATTCTTTTCTAATTCATTACCGTTTGAATCTTTAATCTCATTGCAAGCTATTAAAATCATATCAATGAGCCACCATACTCCAAGTCCTCCTAAAGTAAGTATTTTCAAAACGCCTAATCCCGTATAACCAAGATAAAAACGGTCTATGCCTAACCCGCCAAGAAAAATAGAAAAAAGCAACGCGATTAACCACTGTTTTTCTCCTCTTTTCGAAAGTTTTACACCACATTTAGTACAAATCATAGCTACAGGAGTTGTTTCTGTGCCGCAATTCTGACAAAACTTATCTCCGTCCAGAGGTTTAACCCCGCAACCAATACATACTACCGCTTTATCTGAAAGTTCTTTTTTACAGTTTCTGCAATACATTTTGCCCTCTTAGTTGGACTTTTTTCCGTCAGGAAGATTATAGTCAAGCTCTTAGGAGTTTTACTCCTTAGAGATTGCTATCCCGCTTTGCGGGAATCCAACTTATCAGTGTCCCTGACTTAGTACCAACTTTTTACAATTTACATATACTTTTATCATTGTAAAGTTATTTTCTTTGTAAAACACTTCTATCAAACAATGGAATTACAATATATTTCTTGACAATAAGTTGATAAATTATAACTTAACACTAAGTTAATTGTAAAAATATGCTAAAAAAATACAGATTAGTTGAAAACAAAATTACGGAAGCTACGGATGAAAATAGCACTATCCTCTTATTTACGGACCCGGATGAAAATGATAGAAAACACCTTGTAGAAAACTATGGATTAGATGAACACACATTAAATTCCGCTTTGGACCCTGATGAAATATCAAGATTGGAAATTGACCCGCAATACACAACTATCATTTTCAAAAGACCTAAAAACTTTTCAAAAAAGGAGACCCTGTTATTTGGAGTTACTACTACCGGAATCTTCCTTTTTAAAGAAAAATTAATAATCCTTAACTCCGAAGATGTTGAGCTTTTTGAGGGCAAACATTTTGCAAAAGTTTCTTCTTTGACCGAAGTTATAATTAAACTAATTTACGGTTCCGTTTACCATTTCTTAGGACACTTGAAAGCTATTAATATGTTCTCCGATGAGCTTCAGGAAAAAATTAACCTTTCTATGGAAAATAAATACCTTATAAACCTGTTTGCGCTTGAAAAAAGTTTGGTTTATTACCTTAATGCCATAAACTCAAACAGTGTCCTCATTGAAAAGCTTAAAAATAGTTATACCAAAATAGACCTTTCTAAAGAACAATTAGAATATCTGGACGACATTTATGTTGAAAACAGCCAATGTTATAAACAGGCAGAAATTTATTCGAACATTCTTGCCAGTCTTATGGATGCACGTGCCAGCGTTATAAGCAATAATCTTAACGTCCTTATGAAAACCCTTACCATAATTACTATAAGTATTATGGTCCCCACTTTAGTCGTTTCGGTTTTTTCTATGAATGTAAAAATCCCGTTTCAGCAACATCCCTTTGCCTTCTGGATTATATTGGGCATAGCAATGAGTGCATTGTTTGGGTTTCTTTTTCTGTGGTATCGCCGCAAGTTGAAATAAATAACCTCTTAGTATTTAATTAAGTTGACAATTCTTAGGAGTCTTTTTATTTTCAATGTATGGTTGGAATTTTCTGTTTATTAATCATAAACTCTACAATTCGTTCTGACACTCTCCTCCCCCTTACTAAAGATTCGGCACTACTTAATCCCTTTTCCGGTTTAGAAAAAGAATATTATCATAGAAATTTTAAAAAGACCGATTCATTAACTGTAAATACCATATTATTAAAAGATTCCACCATAAATAAAACCACCGGTCTCTCCGACAGTGGGTTTATCAATCAAAATCTATCCGAAACTAATCAGACCTTTGCTTCAGAAATACCGTCAAATAAAAAACCAGGCAGTAAATTTTTCTTAAATGGCTCAAAAACGCTTGGAGTATCAATAGACTCAAGAAAAAATGTAGAATTCGACCAATCTACACAACTCAGCTTAAACGGTAATATGGGAAGTGAAATAAATGTTGAAGGCGTTTTGAGCGACGACAACCTCCCAATCCAACCCGAAGGAAGCACTCAAGAACTAAAACAGTTAGATGAGATGTATATAAAAATAAACAAAGGCAACTCCAAATTGAAATTCGGAGATATTAATTTTAATAACCAAACGCATTTTGGAACTCTGGACAGAGAGCTTGAAGGAATAACCGGCGAATTAGCGACTGACACAAAAAATCAAAACAAATCCAATATACTTTTGGGAGGCGCAATTTCAAAAGGCAAGTGGATTAAAAAAGAATTCCAGGGAAAATTTGGGAAACAGGGACCTTATGAACTCTCTTCTCAATATACGGTTATTGCAGGTTCTGAAAAAGTAGCACTAAACGGAAACTACCTCAAAAGAGGTAACGAATATACTATTGATTACTCCGATGGTTCTCTTACGTTTACAAACATTGTCCCGATAAAAGATGAAGACAAAATAATAATCTCTTTTCAAGAGAAAGAAGATGAATATAAAAATAGCGTGTATATGGCAAACGGGAAATTAAATAAATCAGGCACTCTAAAGGCAATGTTGTTTAAAGAAAAAGATATTATAGATGCTCGTCAACCTGTTAACTTTCAAGATATTTCTTACGATTCTCTCTACGGGTGGGTTTCAGGAGCCACATTTAAAGGAACAAATAAAGGTAGTTATACCAAAAAAGATAGTATTTATGAATATGCAGGCTACAATAAAGGTGATTATGAAATCGGATTTACTATGGTTAATAAAGGAGATTACAAATTTGACCCTTTCACTGGAGGATACAAATATGTAGGTAACGATAGCGGGGACTATATCCCAATGATTAAAACATCTTTGCCTCAAGATAAATTAGTTATGGATATTGACTACTCCTGTCAGGCAAAAGGCATCGATTTTACTCTTGCCGGCGGGGCAACACAATTTTCACCTAATACCTTAGGTCAATCTAATACAAATCAAAAAACAGGCAAAGCATTCCTTGCTAAAATTGAAACTAAGAAATCATTATGGGGCGCCGGCGTTAGCGCAAGAACTATTGACTCAACCTTCTACTTCCCGGGTACAACAGACACTCTTGACCGCGTATATGGTGAAGTTTTTGGGTCCGTAGCATCAATTACACCCCTCAGGTGCGGAATAGACGGAAAAATAACCAAAACGACTACGGATATTAAACCCCAATTAGGGATAACTCTCTCCCCGCATAAACTTCCTTCTCTATGCTATAAATATAATGGTGGAAAAACAAACAATACAAATGAATTTTTACTGTCTTATAAAATAAAAAGCGTTGAACCGTTTTGTAAATATAAGATAATAAAGTCTCAAACAGATACGTCTGGTTACAAAACAAGTAATGAATTGAAAGGGATAGGAATTCAAAACTCCATATTTAACATCGGAACAGAGGAGAATAAAAGTTTCAACACAAAAACTATTTCAAATAATATACGTATTACCAAAAACCCTATAGATTTGGCTTACATCTATACACAAAAATTTTATTCAGGAAATAAATATGTAGTCGACCTTGGGAATTTAAGAGTTAATACTAAAAATATAAACGTCGGGTATAATCTTTCCTCCTCGGAAGAACAACTTTTTCAGGAAGAATATTATGAAGTAGCCCCCGGGAAAGGCAGTTTCAGTAGAGACTCTCTCACAGGCACATATTACCAGAATTATCATGGCAATTACGAGAAAAAATTAGTCCCCTCCGGGAATTCTTCAATTCATAAAAATTTTCAATTTGCTAATTCATTCGCTTTTTCTCCAAGCACTAATATCATAATGAGAATTGGAAACATTAAGCGAGGGGAAGGAAGTAAAGTATTATTCTGGGAAAGAACAAATGATGCCTTTGACGATAGAAATCAAACTAATTATGGAATACAAGCAGGAATTGTTAGTTTAACATATACGGAAGAAGATTACAGGGAGAATAAACTATATAACACCCCAACTTGTGGCAAACAGGGAATATGGCTAACAGAAGCAAAATATAAAAAAATAACATTTAATTATACCAACAAAACCGTACAGAATTACAGAAATAACATTCGTATATGGAAAGAAGAGGCAAATACGGCAGGAATCGGAAGAAACATACTTAATAAACCTATATTATACTTATCCATTCAGTCTGAAACTAGAAATGTTAGTTTAAGCGAAGAATCTCCTCAATACAACTTTTACGGTTACAATGTAGAACCTTCTTTTACTTATGAAATAATAAGAAATTCATTGGCAGGAAATAATAATAACTTTGAAGTCCCTGCTACGCTGGGATGTAGATTTAAAGTAACACACTGGTTGGGAAATAACCAGATACCTTTGACTATCAACGCCATTTATCCATCCGGAATAACTCTTGATTGGGACGCGAATATAACGATCATCGGAAAAATGAACACTAATTATATTATTAGCTACCAGGGAAATAAAACGCCCACCTACCCGACAGACCATAAACTAAATGCTCAAGTACAATTGAATTTTTAATCCTATCTTTTCCTGCGAATAAACCACTCTATAGATAACAATGAAACTATAAACAATAACGTTATCCACCGGTATGCCGGATAGAAAAGTATTTTATTATTTATCGCGCTTAATTTTATATTCTCAAGTTCTTTTATATCTTCTATATACCTTCCCCCCGAAACATCTGCCAATGCACGCAAAAGTGTTTCATCGGAAGCAAGAGTCTGTAATTCGCCGTTACTTATCACACTAAAATTCCCTACAATAGAATCTTTTACAGTTTCAAAAGTATCTTTCTGAATTGCTTTATATTTATACTCCCCGGGGGATAAAAAATCTAAGAACCCTTCATATTTGCCATTCCCTATGGAATAAAGTGGAACATTGAGCCCGGGACCCGTTTCTAAGGATTGTATTTTAATTATAATTTTACTGTTTTCGCACGGGAAACCTTTTTCATCATAAGGATACGCATTAAAAATTATTCTCTTGCCTGCTTCATAAGTCGGTTGTAAATTCATATATAATTTCGACTCGCGTCCCAATGCAAATCTAACTAATTTATCCCAGAATTTTACTTCAGAGCGCGGAATACCCCCAAATTGCGTTGATAGATTCCATCTCCATATATCTTTTGCCGCAATATGTATCACCTTCCTGTGTTGATATGTCCACTCTGCAATCACAGGATCGCCTTGTTTATCATCGGACAAGCCGGAAATATTACACAAAACTCTTGCCCCGCTTTTTATTCCTTTCACTGCATAAATCTCTTTTAAGGGCGGGAGTATTTTTTCACCGAATATTGATATTTCATTAACCTGAATGAGAGATTGCGCTTCAATAATTTTTTTATTCTCTATAAACATTGGAGATATATTTTGTTCCCCTTCCCCAATAATAATTACTCCTGTTTTTGCGTTTATAAATGGCTCTATGTCAGGATAATTAAAATTTTCTATTATAACTACATCATAATCAGGGTTAATATAGGGTTTGCTAATAATTCCATTTTTAGAAATATATTTATTCTCTTCTATTTTTATGTTCCAATCAAACTCAATAGAAGTATCCGCAATAAGCTCTTGTTTTACAAACTTAAAATTCCATGTAGGCAAACTACTGAACCAACCGACTTTTATTTCCGGTTTAATAAGTTTTATTTTAATTTCCCTTCTATTATTCTCGTAATTTGCCTCATCTTTTAACTCGGGAACAGTAACCTCGTAAGAATACTCCCCTGCTTCTTTTTCATTAACATAAAATTCTAATTCTGTTTTTTTGTTGTCCGGCGAAAATAATACTTTTTTCTGTTGCACTAAATACCCGTTTTGTTTCAGTAAAACCTGAATTTCATGGTTGATAAAACCTGTATTATCAATAATAGGTTTTATATAAATGCCATTACCCACATAGGCTATCTTGTTGTAATTAATCTCTGATATAGCAATATCTTTCCGGTTTGAATCATCGTTTTTAACAGAATATATAGGTATTCTTTTATCCCTTGCTATATCAATAGGATCAATACCACTATTGTTCCCCCCATCCGAAAATAAAATATATGCATATGGAGTCTGGCTTAAATTAAGCGCATTGGCAATATTGGTTTCATTTCCCTCCGCAATTATGGAATATCCTGTCCCGGCATTCTTTATAGGGTATGCTCTACTATCAAATCCATATATTTTTTTCTTTACTTTAATATACGGCAATGCTTTTTTTATTTTGTCAATTCTGTTACTTATGCTCATTGATTTTGAAGTATCAATCAAAACCAATACCCATGGCTTTCTAAAAGAAAATACTCTAAAGGGTTGATTAAAAATGCAAGCCAGCAGTAATAAAATAGAAAAAATTCTTAGAAATCTTGTCATTTGGTTTGAAGTAAACTTTTAGAGTAAAGAATTAATATCTCAATATTAATTTCATACCTACCCTATTCACATCTTCTTTTCTTTCAGCGACAATCGCGCCATATTTCCATGGAGTATATTCTACTTTAAATTCTTGTTTTGAAATCGCAAAAAGGTCATTTGTATAATTTATATATAAATCTTTTAAAACATACTTCCCTACATTAAATCTCGCCCTTTTTTCTCCAAATAATTCCGGTTCCAAATTCAACACATCTACCCCCACCTGTTGCCTTAATTCGTTCAGAATGCCGGTTTTTCTGAAAAGATAATAAGATGTAACCTTGTTTCCTACAACTTGTTGATAACGAGCAGATTCAAACTTAAAAAGATCGCTTGCCTTCATATTCAAAGAAAGCAAACTATATATATCCTCATTTGACATTGGAGGATTAGACGAAGGTATCATTTTAGGCTCTCTCAAAGTCCCACTTACATTTACAATTATAGTTATAGTATCCTGCACAATATTTTTGGTAGTATCTGCCCCAATATTGTTATTTTTCTCCGAAGTATAATTAACTGTGGTCGAAGCAGAAATATTGATTATCGGATTAAGTTCCGAATTTGTAAACCTAATCTCTCCCGTATCAATCTTAAATGGTCTATCAATGTAATAAAAAGATCCGTTTTTTACCGACGCATTCCCGGCGATAAAAAACTCATTTCCTATTTTACGAGGTCTAACATTGCCTGATAATTCGGCATCTAACATTGTATTTTTTATCCATACTTTATCCGGAAAATCTATTTCCAGGTCATAATCCATAGGACTTTGAAGGTTAACTGACTTCGTCGTTCCAAATTCTGTGCCAATTTCAGCTTCTTTTATTTTTATAATTCCGGATACCTTTGGTTTTTTCAAAGAACCCGTTAGGGCAAGAGAAGCTGAAATCTTCGCGCTTATGTCTTCTATATTTTTTAATTCTAAATTATTCATACGAATAGCCATATTGACTTCTTCCGACATTTTTACATTTCCGGTTAGACTGACATCCCCATCTTTAGTCTTTGCCGTAAAAGAATTTATAACTATTTTATCTCCATCAAATTTTAATTTTATATCAGGATGCGTTAGTTTTGTATCAGTAGTCCTTATCTTAAAAGCTTCCCCATTTATTCCAATATTTCCATATATTGTAGGCGTTTTATAAGATCCGGAAATTACCAATTTGCCATTTATCTTACAATTTTCTAACTCGCAAAAATCTCTATACATATAAGAAAACTCATTTTCAATATTTACAACGTTTAGATTCAGTTTTATTTGTTTATCGCTCGTTTTAAAAGACTTCGCCATAGGCAACTCCCCATCTAATGAAATAGAACGAGACCCTCTTGTTAAGTTGCCTGTCTCTATATAAAATATTTCATCTTTATACATACCTTTAAAAACTATCTCATTCGCTATCATGGTTTTATATGAAAAATTACTTACATAAATATTTAAATCTATTTGCGGATTAGTAGGCGTACCTTTTATATTGCTTTTTAACTCACATATTCCGGATAGCGAATCTGCCAGATTATGCAAATCTATTTTACTGCTCTGTAATGCAATATTTAATAAAGTCTTTGAAACCATACCATTTAGATAAAATAAAGATTTATTTACCAAAATATTCCAATCTTCTATTTCTATTTTATTAAGTGCTAATTTAAAAGTCATATTCCCTTCATTTGTAACCTTCACTTTTGGAGAATAAAAAAGAAACTCCGTTCCGGTAAAAGACAGCCCATCCCCATTGCCATTAAATTTCAAACCTGCTTCTTTCCCCTCGGCTAAAACCTTAAATTGTGTCTTTCCCCCCTCGGCTTTTACTATCGCTTTACAATTATTAAGTTCGTTATTATATAGATCCATATTTACAATATCAATTTCTGCTTCGCCTTCCGGTTTAAATAAACTATTGAATCTTATATTTCCTGAAATATATTCACTTTCAATTTTATCAAATTTAAATCCCTTCACATAGAAACTTCCCAATAATACAGGGTCTCTGGGGTTGCCGTTTATGATAAAGTCGAAATTTGTTACCCCACTAATACTGGAGTTAAAATTAGGCAACCCTACTTTTCTACCTGAGATTAAAAGATTGCATTTTTCCTGATTAATATTTCCCGTTATTTTGACTTCGGTTTCCTTTTGCTTCGCTTCAAAATTTTTAATTTCAACGTCAGGCATATCAGTGTGTTTTCCGGATTGTTTGATTCCCATAAGACAAACTAAAGATTCCAATGGAAATCCCATTATTGAACCTGATGAATTAAGAACTATTTGAGCTTCTTTGCCTTCTCCGATAACTTCTACTTTCCCGACTAAGTCGGAACGTATGTTTTTATTAAAAACGGACAAATCTATGTTTTGCCCGATTAAATTTGCATTATAAGAAGAAAGATTTCCATTAAGATTTACAACGGCCATCCCACTGCAAAACATTTTTCCAAGGCTCCATTTGTTTATCTTTAATTGTAATTCGGAATTGTAATAAGCTATGTCTGATACAATGTCTCCAATATAGTTCTTTTTATAATTCAAATCTTTTATTTTTGCTTCTGCCGTTAATATGGTATCTATGCCTTTCATCTTTAAAAAAGCCGTTAAAGTTACTTTTCCGGATACATCTTTTATAATATCTTTTAAAGATAAATCTTTTGTGCTCAAGTTAAATTCCTTAATATTAGACGAGACCTTACCTCTCACTTCTATCGATGTGTTTCCAGAATTTACGGATAACTTGTTTATTGTAACTACTGTATCAACTAAATTTATGTCCCCTTTTGCATTTTTTAGATTAATAGGCATTCCTTTTGAATTAAAAAATAAGTCTCCGGACGAAATTTTAACATTTAATCCCGATTCAATTTTTGCCAGCTTGCCTGTAATGTTGATAAACTTGATTGTATCGCTCGAAGGTACAATTATGGTCATGCCGTTGAATATTCTTATTTTATCGACTTCGAAAGGAAATGTTATTTTACTAATTTCTTTGCCGGGGGTTGTTATTAAATCATTGATTTCTATTAAACTTATATTTTTTCTAATTATATAAATCGGTGTATAATAAACGGATACTTTTTTTGCATTTGCAATTTCACCGTAACTTACATCTTTTAATACAACTTTATTAAAGATATCGCTTTCTATTTGTGCATAAGTTATTTTATATTTTCTTAAAACTCTTGTTAATGTCCGCTCAAAAATCAATCTCCCGTTGATAACTATTGCAATTAAAACAATTAACAATACTCCACAAATAACTAACGTTATTATTTTTTTCATATTTTACAAGCAACGAAGATTATATTAATCAGGTTTTGAATTTTTTCAAGTAAAAACTATGTTTTGAACAAAATCTTTTTAGATAGAGGATTAATTACTATATTTATTACGCATTTAAAGTAATAAATTTTTGTTTTATTGCTTGCTCCGCATCCTTATTTACCTTAATTAACTCATCTTCAAATTGTTTCCTGGTTTCTTCATCACATTTTTTTACAAAAAATGGTTTGCCTATATTAATAACACATCTTGCAAAAGGAAGTGGTAATTGAAACTTGTCCCAGCTGTTAAATTCTATATATTTTGATAGTCTTACTCCAACAGGCACAATTGCTAATCCTGACAATTCGGAGATCTTTATTATACCTATCTTTACGATATTCCTCGGTCCCCTTGGCCCATCCGTTGCAAATGCAATCGAACTCGTCGATAATTTCAAAAGTTCAAGTGTTCCGCTTATGGCATGAGCCCCTCTGCTTGAACCTCTTATTACTTTGTAACCAAGCGAAACAGCTGTCCTTGATAAATATTCACCATCTTTATGTGCTGAAACCAGCAATGCAACATTTTCTTTCCTGAACGGATAGATTAAAGAGAAAAAACTGTTGTGCCAGAAAGTATATATCGCTCTGCTTTTAGACACTTCTCCGATTATCTTAAAACGAAGTGTTTTTGTTATAACAATAACCAGTGCAAATATTAATTTACTCAAAAAATTAATCATTGTTAATTAAACATTGAATTCACAAAAGGATATTTAATGGCTTTAAACGGTTTTGGAAGATGATATATATTCCTCGATTATCCAATTCAATACTTTACTTGCAGCTTCTTTTTTAGAAAGCAAAGGAAGTTTTTTTACTCTCATATTCTTATTTATCAAAGTAAGCTGTGTATCCGATGCGGAAATAGTACTCACATCATTCAAAATTATAAGATCTAGTAACTTAGATTTTAATTTAGATTTAGCATTTTCAATGTGATTATTACTTTCCAACGCAAAACCAACGGTAAATAATTTTTTATTTTTAGCTTTCGTAAGCTTTAATATATCAGGAGTAGCTTGAAATTTTATAGATAGTGAATTATGAGAACTTTTTATTTTCTTTGCAGAATACGATGCGGGAGCATAATCTACTACGGCAGCTGCCATTATCAATATATCCGCACGAGAAGCACATTTTAATGTTTCATTTTTTAATTCTTCTGTAGTTTTTATCTTTATCACTTCTACGTTTGGCGAAGTAATTGCAGTTGGCCCGGAAATAAGAGTTACATTAGCCCCTTGAAACTTTGCAGCACGGGCTAATTCATATCCCATTGTTCCGGAAGAATTATTTGTTATGCATCTTACCGGATCCAAGTAAGATTCAGTCTTGCCGGCAGTAATAACAACTTTTTTACCCGAAAACTTTTTTGAAGTATTTAAAAGACAAAGAGCTTCTTCTACAATAAACTCAGTACAGGGAAATCTTCCTTTCCCAATATCCAGAGTAGCAAGCGCTCCTGTATCCGGTTCTAAAAAGTAGTATCCATATTTTTTTAATTTCTTGATATTATCAACAAGTATCAGATTTTCCCACATTGCCGAGTTCATAGAAGGAACAAAAAGCACAGGGCACTTTGAAGCTGCAATTACACAACTTAATAAGTCGTCTGCTATACCATTTGCTATTTTTCCTATAAAATTATAAGTGGCAGGTGCTACAATTATAAGATCTGCCTTAGCCAATTCAATATGTACGGGAGTTTTACGAGGCGCAAAAAGGTCTGTTAAGACATCATTCCCGGAAAGAGTAGAAAAAGATAACGGCTGAATAAATTTTGTAGCATCTTCGGTAAGAATACAAATAACGTCTATATCCTGATGTTGTTTTTTAAAACACCTAACCACATCAAGAGACTTATAGGCAGCAATACCCCCTGTTACACCAAATACAATTCTAGACATAAATAAGTTTAACCGGCTTCTTAACTACCCTCAGGGAAGTTTTATATCCTTTTCAGGAACTGCTTCCGGCAAGACTACAGTCTTTCCTAAAAGCATTTTATCAACAGCTTTAAAAATTGCTTTATTAGGAGTATCCCCGGTAAGTTCTACGCCGTGTTTTGCTTCTACTATTAATTTGTTAAGACCTTCGTATTTATTTTTAAACTCTCCCCATACCAGGTCTATAGAAACGAATTTTTCTTCCATAAATTAATCCTCTCTTTTTCTTTAATTAAACAACTAATCTTGTTATTTTACATTCTTCTGCTCTAATTATACTGACAATTTTAGCTATTGCTTCGTGAATATTATTATTAACAACAGCGTAATCAAATTCTCCAATATGAGAAATTTCCACCTCTGCCAATTCCAACCTTTTATCTATATCTTTTTCACCTCCTCCCCTATTAAATAATCTTATCTTAAGTTCTTCTAGGGATGGAGGCAAAATAAATATATTAACACTATTGGAGTAAATAGATTTTATAGACTTTGCCCCCTGAATATCCAAATCCATTAAAACTTTATATCCATCCGATAAACTGTTATTCAAGGTTTCTTTTAGTGTTCCATAATAATTGTCATAAACTTTTGCATACTCACAAAACTTATCATCCTTTATCCAATCTTTAAAAACTGTTTCCGGGACAAAATAATAATCTTTATCCGGAACTTCTTTATTTCTTGGTTTTCGCGTAGTAACTGAAATAGAGTATTTCATATCGGAAAAACTATCAAGTAGATATTTAGCCAATGTTGTTTTTCCGCATCCGGATGGAGCGGTAAGAACCACAGGGAAAACCACTTTTTTATCTAACATTTTCCATTTGCTCCCTTATTTTTTCAATTTCGTCTTTCAATTTCACTATAAGCGTAGCAACAGACGAATCTTTTGTTTTAGATGCTATGGTATTACACTCTCTTTGCATTTCCTGAAGTAAAAATACACAATACTTACCGGATACGCCGGCACTTGATATATTTCGCTTCAATGCCTTAAAATGAGTCTCAAATCTCATTTGTTCCTCGCTAAAATCTTCTTTATTTAGTTCCGAGCTAGTCTGAATCTTTTTCATCCTTTTCGCTTCTAAAACGGGAGCTTTTCGTTTTATGGAATCAAAAAACTTATCAATTTGTTTTAAATGACTATTTATATCTTTAAGTGTCTTTGCGCCTTCTTCTATTCTGGCTTTAATAAGAGCATTTATTGCTCCAGTTACAACTTTTTGTATTATACTCCATTGTGGAGCTATTTCTTTTTTAAATGGTAAAAACAATTCTATCGGGATATCAGAGTTAAGTTTAAGATTTTTTTGCAAGTCAATAAGAAAATTATAATGAGCTTTTGCTTGTTTTAGATCAGTTTTAATATCGGGCGCTTCTATAAAAATCCTTAAATATACCATACCCCTGACAATACGTTCTCTAAGAAGTTGTCTTAGCTTTATTTCATAAGGAGACAAACAAGAAGGTATAAAAATATTCGCATCAAAAAATCTATGATTTAAGCTTTTTAATTCGCAACGAATATTGCGAAAACAATACTCCCCATACCCGGTCATTGATTGTATCATATATCTTTTAATCTGAAAGCATAAAAGTTACAGGGCCATCGTTCAAAAGCGAAATCGCCATACTTGCGCCAAATACTCCTTCTTTTACGTTTATACCCATTTCTTTTATATTTTTTATAAATGCTTTATAAAGCTCCAGAGCATTTTCCCCTTTTTCGGCATTATCAAAAGCAGGTCTTAATCCTTTTTTGCAATCGGCACATAATGTAAACTGTGAGATCACAAGAACTTCGCCTTTTATATCAATTACTGAAAGATTTAACTTCCCTTGATGATCATCAAATATTCTTAGATTTAAACACTTATTCCCAAGTTTTTTACAAATGTCTACATCATCATCTTTTTCTATTCCCAGAAATACCAAGATTCCTTTTCCTATGTGAGAAATGATTTTTCCATTTACTTCACAACTTGCCTTCGTTACTCTCTGTATCAATAATTTCATGTTCTTGAGATAAGTTCCTTTTTAACAGCAGCCGAACTATTGCTTCTGCGAAAGGTTTTGAAACTTCCGGACTGTTTGCCGTTACAATGTTTCCGCTTGTTTCGACATCTTTACTCGTAAGTATGACTCGTTCTTCTTTGAAAATGTTTTTGGTTTCCTTGTCTTCCCAAACTGTAGCTCTAGTGTTTGCCAACGTTCCGGCACGGGCAAGGATTATGGGAGCAAAACAAATGGCACCTATTACCTTTTTCTTATTAAATGCAAGGTTTATTATGCTATGCAGATATTTATTATCCCAGTAGTCTCTTGCGCCTCCACCTCCAATAAATACAAGAGCATCAAAATTAAGAGGGTTTATAGAATCCAGAAGAATGTCCGGTTTAATTTTCATCTCCAGCATGCCTTTCGCTATAGTCGTGTCTGAAGAAGCAATTGTGGACGTAGCGCCTAATTTTTCAAACATATTTTTAGAGATTTTAAGTTCTTCGTCTCTAAAATTTCTATGAGAAATCACAAAAAGTACCTTCTTACCACTTAATGGCTTAAGCGTAGAATCTATATCAGATAAGGGGTCAATTATTGGGTTAGACAGAGCCAAGAAAAAGCTCAATACAATTATAACCATATTAACACCTCCCCTAATTCTTAATGCATCCTGCTGTTAAAGCACTTTATATAAATAAAACCACTTTATACAACAAATCAGTTCGTAAAAAGATTAATGGCCGGTCTTGAGTTTCTTTACATGTCGACCTAACTTCCTTCTCTTTTTACGCTTATGGGTCGCAATTTTACGATGTTTACGCTTTCTTCCACAAGGCATAATATTATTTACTCCTTTTTTTAAATAAAAACTTGCTCGCTTTAAATACAGGCACGGTCCTTTCCGGTACTTTCACTGCCACACCTGTCTTTGGATTTCTTGCTTGCTTCGGGCCTCTATGTTTAGCATAGAATATCCCAAATTTTCTTAACTCTACCTTATTCCCAGACATAATACATTCCGATATTTCACACAAAAAAGAATTTACAACAACCCCAACCTCATTTCTATTAATTCCTGTAACTTTAGAGATTCGAGAAATTAAATCTTTTTTAGTTTTAGTCATATAAACTTATCTTCTTCAATACCCTACTTTTAGTGTTTTGTCAAAAGTTTTTTTTACCAATTAATTTAGGAACAAAGAATCTTTAATTCAGGCTTTATTATGATCATAGATTCCCATAGCCTTGAATTTCTTAACTCTATTTTTAACTAATATTTCCGGTGGGGTAGAAAGCAAAGGTTCCAATTTTCCTAAAATAGTTTGTTTTAATGTTTTTGCCGTTTCTTCGGGATTGCAATGAGCTCCTCCTGTTGGTTCAGGAACAATTTCATCTATTACGCCAAGCTCTAACAAATCTTTTGCCGTAATACGAAGAGCTTTTGCCGCTTCGGCCGATTTATTTGCATCACGCCATAAAATAGATGCACAACCTTCAGGCGAAATTACAGAATAAAAAGCGTATTCCTGCATCAAAACAACGTCTGCTACCGCAATTCCCAATGCACCACCTGACCCGCCTTCTCCAGTTACTATTGCTATTATTGGAACTTTCAATGCACTCATTTCTCTCAGATTATACGCAATAGCTTGAGCTTGTCCACGCTCTTCTGCTCCAATACCGGGATAAGCACCTGCTGTATCTATTAAACTAATAATCGGTCTTTTAAACTTTTCTCCCAATTTCATAATCCGCATTGCTTTTCTATAACCTTCGGGGTTAGCCATTCCAAAATTACGATACATGCGCTCTTTAGTACTTCTGCCCTTTTCATGCCCTACAAGAACAACCGGCTTATTATCTATTTTACCCATACCGGCAATAATAGCAGGGTCGTCACGGAAACATCCATCACCATGTAATTCAAAGAATTCGCTGAACATTAACTTAATATAATCCGAAGTGTACGGTCTATTGGGATGTCGTGCAAGTTGAACCCTTTGCCAGGAAGTTAAATTTGAATAAATCTTTTGACTCAACGTATTAATTTCATCTTCCAGCTTTTTTATGTCTTCCTTGACATTTCCACCTTCGGAAGCAGTAAGTCGTAAGCTTTCAAGCTTCTCGCGAAGTTCAACTATTGGACGTTCAAAATCAAGCCAAATCATTTTGTAATTGTAAAAATATGAGTTGGTCCCAAACCAATCCCATAAGGTTTAAATGCATAATCAATATGCAAGTTTTTCAAATTTATTCCAAGACCTGTAGTAAAATTTTCCGTTCTATTGTCAAGTATATAACCTATTCTTAAGTCAAGAAAATCATTAAGTTTGTATTCGGCACCTATGTTGTTTAGTAATTTAGTATACACATACTTACTCGTCTCAATAGATAATAACAGTCTATTCTTTTCATAACCTGCTCCAATTCTCCATACAAAAGGTATTCTTATAGAATCAATAGAAGGCCCTATATTATTAAAAACCATAGCAACTTTTAATTGAGGGAGTAATGAATAACTACATCCGAAATCTGCTGCCCATCCTTTAAAGTCATAAATATATATTTTTTCATAAAGAGTTTTAAGCGTTACTCCCACATTTAATTGTGCATTTATATTCCTTGCATAAGTAATACCTGCTAAATAATTAAATGCTCCAAATTCTCCTACAGTAGCTTGTTGTTCATTACGTAGTTCCATACCATCTATAAACATACCATTGAATGTAATCCCGTAAGCATTTGAATTATGTTTCATGGTAGCCCCTACAAATTCTTGTCTGATTCCCATAAAATGTTGAGTGTGCGAAAAACTTGCGTGCCAGTTATCGTTTTCTATAATTCCAGCAGGATTTAATAAATTTGCTGTTGGATCCTGAACTACGGCAATACAAGCATTTCCCATTGCGATATCTCTTGCCCCTACAGGTAATTCAAGCCAGGATAAACCGGAAACTTCTTCTTTAGCCCAGAATTCATGCCACCATAAATCTGCATAAACTCTCACATTAAATAAAGAAACAAATAAGAAGATAAATATTTTAATCAACATATTTAGTTTGATGATAAGGTATACATTAAATATTGTCAATAGAATTTGTTATGTCTATTAATTAACTGAAAGATAAAATATAGTACTCTGGTTTAGTCTTAATGTCAACAAAGCCAAAAGCTATGAAAACCCTATCTTATATTAAAAAGTAGAAGAAAAATGGAAAAGGATATTGACAGAAATTTTTTAATATATCCTATTATTTATTTACTTTGTTTTCTGATGCAGGGATTTTTGTAAATAAAGAAGTGGTCCCTGATTGAAGCTTAACAATAAAAACATCTTTTTGGGGATCCGACTTTCCGTTATATCTAAAGGTTCCAGTTACTCCCTGAAATTCCTTTATAGACAATAATGCTCTATGTATATCAGCCGAACTTAAACTTTTTGTATTTTTCAATGCATCTAATATTATATTCATCGCATCAAACCCAAGAGCTACAAAAGTATTTGGATATTTATTATATTCTTCCATATAAAGAGAATCAAATTCATGAGCTACATTATTATTATTCATAAAGTAATGAGTTGAAAAATAAGCAGGCGTAGAATCATTTTTAAGAGCATCAAATAATTCAGGAGCATCCCAACCATCAGCACCTACAAATGTAATATTAAGCCCTTTTTCACGAGATTTTACTATAATGGGTTTTACACTTTCATAATATAGTGGTAAAAAAACCGTATTAAAAGTAAATTTTTCTATCAGACTATCTGCTTCTGTTTTATTGCCAATTGGTATAAGTTCTGTTTTTCCTCCAAGTTTTGCAAATTTATGCCTTACATACAGAGCAAGACTGCTTGAATATATATTTCCCGTATCAGCTACAATTTGAAGTTCTTTTTTATCCAATGTAGAATATAAAAATTCTGCAATTGCTTCGCCCTGTTGTTTATCTGTAAAACAAGTTCTAAAAAGCAATGGAGAGACTTTCGTAAGCGCACTATTTGTAGCTGCCGGTAAAATAATAGTGATTCCTAATTTTTTACCCTCTATGCCAGCAACTACCGCATTAGGAGAAATAAGAGGGCCAATTACAACTTTAACGCTTTCGGCTGCAAACTTTTTTAAGATTAGAGTTACATTGTTGGGGTCAGCTTCATTATCATCTACAACAAGCTCTATTCCCGGAGATATATCAGCTTTTAACTTGATACCTTCAAGGCAGTATTTCCCATAACTTGCTACAGGACCAGTTAAAGGAATATTTACACCAACCTTAACTTTACAGGAGTTAAAAAAAAGAAGGCTTAGAATGGTTAACACTTCATTAAAAATCTATTCCTCCCTCCACTCTGAAACCTCTTGGAGGAATAGGATAATATCTTGCTTCATTATTTAATTTATACCCAAAGTTCTTTCCTTTTTCATCCAATAGGTTATTGAGTCCAAGGGTCAATGAAACATTCGAGCGAATTATAAATTTTGATGTTACATCAACTGTCCCATAAGGAGGAATTGTTCCAAATTCATTTTTATAATCTATATAAGATTTTCCTTTCCATCTGTAACTACCCGTTAAGGAAAATACCGGAATTTTACTAATTCTTAATCCTATTTCTGCTTCCTGAAATGGATTCCCGGGGACAAAATAAGTACTGTCATCCTCTGCAAGGGATTTTGCTTCAAGTGTAGTATATGTTGAGAATAGCGAAATTGCATCTGTCACTCTTAAATCCATCGCACTTTCTATCCCCCGATGGAAAGCATTTCCATAATTTGTAAAGGTATTTGCATCAGCAAGAATCTGGTCTGCAATCTTTATATAAAAGACAGAAATACTTGCATTCATATTAGATTTTTTAATCCTAATTCCTGCTTCTGAAGTAGATAAAAATTCAGGTTTAAGCTCAATGTTTTTAACTTTTTCATAAGGCTTTGGTAAGCGTAATGCTCTATCAAAAGAGGCAAAAATATCAAACCCCTTTGCATCTATCAGAAAGCCCAAATTAGGCGAGAAAGCAGATGTATAACTTGGCGATGGGGCACCTATTGCGCCATTTTGGAACCAATATCCTACCCACTCTGCGTTAATTCCCGGTGTTATGGATACGCCATAAAATTTTTCCTTCCATTCCATTGAGATTCTGGGATTTATAAGTTGAGCATTATCATCCGCACTTGTATCCTTTTCGGGAATTATATAATTTTTAGTCGTTCGTCTACGATCAAACTCCCAATCAACATTAGACGTTAGCGTAAAATTATCCTTTTTATAACTACTATTCCCGGAAAGATTTATTCCATTCATCCTTTGTTTTAACAACGGGAGTTCTATATCATAAGTTTGAGGCATTGCATTGAAATTCAGTAAAAAATTATAATCCTTACCTTCGGACATATACTGAGAGGATAATCTTATAGTTTGCTGATACTTTTTTTCCTTATCATCTCCTGCTGCTTCAGGATTTGTAGCTATTTCTGATGCGGTAAGTCCACCGGGGAGTGTAATATTGTTATTTTGCAGGTCAAAAGATAGAGCAATATTACTACTTCTATCCATTGGAAAACTAGATTTAGCATAGAAACTCCTTATATCGTAAGTCTCTTCGTCTCGCCATCCTCTTCCCTTCCTTCCGTTTGTATTTGCCCATACTGACCATACATCTGAAGCAGAAAAAGTAATTCCCAACCCAATATCTTTTCCATCCGTTGTAGATATTGAAAATTTATTTTTCTCTTTCTCTTTTGTCATAATATTTACTATACCGCCGGCAGCTTTCCCGCCATAGGTAGAAAGTGAACTTTTAATTATTTCTACCCTTTTCACTAATTCAATAGGAACGTTACTCCAATTAACTTTTCCATCAAGGTCGTTTATAACTACCCCATCTATAGCAACTGCCGTATATTTAGAAGGATCCATTCCTCTTATTTTAATAGAACTAAAGATTCCGCTTCCGGTAGGGTCAACGACTGATACTCCTGATACCTGAGATAATAAGGAAGGGACATCTCTTGCCCCTGAATACTCTATTTCTCTACGAGATATTATGTCTACTCCTTTTGGAGTTTCGAATAATTTCTCTTTTATCCTCTCTCCCCTGACGACTACTTCATCCAGTAAATAAACAGGCATTTTATCATTTGGAATCAAAAGAGTTCCGGTTATTGGGATAAGGGTTTCTGTCAAGGTAGATATTTTCCCGGGATAAAGAACTATAAGTTTTATTGCTGTATTATATCCTTTTTTTGACAATAAAATAGAATGTTCCCCGAATGGAATAAGGTCAAGTCTTGTAGGTGTATTACCAACATATTCACCATCAAGTAAAATTTCAGCCCCGGATGGATTAGTTCCGATTTGAATACTACCAAACTCTAATTCTTCCTCACCTTTTTTTATGTGAAAAATAGATTTTGCAAGCAATTGGGCAGATTGAGAAAGATCACCGTTAACTGTAACAATAGTATCCGTTCTATTATTAGAAAAATTGTGAAATATAACTTGAACGCGATATTTATTAGAAATCTTTTTAACTTTTCCACCTACAACACCAGAAATGTTTGCTTCTCTACATAATTTTGTAACATCCACAAGTGTCATAGCGCTGGAGATTCCTATGCTTTCCTCTCTTTCTTTAGTTAATACGGGGATAAGTTTCCCTAATTCTGCTCTAAACATATTTGTCATCTTGACAGCCTGAATCCCTGTTGCTTTAGTGGATGCAAAGTCAAATATTGCAACTGAATCTATTAACTGTGACTGATTAAATAAAATTAAAGTTAAAATTATAGTATTTATCATAGTTTCTTAATTTATAATGCTAAAAAATTTTGTCAATCTTTTTTCAATATAAAGTTTCTTCATAACATAATATAGTTTTGTATTGACTTTTAAATCATTTTAGAAATTATATACACTTTAGCGATATAACGACATTATACTAAAAATGAGAAAAAAAGGCAAACATGAAAACACATCTATATTATTTTTTATATCCGCCATTCTCTTGTTTAGTTTGTTTGTCCTGTTTAAGCAAAACATACTCTCCCCCGGCAAGACAAAATTTGATGCTATGTGCATCCTCCCTTCATATATCCCGGGGAACAATGATATAATAAAACATACGGGATATACTCTGAAATATGATGAATCATATGAACAACCCGAATGGGTGGCATATAAATTGACATACGAAATGACAAAAGGAACTTGCAAAAGAACTGATAATTTTCGTCCTGACCCAATAGTAAAAACAGGTTCTGCGGAGCCGTCCGATTATAAAAGTTCAGGTTATGATAGAGGACATCTGGCACCTGCGGGAGATATGAAATGGTCTGATAAAGCAATGTCCGAATCATTCTATATGAGCAATATGAGTCCACAGAAACCGGGGTTTAATAGAGGCATATGGAAAAAACTAGAAGAACAGGTAAGACAATGGGCAAAAGATAACCGAGAAATATATATCATTACGGGACCAATATTATCAAAAAATCTGCCAACTATAGGAAAAAATAAAGTTGCCGTACCGTCTTATTTTTACAAGGTAATTCTTGACTTAAAAAAACCCGAAATCAAAGGGATTGGATTCGTTTTACCCAACCAATCATCAACAAATCCTCTTACAACTTATGCAGTAACTATAGATTCCGTAGAAATCTTAACGGGAATAGACTTCTTCCCCAGCATCCAGGACACTCTGGAAAACAGAATAGAATCTTCCCTACAGAAAAATAAGTGGGGTTTTTAATCCAATTATTTCTTGACTTTTTAACGAAATATATTAGTTATCTAGAATTGTTAATTTATTAGATTAAGGGGGTGATGTGGACTGTAAAAGAAGTAATGCTTCGACTAACGGAGCAAACTTTCCTGTCGTAAGGCAGGGAAGAAAAGTACAGACAGGAGGAGAAATGCGTAAATTTGCAACAATCTTAGCATTGAGCGCAGTTATAGCAGGAACAGCTTCCGCAGTAGATATGGGTGGAAAAATTGGTTTTGGAGTAGGCCCCGCACCAATAACAGTAGACTTTAAACCCGGTTCTATACTAGAACCTGCCCTTTTTGGAATGAGAGTAGGAATTTCAAATTTCATTATAGTCGAACCAAAGATATTATTTACACAAATTGGTCTGGAAGATAAAACTGACACCACAAATACCATGAAGTATTCCGCTTCCATAATGGGAATTTGCGAAAGAACACTTTTTACCCTTAAAAGCAAAGAAAAATCCAATCTTTATGGAACAGTTGGACTTGGATTTGGAAATGTAACTGGCAATATAGAACCGGAAGACACTTTAGTGACAAAACAAAAACTTTCAGGAATGCTTTACGGCGTATCTTTAGGACTGGCATTAGAACATTTTATAACACCTAATTTTTCAGTATTTATTTCGTCAGAAGGTGGATATGCTGGTGGTTCAGTAAAAGGCGAAAACCAGGACGGAAGTAGTCCCGCAGATAAAATATTAGAAGTAAATGGTCATGGATTATTAATCGGAAACACACAATTCAGTCTTATGTTCTTCTGGTATCTTTAATTTGAAAATATAATAGAAAAGCCTGATAACTTTCAATAGTTTTCAGGCTTTTTTTATTAAGTAATTTTTATAACTTATCTTCTAAAATCAAATTTTTGATTCTTTGCATTAATTTTATGTAGTAATTAATATTATGCAACGTCAAAAGCACAGGGCCTAATATTTCATTTGTATTGAATAAATGCCTTATGTATGCGCGGGTATAATTTGCACAGGTATAACAATCACAGGTATCTGAAATAGGAGCAAAATCTTCTTTGTAAATTGCGTTTTTTATTACTAATTTTCCTTCATTCGTAAATGCGGTTCCGGTTCTTCCTTCCCTTGTCGGCAATACACAATCAAACATATCAATCCCATATTTTACGCATTCCATAATGTCTTCCGGTTCTCCTGCTCCCATAACATAATGTGGTTTATCGTCCGGCAATTCCTCTGACAAACCGGATACTATTTCATACGATACATTTTTAGGTTCCCCGCAAAATACCCCGCCGATAGCTATTCCATCAAGTCCGATTTTTAACATCTCCCTGCAGGCATATTTTCGCAAGTCTAAATAACTGCCTCCTTGAACTATACCAAATATCAAATTGCCTTCGTTTGCTTCCTTACATCTCCCTGCCCAATTAGTCGTGCGTTTTACGGACTGTTCACACGTTTCTATCGTTGCAGGCCAACGAACACATTCGTCCAGTATCATTTTAATATCCGACCCTATATCATTTTGAATTTTAGCTACAATTTCGGGCGTGAATCTATGGCTTGAACCGTCAAGATGGGACTTAAAAGTTACTCCGTCATCATCTATTTTTCGTAAATCCGAGAGAGAGAAGACTTGAAACCCACCGGAATCAGTTAACACAGGTATGTTTTTTAATCCGGTAAAATTATGAATCCCGCCTGCCTTTTTAATAATTTCCGTTCCGGGTCTAAGATAAAGATGATAGGCATTCATACACACAAGCTGAGCGCCTATATCTTTTAAGTTTTTCCACACTTGTGTTTTAACCGTTCCTTGAGTGCCAACCGGCATAAAAACGGGGGTTTCTACTATCCCGTGTGCAGTATGGAGTTTGCAGACTCTTGCCCGGGATATTTTAGATTGATGAACGACTTCCCAGTATTTTTCAGGCATTAGAAATGTAACTTTTATTCCGTATCTTCTTGTTTAGGTTCTAGGTGGATCATAATTTGTGTGCCCGGGAATTCTTTTTTTATATCTTCTTCTAAGTGGTCACAAAAACTATGAGCCTTTTCAAGGTTGGTATCTTTTTTTATAGTCAAATGAAAGTCGAGATGTCTTTCTGAACCTGCTTTTCTGCCACGCAATTCATGGAAATCAACGAACTCTGAATTATGTTCATTAATTATTTTATGGATTCTACTTAAATCATCCTCCGATAATCTAAAATCAGTAAGGTTTCTGAAAGAACGGGTTACGAGTTCCATAGATGTCCTTATAATAAATAATGCAACAATAATTGCAATTATTGGGTCTAATATTTCCAGCTTAAATATTTTAATTAAAAACAATCCGACAAATATTCCAACAGAAGTATAAACATCCGTTCTTAAGTGTAAGGCATCTGCCTCAAGCGCAATGGAATCGTATTTTTTACTTATTTTGTATAAATAATTAGAAACAAAAAAATTTATTATTGACGAACCAGCCATTACGATAATTCCTAATTCTAAAAATTCTATCTGTGTTTTGTGGTATAACATTTTATGAATTGCCTGATAAATAATCCAACCTGCAGCAACAAAAATCAACTGCCCTTCTAAAAGTCCTGATATGTCTTCGAATTTCCCATAGCCATAGCGGTGTTTTTCATCTGCCGGATTACTTGCTTTTTTTATTGACAAAAAAGCAATTAGCGAGGCTATTAAATCCATCCCGGAGTGTATTGCTTCGGAGATAATGCTAACAGACCCACTAACAACGCCTATAATAAACTTACTGATAACTAAAAAAGTATTGGATATGTTTGATACAAGCGCAGCTCTTAGTTTTACATTCTTCATGGTGTTGATTTTACTTTGTAGTCTTGAAATAGGGCGACCAGCGAGAGGAGTAACATCCATCAGCTAAACCGGCTATCCTTTTTTGACAGGAACCATCCCAGTGCATAGTATAAACTTCATATCTACCGCCACGATCGGAAACAAAACATAAATGCAATCCGTCCGGAGACCAGCTTGGTTCCTCGTTGTTTCCTTCATACGTAAGACACATTTCATTCTCTCCATTTACAGAAATCGTATAAATTTGGAAACGGTTTCCTTCCTGGGATACATAAGCAATTCTATCTCCTTTTGGTGACCATACCGGCGATGTATTATAATTGCCCGAAAATGTAAGTCTTCTGGTATCCGAACCATCGCTTCCCATAATGTATATTTGTGGGCTACCACTTCTATCCGAAACAAATACAATTTCGTTTCCGTTGGGTGACCAATTGGGCGATGTGTTTATGCATCCACTTACCGTAAGTCTTGTAAGATTTTTTCTTTCTCTTGACATCGTATAGATTTCTGAGTTTCCACTTTTCGTCAATACAAGTGCCAATTTGTTTCCATTTGGCGACCATGCAGGAGCCGTATTCATTCCGAGAGCAGTCGAAAAAACATTTAAGTCCCTGTTCATAAGATTCATACCGTATAAATATATGTTTGAACCTTTATATAAGGTGAACATTATGTATTCGCCCCGCGTATCCCAGGCAGGGGAAAGATGTAACTCCCCGGTTTTTGTAAGTTGGGCAAGTGTTTCTCCATCGTAATCCATAGTCAAGATTTCTTTGCTTGCTCCCTTTTTCATAGCACACAAAATTTTTGTTTGATTTATACCCTTTTCTCCGGTTAAACTTTCAATGATATCATCCGATATTTCGTGTGCTGTAGTCCTTTTATTATATTTTAGGGTATACTCTTTTTTACTAATTTTTCGGCTTAAGAACACATCATAAACTGTGACTTCTAAATCTTTTGTCTGTTTTTTAGTTTTCAGGTCCATTCCTTTTGAGATGGATACAAGAGTTGTTACACCCTGCGAAAACCATTGTGGGAAATCTATCTTCCCTAATTTTGTAACAAAAGTAGTTTCAGGTTTTATTAAGTTGAAATATAAAGAAAATTCCAAATCTGCTTCTATGATTTGTTTTAATTCTTTTGCTGTTTGTTTCTGCGAATCAGATGGAGCAACAAGTTCAATTACCGCAACCCCCATCTTTTTCCTTTCTCCTCTAGTAATCCTCAAGTATACATCTTGGGCAAAAATTGTATTCAAAGGAATTAATACCAATATTATTCCGGAAAATAATTTTAAGTTCATTTTTTATTGTACATATCCAAATTCAAGATTCACGCCGAGTTCCGCTTTTTTAAATTCTTCGGGCAGGGGAGGCAATTTTCTTGTAGCATAAAGCGCACCAAGCGCCGCCTGGTCATAATAATAATTACCCGAGGACGTTGCCAGTTTTATCCTGTCAATTTCTCCATTCCGTTTAATTACAAAATAGACTACCGCAGAAATTTTACCGCTTTCTCCCTCATATGGATTCCGCCAATTTTCATCTATTTTTGCCATAATTATGTCAAAATAATAAGAATATTGAAAATCCCCCGTAGGATAAATATTACCAAGTTTTCCCTTGTATCCGGATTTCGAACCTTTTGATTTTTCGGACTTTTCAGATTTTTTAGATTCTTTTTTCCCTGTTTTTATGGCATCTTCTGCCGGCTTTTCTGTCTTTTCCGTGAATGCCGTAGATACCGGTTGTTCCGGCATAGACATTATGCTAACCTGATACGCGCTCACAGGATAATCAGGTTTTTCTTTTTGGAACAATGCAAACAAAGGGACTACGCCAAGCACAACAATGTGTAAGCTAAAAGATAATAACAATGCATTTCTCATTTTGCGCTTCTGGTGCGCTCTAATTCCGCAGCAAGCCCAAGATTTTCTACACCTGCCAATTTTATTTTCCCAACAATATCAATAACCGTACCGTACGGCACCTCTTTATCAGACTTGAGATAAACTGCTTTCCCGGGTTGTGAGGACATAAAAGCTTTAAATTTATCCCCGAAATCTACTAAAGACACTTTTTTATCGTCAATAAATATTTCTTTGTTTTTATTAATCGTAACCATTATGCTTTCTTTTTCCGTAATTTTAGCCGCTGATGTTTTGGGCAATGAAACATCCATACCTGCTTTCAATAAAGGAGCTGATACGATAAATATAATGAGTAATGTCAAACTTACGTCAGTAAGCGAGGTGATATTTATTTCCGCCATCATTGTTTTTGCTCTTCTCATAATGATAGCCGTATTTCGTTGATTAACTCTTTTTCAAACACTTCCAACTCATCAATAAACTTATTCGCCCTATTCAGAAGATAGTTATAAAATGCCACCGCCGGAATAGCTACACATAATCCTGCCACAGTTGTAACAAGCGCTTCTGCCATTCCCGGAGCCACAACATTTATATGAGCAGACCCAAACGTTTTTATATCCATAAATGCATCCAGTATTCCCCAAACTGTTCCGAGCAACCCAAGGAAAGGACTTATAACTACCGTAGTAGCAAGAAAAATTAATTGGCTCTCGATTTTATGTTTCTCTTTTACCAGGCTATGTTCCATAGAGGAAAAGCTCATTGTTTCTTTTATATTTTTATTTACTTCCTGGTTCATCCCGCTAATCGGTCTGTATGCAGAATCAAAAATTCTGGACAATGGACAATCAAATTCGGTATTTAATTTATAAAATTCGCTTAATGAGGTCTTTTTATGAAAAGCCGATAAAAACTTATCATTACGAATAGATATTTTTCTAAATTCTTTAATCTTATATATAAAGATAGCTATCGCTATAACTGAGATGACAAATAGTATGATGATTATTGATTTGCCGGCCCATCCTGAAGCAAGAGTTGCGCCACCTATATTCCATTTTGATAAAGCGTTTAGCATGTTTGGGTTATTTCTTTTTGGTTGTATCTATAAGCATTTCTTTTGCAAGTTTTGCTTCAGCAGAATTAGGATATATCTCCGTTAATTTTTTTAAATATTCTTTTGTCGCCAGAGTATCATTTGTCATTTTCGAAATACTGATAATTTTGTATAACGCAACGGGAACTTTTTTACTAAATGGATAATTTAAGGTAGTATTTTTGAAAGCCTGCAAAGCAGAAGGATAATCTTCCAGCGAATAATAACACTCCCCAAGCCAATATTGAGCATTATCTGCATCGGAAAAATCGGATAAAAACCTTCTGAATCCATTAATTGCAAGTTCATAATTTCCTTTGGTAAAATCTGTATACGCTATGTTGTAAATTTCCGAACTACTTTTTTTAGTCGTATCGCTTACGCTACTGGGCGTTCTTTTTCTATAAAGTTCCTGTAACTCATTGATTCTATTTTCTATTTTTTCTGTTCTGTCTCCTAATTCCGATAATTTAGTCCCTATTTCAGCCCTTGTATAGGAAATAGCATTTATCTCTTCTTTTGATAAACTATCCACTTGCACCTCTATTTTCTTGGTGTTAGTGTCAATATCGTTTATCTGCTTTTTAGTGTTTTGTATGGAATTGTGGACAGCACAACCACTAAACAAAAAAACAACTAAAACCAATAACGCACTACTTTTTTTTCTCATACTCTAAAAAAGAGTGCGGCTGAAACTATAAGAAACTCTTCAGTCTGTTGTAGAGCTCCTTATCCTTTAGGATAAAATTTCCTACTACTTACATTAAATAGTAAAAACTTTTTTATCGACAGCCGCACTATAATTTCAATAACTATTTTACCTTGAAATCTGCTCTTCTGTTCTGAACTCTTGCCGTTTCCGTATGTGCCGGATCAACAGGTTTTTCTTCACCGTAACTAATTGTTGAGAGTCTTTCTGCATTAACTCCAAGCTTCACGAGATAATCTTTTGCCGCATTAGCTCTCTTTTCTCCAAGTGCCATATTATATTCGTTAGTTCCTATATCACAGGTATTCCCTTCTATAAGAACGCTAACATTTGGGTACACAGCAAAAACTTTTGCATTTGCTTCAAGAATCTTACCATCATCTGTTCTTACGACATATTTATTGAAGTCAAAATGTACAGTTTGCAGTTTTCCCTGTATGGCTTCAGAACTTGGCATAGTATCTACCGGAGCCGCTTCTTCAACTACTGGTTCTGGCAATTTTTCCTCTACTTTTGCCACCTTCTTCTGACAACCCATTACTACAAAGAAAGCAACCAAAACAAGCAATAATTTTTTACTCATATTTCACCTCCTGTTATACGCACTTTAATGAGTAACTCTTTTTTGTCAATAAATTTTTGAGTCATTACATTTTATTGTGTGTAAAAGTTCACGTTTTTGAACAATTATATATAAATTTACTATTGACGATTACGGATTTATTTTTATAAAAGCTCCTGCTATCGACATTAGCGCCGCCACAAACATTACCATAGGATACCCAAATATTCCGGCCATTCCACCAATCAAAGGGCCTACGATACCGGCCAAACCGGTAAGCGAATTAAATATTCCTGCTACACTCGAATGTTCTTCATTACGTTCCATCAAATATTTTAAACAACCAAGATAAAGACATGACCAGGAAAATGCCAAAAGCAGTTGAAAAGGTAAAATCTGTTTATATGTATGACATAAGCCAAAAGCAATAAAAGTAGCAATAGAAAAATACAATCCCATTTGAATCAATTTGGTACTTTTGACTTTTCCTAAGTATAACATAAAGAAAAATTGTCCCAAAGAGTTAAGACCATAAATTATCCCTATCCATAATTTATTGGCTCCAAGTTCTGCCAAAAACAATGGGAATATTGTCCAAATTCCAAAAGCTCCGGAATGTCTTAAAAAGAAAGACAAGTAGATTCGCCAATTTTTTTTAAAAAGCGCTGCATCAAAAAATGGTTGTTTAATCCGAACATTTTCCTGTTTTAAGAAAAGCAATGCAACAAAAAAGGACACAAAAAAACATATAGCCGAGAATAAAAAAAGATTTTTATATACTGCGATAACGCCTGCCACAATAGAACCTACAGTCCACCCTAACGAACCGGATGCAGTAAAAGCTCCAATGTTAGTATTCCTTCTGTAAACAGCTGCTAATATGGCAGCAGGAAACATACCAATAGCAAAACCTGCTAAACATCTAATGAAAAAAAGTGAAGTAATATTAAAAATAAATCTATGAGAGAAAAACACAACGGCAGAAAAGAAAAGTCCGATTAAAATAAATACTTTGCCTCCTTTTAAATCTGCAAGGCGACCAAACAAAGCAGAAGATAAAAAAAGCATACCGTTATAAGCCGCAACTAATGCTCCAATCGTCGCAGAATTTGCGCCACAATCTTTCGCAATTAACGGAATAAAAATAAGAACACTCACAAATGCTACATTTGTCGCAAATTGTATAAAATAAAAAGTTGTCAAATCATTCCCCCTAAAATTAAAATAACAAATATTACAAAAAAGAGTATAGTCAAGCTTTGCTTGAAAAATACTTGAAGCTTTTTAATTACTATTATTTGACAATTTTAGGAACAGATTAAAAAAATGAGCAAACCTCTTGACTTTTAATTTTAAAGTATTATATAGTAAGATAATAGGATAATAGGCAATAAAGTCGTGACAATAAAAATTTTTTAATATAGATTTTTTTAATTAAATAAAAAATGTTTTTTATTATTGGGATCGTTCTAATTTTGGGAGTAGTTATGGGCGGATTTGCCCTTTCGGGTGGAAATATTAGTATTTTGATTCAACCCATAGAAGTAGGTATGGTATTTGGTATTGCCCTGGGGGCTTCTTTGATTGCTAACCCTCCCAAAGTAGTATTTGGTTCTTTTAAGGCTCTAATTGCTGCCGTTAAATCAAAAGGTTATACAAAGAAAGATTATGCGGAAGTATTAATATTGTTATATCAATTAGTTTCAAAAATAAAAAGAAACGGGCCTTTATCTGTTGAAGCTGATGTTAACTCTCCAACTAATAGCGAAATATTCAAAAAATACGGCAGTAATTTTCTCAAAAATCATCATTTTGTTACTTTTCTTTGTGATAATCTTAAAGTTATTGTAAGCGGCAGCATAACGGCAAATGATTTAGAAACTTTGATGGACAACGAAATAGAAGCTTTCCATGAGGAATCTATGCTTATATCGCACAGCGTAGCCAGAACATCGGACGCTATGCCCGGATTAGGATTGGTAGCAGCAGTATTAGGAGTAGTTCTAACTATGGGAAAAATAGACCAACCGGCTGAAGTCATCGGCGAAAGCATTGCCGCAGCACTATTAGGGACTTTTGTAGGTATATTAATGTGTTATGGTTTTATCGGCCCATTTGCTACAAATCTTGAGTATAAAGCCAATGATGACATTGTCTATCTTAAAATCATAAAAACTGCATTATTAGCATTGATAAATGGCGCTTCTTCTATGATGGTAATGGAACACGCCAGGAGAGTTATTCCCAGCGACAATAAGCCCACTTTTGAGGAGCTGGACCGTATGCGAAACCCGATAGACAAGGGAAGTTCCACATCTGCCCCACCACCTAAGAAATGAGTCAACAACTACCTCCCATTATAATAAAAAAAGTAAAAAAAGTTGTTAGTGGGTCTGCGCACGGAGGGTCATGGAAAATCGCTTATGCCGATTTTATGACTACTTTGATGACTTTTTTTTTAGTTATGTGGCTTATAACTATGGCTCTATCCCAGGGCAAAAGACAAGACCTTGTTGAATACTTTAAAACCTATAATATTTTTCTTACAACTAATGCTTATAAAGAAAGCACATGGATTCAAAAAGATTCAGTCGCGGAAACTCCCCAAAAAACTGTTGATTTTGAAGGGCTGAAAAAAGAATTGAATGCTACTATAGAAGCAAGATTATCAGATTTTAAAAAAAATATAAGCATCAACGAAGAAAAAACTACCGGGTTAAGAATAGATATCAGTGACCCTGAAGGAAACTATATATTTTTGTTAGGACGCCCTGAGTTATTGCCCAGCGGTAAAAAAATATTAAAAGAGATGTGTAATGTCCTGAAAGAAATTGATAGTAAAATTGCAGTAGAAGGACATACAGATGCAAACCAGTACCCCACAAGCCAATATACCAACTGGGAACTTTCTACAGAAAGAGCTTCTTCGGCAAGAAAAGAACTTGAACTTGATGACATAGGACCGGAGCGTATCGCTATGGTAACGGGATATGCAGATACTAAACCTATTATAATAGATGACCCTTATGATGGAAGAAATAGAAGAATAAGTCTCCTGATTTTGAGTCCTCCTGTTTTTGGAGGAGATACCACTAAAACAAACACACCGGAAGAAACATCTAAGGAATCTACAAAAGAACAGCCCAAAGAGCAGTCCAAAGAATCACCTAAAAAATCCACTAAAGAACCTCACAAGAAATCCCACAAATAAAGCTTCTTTGTCTTCTCTTTAGTTAATCTTCCTGTATTCTGTTCTCTGTGGTTGATATTTCTTCTGTTATATTACACTAATACCTCTTATTAAAAGATCCCTTTCTTAACCGGGAATATTACAATTTCAGGCTCTTTTGTCAATCCTGCTTCTTTTTTTGCAATTTCAATCGCCTTTAATAAACCACAATTCTCATCTACCAACTTAATTCCCTTTGCGCTTGTACCACTCCATATTCTTCCCTGTCCTATTGAGTCTACGGCAGATTTTGACATTTTTCTGCCTTCCGCAACTCTTGAAATAAACTTATCATAAAACCATTCTATTTCGCGTTGAAACTTATTTTGTTCATCATTTGTAAAATGCCGCAATCCTGCATAAGCATCCGAATGTTCGCCTCTCTTAACTACATCGTGTGTAATGCCTAATTTCTCATAAAGCCCATTCCATATAATATTCGCTCCGAAAACGCCTATTGAACCTGTAAGCGTATAATTATCCGCAACTATTTTATTTGCCTGACATCCAATATAATAACCTCCCGAACCTGCAACATCTCCCATAGAAACGATTACAGGTTTTTTAGCCATCGTCTTTTTCATTGCTCTTAAGATTACTTCCGACGCAAACCCATCACCGCCACCGGAATTTATACGAAACACAACGGATTTTATGGATTTGTCCTTTTCTATATCTTTGAATGCTTTAACCAATGACTTTGAACCGATAGTTTTTGTCCCAAAAAGCCAATCCTTCGAGCTCTCTCCCGTTATTATGTCTCCTTCGGCTATAAGGACGGCTATTTTAGGAGAAGATTTGTCCGGCTGCCATTCGGTCGGAACTTTCCGTTCCTTGAGCATCTTGTCTAATTTTTCTACTTTTGTCTTTTTGTTAATAAGCGTTTTTACGAAATCATCCAGCTCATCCTCATAAATAACGGTATCTACTAATCCATTCTTTAAGGCATCATCCGAGTTAAAAAACGCTTCCGTATTTACAAGTTTTTGCAAACTATCTAATGGCAAGCTTCTGTTCACGGCAATCTCCGCAACCATAGGATTCCAAATGTCGTCGAGAAGAGCGCCTATTTGTTCTTTGCTTTCATCGGACATATCTTTACGTTCTAATGCTTCTGTAGCGGATTTGTATTTCCCGACACGGGCTATATCCGCCTCAACTCCAAGTTTTTCCATAGTTCCTTTTAAATAAACCGATTTTACGGATAATCCCGGAATTTCAACATAACCAAGAGGTTGCAAGACAATATAATCCGACAGGGAAGCAAGATAATAACTTCCAAGTCCATATTCATTTGCAAATGTAATTATTTTTTTACCTTTTGCTTTGAGTTCTTTGAGTTCATTGTAAAGTTCTTCAAGTTGCGCCATCCCTAACGAATAATTTTCAAACCTGATAACTATGGTAGTTATGTTTTTATTGTTTTTAACCTTTTCAAGCTTTCGTAATAAATTATAAAATACGGGTTCTTGTTTTCCAAGAGTAATCCCAAAAAAGTTTGTCTCCATTTTCAACTCAGGATAAGCGCCTTTAATATCCAATCCAACCGCTCTTTTTTTATTTGATTTTATGGGGACGGAGCGATATGTCTCATTAGAGGCAATCAATGATACTTCCTGAGGATTGGTTTCTTTATTCTTAAATCCGCCGATTTTAAAATTGCCAAACGAAATTTCTGCTCCGACATTTATCACCTTATCTTTTCCACTTTTTACGGCAATGCTTATTCCATTTATTAATTCTACTCCTACTCCGTAAAAGTAATCTTTTATACTATCCTGTTCATAACTGTAAGTTGCGTCATAAAACAATGTAACTCTGTCCGTTAGAGGTCTAACGGCTATACCAATTTTAACGTCAGGATTACTTTTTACGGGCATAAATGCTCCGGTTGAAATAAATCTGCTGGGTCTGAATATGCCGCCTACTGTATAAATAGAGCTTTTTCCATATTGATATTCGCTTCCGTAACCAAGATATAATATGTTTACTAAATTGATTCCGGTCCCGGTCATAAGGACGGGATAATCATTCCCTTTGAATTTAACTCCAAACCCGCTGTTTCCGATTAAAGTAGAAAAAATATGTTCATCGTTTTTAAACATATACATAGCTTCCACTCCCATATTCATCCCAAGCCCGGCGGGATTCATAAGCAAAGCTTCGCTCCTGCGGGAAGTGCTGACTGAACTTCCATCAAAAGTTAAAAATAACACCATTATTAAGTTGAACATCTATTCCTCCTTAAAATTTTTGTTATATTATAAATTTCATTGTATCAAAATAACTTTCCTTATCATTTTATATTCCCCTGCACTAAGCTTTATAAAATAGACTCCCGACGAATAAGCCGTAGCATCCCATTTTACAGTATTGGTCAATAATTTAGGAGGGAGCGTTATGTTTTTTACCATTCTTCCTGTAATATCATAAATCGTTATTTCTGCCTTAGTATCTCTCGCTAACAGCTTATAACTAATAACGGTACTTCCAACAAATGGATTAGGGTCTATCTTCAATTCCGCATTCCGCAATCCCAAATCCGAAATCGATGAATCTTCTACTCCAAGTTTATCTCCAATTTTAATAACAAATTCATTTCTATTTTCATATCCGGTTCCCTTAATATTTAAAGAAAATCTCATTTTATGCCCTATGCTTAAACCGGTTTGGGGAACAAACGAAAAAGTTCCGTTTACAAATTCATTCATTGATATATCTCCAAAATACACACTATCATCAATAATGTTTACCAATGAATCAGTAGTTCTTAAAATAACATATACCGAAGAAAAATCTTTATTCTCTGCCGCAAGAGAAGCAGTAATATTTATCTTCTCCCCGGCTTCGACAATATTATTGTTGCTGTCTTTTACTGAAATATTAGTTCTATTTATTAAGGGGAATTCTTGTAATGGACCTACATTTATATCATCCACATAAAAACCTTCCGCAACGTTTTTGTTGTCCGAAACAAAACTAAATCTTACCTGTAAAGTGCAGCCAACAGGGTACGACAACAAACTATAAAAACGTGGCAACCAGTCATTTGAAAAATATTTGTCCGCTGTATCTTTATTAGCTAATGCGCCACCGGAACCAATAAGGTCAAGAGTATCCCATATTGTATTTCTGCCGATTTCCACATAAATTCCATCCGCTCCATAAGTAGTAACATTAAACCATGACCAGAAAGATAAATACGAATCCGGTCCCAAAATAAATTCAGAACTTTTTAACCAGCAATTCGTACTGTTGTTATATTCCCATTGTCCTGCATTCCCACAATAATATGAATATACGCCGGAATGCGCTCCGTGCGCCGTCAATAACCAATTGTTATTTGTGCCCCCGGTAGTCCAAATCGTATCGCTTTCAAAATTATCAGAGAAACAATTTATTCCCTGCCCTATATTTAACCAGAAACTATCCTTAAATGAATAAGTTCCCGTTGTAGAAATAATTGTAAATTTTTGATATGATGGAACAGGGCATATAGAGTTTATTACAATCTTATACGGTATAGTTGCCGAAGAATCCCGGGCAATAGTCCCGAAACTTTTTATACTATCAATCATCGTTATGTATTGGGGACTTTCTGTTTGTAATTCGCTGATAACATTATTGGCTATACCACCTGAATCTTTTATAGTTATGTATAAATCAAGAGTGTCTCCCGTATATGGCATGACTGCCGTAGAACAGGATTTATAAACAATTTCAGGTGTTTGCGCCGTAAAGTTTAACGGCACGGAATTAAATCCCGGAATATTCAATAAACTTTGTAATATATGATTATTCGGACAATCATTTCTAACACAAAAACTAAAAGCGCCCGATTTAATACTATCGGATAATATATTACCAAAATTGTTTGCGCTATCTATCAAAATCATAAAGGAGTCTTGTGTCCTTAAAACTGTATTCACATTGTTTGCGGTTTGGGAACCAAAGTTTTTTAGTTCCACCGTAATGTCAATTTTTTCTCCCGGGTTTATCTCTCCATTGCCACCTGAATCTATTATGGAATGGCTGTAATATCCCGGATTGGCGCCGGCACCAAAGATTTTTATAACGCTCCGGTGTTGATAAAAATTATGTCCTGTAACCGTAAGCAATAAATTTCCGGTAGAAGACGGAGATACTGCAAAATTAACTTCCCCCGATTCATCCGTAAAATCACGTTCATATACTTCATTCCCTTTATAACAACAAACAAGAGCATTTACAACCGGAGTATTATCGTTTCTTACATTAATTTTTAAATTACTTGTCCCAACAGGGATACTATCAGGAGATTCTACATTCAACATAGATAATGTGTCCGTGTATATATCCAGTTGCGGGTCTCCGAGCAAATTAAGTTCGTATTGGTGCCATCTGTAAACGTTTTTATCTCTGGAAAATGGGACATAATCAAGTTTAGTTTGAGCAAGAGTCTGCCCGATTTTTGTTATATTTGATTTAAATAAATTAAAATAAAAATCTTCGTCTATTTTATCCGAATATCCATATCCCGGATTTCCCTGCGCCCCCCAGCCATATCTGGAATTTGCAATTACTGCAACTCCCCCGCCATTAGGGTTTAGAATCCAATGTTCTGCAACACAATTATAATCGAAAGCTCCTACCCAACAACCAATTGAATATAAAATCCCCTGGGTATTATTATTTTTTAGAGTATCCACATCCGTAATGCCTAAATTATCCGGACCTGTCCCCATAAGATTAATCCATCCGTGTCCGTCGTGGTTCAATAATGCTTTACCGGAATTTATTGCATTAATGACACTTGTCCGATTTTCATTTGCTTTTGATTCATATAGTTTTTCTATACTGAAATTCTGGGGAAATAAATTACCAATTATATCTTTAGAGATACCTGCGTCCGTATACGGAGAAGACCATAAAATTTCAGCAAAAAACAATGCCTTATTCAAATAACTATTAGAAGGATTTTCTTCATATTTTATAGTTTTATTAACAAAATTTATCACATCATTGCCGCTTTTAACGGGAGCTCTCCCGACAAAAACATCCGGATAAAGGTCAACGTTGTCTGCCAACTCGCCAAAAGTTCCGTTTCCGTTTGTGTCCCAAGTTCCGTCCAAATCCGAATAATACAAATCCGAAGGGATACTATCTTCGTTTTGCATTGCGCCCCCATTTGAAGTCATTGCATAAGCCGTTCTCGAAGGAACTATATCTACATCTCCGCCTAATAATACCCATACTACACCCGAATCAGCGGCAAACTTAATAAAATTCCGTATTTTTTCCGCTAGGTCTCTGCCTGCATAATTTGTATTTATCCATTCTGTGGTTCTTATAACCGTCTTTACTCCACGAGCAGTTTTCCAGTTGGCAAAAGACTCAAAAACAGAAACAAGTGAATCCGCAGTTATAATTAAATATTCATACCCATTATTATTGAACTTGCATTTTGTAGAAACAAAATCTTCAGGGTTTATAATTATTGATTTAACCAAATCACCAAATACCGGCTCAAATGTATATTTTTGAACATTCTGCTGTAATTTTGACGGTTCAAGTTCTAAGCTTATTTTTAGCTCTGTATAGAGTTTAAGTTTTTTACTCGCCGGAATATATTGCAACGGACATACAAGAACTTCAGCAACTTTATAATTTCGAATATTGCCTTCCCCAATAAATTCAACGATTTTACCGGGATACTCAGAATTGGAATTATATACAATCGGATTCGGAGGAACAACAGATTTTTTTACAGGCATAGAAATTATCTGAGGTGGCTGGGCAGGAAAAATATTATATTCCCCGGGTAAGTATGTAAAATTACTTGCCTCTACTTTTACGCTTTTTACGCTTTTGTCTTCAGGAATTAAAAAACGTATACACTTTACCGGAAGTTGTGGATTCCCCTGTATATCTAAATAAGCCTCTGTTTTAGTAGAAGTTATAAATGAATTTTTAGCATTATTCGAAAATCCGGGAATAGTATAGTTATTGTAGGTCTTAAGAGAAACGTCCGCTTCATTAAAATATACTGATTTTGAAAGTTGAGTTAAAGCGGAAGTAATACTTGCCAAAACCAATATGCATATATGCATTGACCTCTTCTATCTGAAAAACCTTAATAAAGGGTAGGTGAAATGATTTTATTCCACCTACCCAATCACAAATTATTTTTTGCTTGTTTTCTTCGCTGATTTTACGGCTTTTTCCGGCTTTTCTACCTTTGCTGCTACCTCTGGCTTCTTTTCATATTTCTTTCTGAATTTTTCTACTCTACCGGCAGTATCAACAAGTTTTTCTTTCCCGGTGAAGAACGGATGGCATTTAGCACAAATTTCTACATGTATTTCTTTTTTTGTAGAACCCGTTGTTACAACATTTCCACAGGCACAGATAATCTTTGCATCCCTATAATACTGAGGATGGATTTTTTCTTTCATAGTCACCCCTTTTCCACAAACGCTCAAAATTGAGCCGTTCCGTTGGACTTAATTTATCTACAATAAGTATCCCATTTAAATGGTCTATTTCGTGTTGAAGAACCCTTGCCAGCAAATCACCTACCTCTATAATTTTTGATTCTCCGTTTTCATCTAATCCTCGTACTACTACATAATTCGGTCTTGTAATAGTAATTTCCACACCGGGAAAAGATATACAGCCCTCATCTTCCGTAAATTCTCCTCTGGATTCAATAATCTCAGGATTAATGACTACAATATTCTCTTTTCCCACATTTGCAAGAACTATTTTTTCAAGTATTCCAAACTGATTTGCCGCAAACCCAACTGCCTTATATTTTTTCATAGAATCTGCCATAATCTTAATAACATAATTAATATGTGCAGGGTCAAAATTAGTAACTTCACAAGTCTTGCTTCTCAAAGCAGGATTAGGATATATTCTTGGTCTGTTCATCTTTCTTTATTTTTATGCTTAGTTCTTCTAATTGTGCTTCCGTAGCCTCCGAAGGAATGTCTTCCAACAAACCCACTCCGCTTAAAGTTTTAGGGAAAGCAATTACATCCTGTATGCTGTTCATTCCCAGTAATATCGCAGTAAATCTATCCACGCCAAGCGCAATTCCTCCGTGCGGCGGTGCGCCATATTCTAAGGCTTTCAGCAGGCAACCAAAATTCGCTTCCCGCGACTCTGCGTCCATTCCTACGACACCCAGGATTTTTTCCTGTAGTTCTCTTGTATGCGGCCTTATACTGCCTGAACCAAGCTCCACACCATTAAGAACAAGGTCATACAGTCTCCCGATTGTAGCATCAGGATTAGATTCCATATTTGTCTCATCTTTTGGAGTTACAAAAGCATGATGTGCAGTAACCAATTTTTTTGTAACCGCATCCCTGTCAAACATAGGGAAATCCGTTATCCAGGTAAACTCATACTGCCCCGGTCTTTGCAGTAAATAATTATTTATAATGTAATTACGAATTCCGCCTAATGCTTCGTTCGCCCGCTTACGCTCACCGGCAACAAACAATAAGCTGCCCGGTTTACTCCCGGTAAGATTCTCCAGTTCTTTTAATGCTTCGGGATTAAAAAACTTGGCAACGCTACCGGAGAAAGTATTGTCTGCATATTTAAGCCAACCCAATCCCATACCATAACCTTTTGCCACGTTTTCAAATTCTGCTATCATTTTCCGTGATACATCCGTCTCAAAGAACAAACATTTTACGGCCTGCGCCGACTTGAATATGTTAAAATCCGTTTTATGACACAATTCCGTTACATCTTTTAAATATAATTCATATCTTAAATCCGGTTTATCGCTTCCATAAGTCTCCAGCGCTTCGTTGTAAGTCATTCTTCTGAGTGGTATATTCAATTGTATATTACACAATTTAGAAAATACATATTGCATAAGTTTCTCAATAAGAACAAATATTTCTTCTTCATCAATAAACGATAATTCTATGTCAAGTTGAGTAAATTCCGGCTGCCTGTCTTTTCGCTGGTCTTCATCTCTCATACATCTTGCAAACTGGTAATATTTTTCAAATCCTGCTATCATAAGCAACTGTTTATAAATCTGTGGAGATTGAACTAACGAATAAAACTTTCCTTTATGTATTCTTGAGGGCACAAGGAAGTCTCTCGCACCTTCCGGTGTGCTTCGCCCCAATAAGGGAGTTTCTACATTAATAAAATCTTGAGATTGAAGATGTTCGCTTATTAAATACATAAGTTTGCTTTTAAAAATTATTGCTTTTTGCATAGATATGCGTCTTAAATCAAGATACCTGTATTTTAATCGCAATTCGTCTTTTGCAGTTATCTCATCCGTTATAACAAATGGTGGGACAGCAGAATTAGAAAGGATTTCAATTTTCTCTGCCTCTACATCTATTTGCCCGGTGTCCATCTTAAGGTTCTCCATTCCTGTCGGTCTTGACACCACTTTCCCGGTAACGGCAATAACCCATTCATTACCGATAGCTTTTATTTCTTCAAGTAAACTATCTTCTTTTACTACAACCTGTGTAATACCGTATCTATCCCTTAAATTTATAAAAGCTACTTTGCCGTGCAATCGCAATCCTTCAACCCACCCGGCAAGTTTAACGGTGTTGTTTTCGTTTTCTTTTCTTAATTCTCCGCAATTATGCGTCCTCAATTTCATTATTTTCCACCTTTCCCGTTGTTTCTGCCATATAAAAGGTCATCGCCTATAGGGAAAAAATCATCCGCAACTTCTTTTAATTCCATTGCGGTATTATGAGGGAAACTATAGACTTCAACTCTAGGCCCTCTTGCTTTGACTGTTTCTACAAGGCTTACAAAATCCCCATCCCCGGAAACAAGCGCAACCACATCAAGATTATCAACCATACTCAATATCTCAAGAGCAATTTCCATATCATAATCTCCTTTTTGAGAACCGTCTGCTCTTTGGATTAATGATTTACGCCTTACGTCAAAAGAGTGGTGTTCCAGAAGTGATACAAATCCCGATTGGTCAATTTCAGGGTTTTCAATCATATAAGCAGTTGCTTTTATCAGCCTTCTCCTTTTAACTGCATGATGTAAAAGTTTCATATAATCAAGTCTTGATTCGTAATTCTTTTTTGCGGCATAAAACATATTTTGGACATCCACAAATACGCCTACTTTTAAGTTTTCCCATTTTTTATTATGGTTTTTTAATGCTTTGTATTCATATTCAAGTTTTTGAATCCTGATATTTAAGTCATTTACACGATTAGAAACATCACTCAAACTCAATACTTGTGGTTTTTTAAACAATCTCATCCTTTCCTCCTGATAACAAGCCCATATAATCACTGCCTACCGCAGACAGGCATCTATTATTTATCATTTTTATAATGTTTTTGGTAGGATAACAAGTCCACATATACAACCTATAGAATTAGCAGCGAAATCCGCCCATTCCACTGTTCTTCCCGGAATGAAATGCTGATGTAATTCATCTATTGCTGCAAAACATAAGATAATACATAATTTTATTGGCACACTATATTTATTAGAGCTCCGAATTTTACCAAGCTCTTTCCACCTCCGGTGGATTAGAGATTGGTATCCGGTTTCACCGGAAAAAACCAAAAATGCAAGTATAAAATATTCACTAAGGTGTGCTAATTTGTCTATACCAAATATCTTATCTACCCCGGGTACTTCAAAATTAGGGATACTTGATACTATAAGCATCAACGCTGTCCATATAAACGCCAGCCTATATTGCTTCATTCTCACCTCCTGCCCATCGTTTTTTCATCACTAACAGGCAAATAAAAAGACTTCTATTTGTTGCTCTCCATTTATTTATATTTACAGATACTTTGCTATTATGTATCTATTTTTTTATTTTGCAAGTATTTTTTATTTTTTAACCCCAAACTGTATTCTGTCCTCTTCATCCTATCTGTTCTCTATTTTCTTTCGTGTTTTTCGTCTTTTCGTGATTTCATGGACAGTTGTTTCCCGTTATTTTTTAACTCTCTAAATTTCCGTTTTCTGTATTTCTTATCCGCGTGTATTTGCGTTCATCTGCGGTTACTCTTTCCTTTTTCTGTCCTTGTTTTCGTGCTAATTAGCGTTCACTATAGTCCGGAATCTTTTGCCGGATTCGTGGATAAAATTCTTTATATTCTCTATTTGTAGTTTATTCTTTAACTCTATGATTTTACTTTTTCTATTATCCTGTCAATCCTGTCCTATTTCTCTGTGTTCTGTTGTTACTATTTCCTCTTTACAAAAAAAACATTGACGGAAAGCTACTCCTACATATATATTAAAATATATGCAACATCCTGATCCGGATTCTGTTTCTTTTTTCTTGGAAATATCAAAAAACCCCGTAATTAATGGTATCAGCTTCTTAATTGGATTTGTAGGATTTGTTCTTGCAATTATATTTTACATCAAGAGCAAAAAACTCAAAAAACCAATCTATTGGATGAAAACTTTTGAATTGTTAAAAGGGGAAGAAAAGTTCTCCAAAATGTCCATTTTATATGAAGGCGCTAAAGTAAATACGGTTTCTTTGACTAAAGTTGTTTTTTTTAATGCCGGCAACGAAACTATCGATTCCGGAGATATTGCTCAAAATGACCCCTTAAGGATAGAAATAGGTGGCGGAACTAAAATACTGGATAAAGACATAATTTATGTTAAAAATAAAGCAAATAATTTCAGGCTTGAAGAAACCGGGCAAAATAACATTTTGAATATCCAATTTGATTATCTTGATAAAGAAGAAGGGGGAGTATTCCAGATTACTCATACCGGAGCTTCCCCGGATGCTATTAATCTTAAAGGCTCTATTAAAGGGGTCTCCCACATATTAAAACGGAAAAATAATGGAAAACTATTTTATGATATTTGTTTCTCTGCAATAATTATGATGCTTGCCTTTTTTGTAACTAATACTCGCTTTCACTGGCCGCTTAAGTTTTCTATTTATGCAATTATTGTAAGCATTTTATGGATAATGTTTTCTAAATTTCCATCCGGAAGTGTAACTCGTAAATACGATAATAAAATATAAAAAATGGAACATGAAATTGCAGAATTTATTGAGTCTTTGAGGTTAAAAAATGCGTCTGAGCATACGGTAAAAGGTTATGCTACAGACTTAAAAGAATTTAAAGATGGCTTTCCCGATAAACCCGTTACTGCAATAGGCAAAAAAGAGTTAACAAATTTCCTGGCAGGGCTAAGACGATATGGCTTTGATAACAGTACAGCTAACAGAAAACTTTCCGCTTTACGCTCTTTCTTCAAATTTCTAGTTGAAAAAGGAACCATATCAAAAAATCCTGCCGTTAACGTCAAGGCGCCTAAAATAGAATCGAAATTACCTTCTTTCCTTACGGAAGAATCCGCAGAAAAACTTATGGACACTGAAAACCTTTCTCCAAGAGACAGGGCTATTCTCGAAACTCTATACGGAACAGGAGTCAGGGCATCCGAATTAATCGGAATGAATATAGGAAGTCTGGATTTTGTTAATGAAACCGTAACGGTTCTGGGAAAAGGTTCCAAAGAACGTAAAATTCCTCTAACTCGCACCGCTATATATGTTTTAAAAAATTATATTGCAAATAGAAATATGATGGAGAGGGATGCGCCCTTATTCTTAAACAAATACAATCAAAGACTTTCACAAAGAGGTTTACAAAATATAGTAAATAAACATATACGAATGATTGCAGAGTTACGAAGAATGAGTCCACATACTTTACGCCATACCTACGCAAGCGTAATGCTCAACAAAGGTTGTGATTTACGCACAATACAGGAATTGTTAGGACATGCTTCAATCGCTTCGACTCAAATTTATACCCATTTAACTGTCGAAAAATTAAAAGACGCTTATAAAACCGGACACCCTCGTGCATAATTACTTATTAATTAAAAACGGCAGAGTAATTGACCTCACCAATAATATAGACGCTAAGTTGGATATTCTCATTAAAGACGGCATCATTGATTCAGTCGCTCCCAACATATTCCAAAAAGATGCAACTATAATCGATGCTTCTAATCTTATAATCACGCCTGGTCTTATTGATGTTCATACACATTTTCGCGAGCCGGGAGAAGAACAAAAAGAAGATATTCGTACAGGCTCAAGAGCTGCGCTTGCCGGTGGATTTACTTCTGTCATCTGCGAACCCAATACCCAACCCAGAATAGATAATTCGGATATTTTAAAAAAAGTTATAACCAGAGGTAAAGAAGTAGGATTGATAAACTTATACTCGTCCGCCTGTATTACAACCGGCGATAAACATAACAAATTAACGGATATTAAGGATTTGAAAGACAGCGGCGCGACTATGTTTACGGATGACGGCGACCCCGTAATATATCCCGAGCTTATGCAAAAAGCTCTGGTTGAAGCTCAAAAAAACAAAACAATGCTCTCGCCTCACTGCGAATCTTCTGGTTGGGCAGAATCTATTACCGGAAAATTAAACGAAGAACCGGAAATATTTTACGTAAAAAGAGATATTGAATTAGTAAAAAAAACCAACGCTTCTTTGCATTTTGCTCATATAAGTCTTGAAGAAAGTTTGAATGCAATAAGAATCGCCAAATCAAAAGGTTTGAATATAACCTGCGAAGTTACACCGCATCATCTTGTTCTGGATAAATCATTCGAAAAAAAATACGGAACGCTTACAAAAGTAAATCCCGCCTTGAGAAAAATTTCAGATGTAAAAGCAATGCAAGAAGGGCTACTTGATGGAACAATTGATGTAATCGCGTCCGACCATGCACCTCATACCAAAGCAGATAAAGATTCGGTTTGGGAAAAAGCCGCCTGTGGAATGATAGGTATAGAAACTTCTTTAGGAGTATTACTGTCGGAATTAGTGCATAAAAATATTATACCGCTCAATACTTTGATTGCGAAACTAACCTGTAATCCCGCAAATATATTTAACCTGCCCGCAGGAAAATTGACTCCGGGTATGCCTGCAGACATAACCATAATTGATTTAAACAAAGAATGGACAGTAGATGCAAATAAGTTTGAATCCAAATCAAGAAATTGCCCGTTTGACAAATGGGAACTAAAAGGTAAACCCGTAATGACAATCGTTAAAGGGAAAGTCAAGATGAAAGACGGAGTTGTGATATAGTACTCGCTTCTTCTCCATAAGCGGGAATCAATACTTTAACTTATATAATTTTTAATTGCCCCATCCCATACGGTCCTACATTTGTTACGAGACAGCCCAGAATTTGTCGCGGGAAGGGTTGCATATAAGTTTACAAAATAAAACTAATTGACTTTATAGAAAACCCTTATACATTAAAAAAACAATAACTAAATAATGCAATATGCGCCGCTTCTGACAAAATCAAAATACCTTAACGGATTACAGTGTCATAAATACTTATGGATGCTCCTGAATGAAGCGGATAAAATCCCCGAAACCGACGAAGGGACTCAATTTGTATTTGAACAGGGAAATTTAGTCGGAGAACTTGCCAAAAAATTCTTTCCGAACGGAAAAGGTTTCGAGGCAATGGGGTTCAAGGAAAATATTGAAGAATCCCAAAAAGCTTTATCCTTGAGAGTCCCCTTATTTGAAGCCGGATTCCTTGCAGGCAGAGTATACGCAAAAGTAGACATCTTAGAACCAACTGAAGACAATCAATGGAATATAGTAGAAGTTAAAAGTTCCACAAGCGTAAAAGATGTTCATATTCAGGATGTTGCATTCCAGAAATATTGTTATGAAAGGGCCGGGCTCAAAATAAAAAATTGCTTTGTAATGTATATAAATAATGAATACATAAAAAATGGAGAAATCGACCCGACACAATTTTTTATCAGAAAAGATGTAAGCGCCGAAATAGAAAAAGAAACTATCGGGATGGAAGAAAGAATTAACTTAATGCTTAAAAATATGTCAAAAAGAGAAGTGCCGGATATTAAAATCGGCAAGCATTGCAATACTCCTTATGAGTGTCCTTTGAAAGAATATTGCTGGGATTTCCTTCCTGAAAATAATGTATTCCAATTATACCGCGGTAGGGAGAAAGCTTTTGAATTATTTGAATCCGGAATACTTTCAATGAAAGACATTCCCGAAGATTGTGAATTAGACGAAAAACAAAAAAAACAAATTTATTGTGAGAAAAGCGGAAACCCTTTTTTAGATAAAAGAGGAATTAAAGAATTTTTGAATACATTACACTATCCTTTATACTTTTTGGATTTTGAAACTTACACCACTGCCATTCCATTATATGATGGGACAAGACCACATCAACATATTCCTTTTCAATTTTCCCTCCACATAATTGAAAAAAAATCAAAAGTCCCCAATCATTTTTCTTATTTAACAGACGGTGCAATAGATACAAGAGCAGTTATTATTCAAAAACTAAAAGAACTATTAAAAGATTCCGGTAGTATTTTAGTCTATAATCAGAGTTTTGAGCAAAAAATATTTACCGACCTTGGAGAATATTTCCCGGAATACAAACAATGGGTTAACGAAACAATTAAAAGAATGGTAGATTTAATTAATCCTTTTAGAAATTTTTATTATTACAACTCCAAACAAAAAGGCAGCGCTTCAATTAAATCCGTGCTTCCCGCGCTGACAAATAAAAGTTACAGCGAGATGGAAATATCCAATGGTGGGACTGCGTTTTTGAAATATTTTTATATTACTTACGGTTCCCTTGTAGGGAGGAAAACAACACCTGAAGAAATACAACAAGTCAGAAATGCTCTTGAGAAATATTGCGCTCTAGATACCGAAGCAATGATTTTGATAGTACAAAAATTAGAAACATTAGTTGAGGACAACAATAATTTTTCTACTCTAAAAATTCCATTTTAGGTTATAATTCTACGCTTATGATTTGTTTTATTTAACACCCCTCTGTTTTAAATTTGTAATAACCCTTTATGTTTGTTCAAAGAAACATACTATTTCAGGTCTAAAAAAGGCTAAATCGATAAATTATAGAAAAATTAGCTCATTGGCAATTTTACCCCTTGACAAACGTTAAAAATATATACATATTAGTATTAGATAAAGTCAGAGAACAATTTCTTTATCGGGGAGATGTGCTATGAAAAAAACAATATTGCTAATAATTGCTACGTTTATGTGTTTGGCGATTTGGAAAGACAGTGCTTTTTCAACAGTAACTTTTTCAAGGTTCACGATATCCGATAATGTAAAAAAACCACATGGAGACTGGGCAGGTGATGTAGAAAACAATAATCCCAAATGGGAATACGATGCTTTTGCTACTATTGTTGACGATTATCAGGCGGTCTGGTATTCAAATCTCGGCAAAGGAATGACATGGGGGGCTAAAAATGTTATTTATACAGGCGATAGATGGTGTCTGGAAATAGTAGCTGGAGACCTCGATAAGGATGGGTGGATAGATGCAGTGTCTTCATTCGTTCAGTCTGCTGCAACTGCGATTAGTTTTCTTGCCGTACATAAAAACAACGGGAACGGAACTTTTACTACAACCGTTTTACCTACTCACACAACAAGATTCAGGCAAATAAAATTAGAAGACATAAATAATGACACATGGCTGGATATTGTTGTATCCGGTAGTGCGCCCAGCGCTTCATTGATACTGGAATCAGGCCTCTATTGGTATAAAAATAACGGCAGTATGAGTTTCACGGAAAATTTCATAGGAACTTGTAATGGATGGAAGGTAGATTGTTTTGACGATGAAGGGGATAAACATTTAGAAATAGCCGTAACCGAAGAATTTTTTGGAGCTAACGGAACTTCACCGGCAAGATTGCTTGTTTATAAAAACAACGGCGCAGAAGGATTCGCTCAAATTGTAGTGGATAATCTTGGCTTGCATATGGGAGACCCTCCGGGGGGTGGAGGCGTAAGATGCGCGGATTTTGATGGAGATAGTAGAAAAGATTTACTTGCAGGCGCATCTAATGATGGAAAACTTTATTGGTATAAGAATAATGGTGGGGCTTCTTTTACAAAATATACCGTAGATGCTTCGGCAAGCAAAGTGGATGGCATTGATGTCGGAGACTTTGAACCGGATGGAGATATGGATATAGTCGCCTGCGGAAGAGATTACTGGATTAGATGGTATGAGAATGATGGATTTGGTAATTTTACATCTCATAGTATAGATGTGCAGTATATTTTATTTGATTTGCCTTATGTAACTTATCTTGACGGAGATAGCTGCCCGGACATAATAGTAACTGAAGCAACTGCAACTACAGGGCACGTATTTGCATATCTTAATCCCTGTTCCGGCGTAGGGACAGAAGAAAACAAAATTAAAACAACCGGAAATTGGTTGAAAATGCCTTCCATTGTTACGAAAAACTCCATCAATATAACTTTTGGGATAGAAAATAAGAGCAGAGTAAAATTGGAAGTGTTAGATATAACAGGAAGAGTAATTGATGTTATTAATGATGCTAATTACGATAAGGGAAGTTATAAAACATTATGGAATACTAATGAAAAACCAAATGGGACTTATTTTTTATCGTTAAAAGCTGAAAATTGTCCCATTGTCACAAAAAGAATAACGTTAATTAGATAAAAATTATTGACAAAATAATAGCTAATTATAAGCTTCAGTGGAATAAGGGAATTTAATTAAGGTAGGAGGAATTATGAAAAAATGTTTTGTATTGTTATTTTTGTCTTTATTTTTATGCAATTTAACATACGGGCAGAGAGTCGTAACTTTTTATAGATATACCATAGATAGCGTATTGTTAACGCCACATGGAGACTGGGCTGGTGACGTTCGAAACGATAATCCTCCATGGGCTTACGATGCGTTTGCCACAACCGCAGGGAATAAAGACGTGGTTTGGTACTCAAATAATAGCTTAGGAACAACATGGGGTCCCAAAAATACTATATACAGCTCTGATAGGACTTGCACCGAAGTATCTGCCGGGCAACTTGATGCGGATAACTGGATAGATGCGGTATCTTCATTTGTAAAGTCTGATTCCATCGCTTGGAGTTTTCTTGCTATTCATAAAAATAATGGTAATGGAACTTTTACAACGACTAAGTTGGACAGTGTTAAAGCAAGGTTAAGACAAACAAGGCTAGTAGATGTAAATAATGATGGATTGCTTGATATTATTGTAGCTGCAAGCGCTCCACGAACATCCGCCATATTTGAATCGGGCGTTTACTGGTATAGAAATAACGGTGGGATGAGTTTCACAAAAAACTTTATAGCTACCGCTGACGCATGGAAAGTAGATGCTTTTGATAATGTTGATAATGATAATCATTTAGATATTGTAGCATCCGAAGAATTCTTTTCCGGGCAAGATGTATCGGCTTCAGCAAGAATTATTCTATACAAAAATAATGGAGCGGAAGGATTTTCTCAAGTGGTAATCGAAGCTAATTTGGGACGCAATTTAGGTGACCCCCCGGGAGGCGGAGGCGTAAGATGTGCGGATTTCGACAACGATAATAAAATAGATATTGTCGGCAGTAGTAGTTACAATGGGGTTCTTTACTGGTATAAAAATAATGACGGCACTTCTTTTACAAGAAACGCTATAGACAATATGGCAAGTAATATCGATGGAATTGATATCGGCGATTTTGAACCTGATGGTAATATGGATATAGTAGCTTGCGGACGGAATTATTGGATTAGATGGTACCACAATAATGGAAATGGAACTTTTACTATGAATTCTATTGACACTCAATATAGATTGTTTGATTTACCTTTTGTAACATACCTTGATGGCGATACCTGCCCGGATATAGTAGTTACTGAAGCAACCAATACTAGCGGCTGGGTATTTGCATATCTAAACCATTGCATAGCCAGTGTAGAAGAAAAAACTTCTATAACACAAAACAATTGGTTAAAAACACCTTCTGTTGTTAATAAAAACTCGGTTGATATAACTTTTGGGATAGTCAACAAGGGTAAAATAAAATTGGAGATTCTGGATATAACGGGAAGAGTAATTAATATCATTGGGAATGATTATTATGAAACGGGTGTCTATAAAGCACTATGGAATACCAACGGAAAACCAAACGGAACTTATTTCTTATCGCTTAAATCTGAAAATACTCCTGTCATAACTAAAAGAATAACTATTGTGAGATAGATAATAGCCGGTAGTTACTAGGATTAATAAAATATATAGTGAGTTGAGAGTTCCCCATGTAGTATATGCTAGTTTTATTCTCAAATTTTATCATTAAGTCTGAAACCTTTATATGACAGGAGGGAGAGCAATGAAAACATTAAAAATATTCATATTATTAAGTATCTTTATTTTCAGTAATTTATTTGCAGGCAAATGGACAAGAACAAATGATTTAAATAGTGTGCGGGCAGGTTTTGGGTGTGTTATTCTTACGGATGGAAAAATCCTGGTATTCGGATCCGAGAGCGGTTCAACATTTGAAACTTTTGACCCTGCTACCGGAAAATGGACACAAGGCAATATAACAGGTGCCAATGGCGGACATCCTGCAACTATCTTATTGCCAAATGGAAAAGTATGGTTCGTACCACCTGATAGTGTGGCAGCAATAGCAAGCCAGGTTTATGACCCGACAACAAATACATGGGCTGCCGGTCCAAGTATCTCTTACTATGAGAAATCCGCTTCCACTTTACTAAATAACGGAAAAGTTCTCATCACAGGATATGATTGCGCTACTCCATATACAAGAACTTCATTATATGATTACCAGAGTAATAGCTTATCTCTTACCGGTTCTACCAGTGTTCTTCAGGGAGATAGAACTATAGAAGTGCTACTTCATACGGGAGAAGCTCTTGTTATCGGGGGAGGAGCTTATCCTCAAAATACTGAACTCTATAATCCATCATCAGGAGTATGGTCAAATATGCCTAATGCAACCTATGGCAGTTATGGAGGTTGTGGAATAAGACTTCCTACCCCTTGGAACTATGTTCTTGTTGCCGGACCGGGCGCACAATCTCAATTATTTGATCCCGGGACTCACACATGGGCTGCTACAGGAAATCTAAGTAGTGCCTCCAGAGGCGTTCCTGCTATGACAATGTTACCTATGGGAAAACCAATGATGATAGGTGGACAGGTTAATGAAACTTGCGAATTGTATGACCCTGCTTCAGGAGTATGGACATCTGTCGAGAATATGAATTATAAACGCTCCCATTTCAGCGCGCCTTTATTATACACAGGCAAAGTTCTCGCAATAGCAGGTAAAGTAACAAGTTCCATAGATATTACAAATACGGCTGAAGTTTACGACACTATGATGTCCGTATGGGGAAATAAACCTTCCCTGTCCTATGCGCGAGCCGGACATACAATCACCCCATTACCCATAACTCATACAACTAATTGTTCAACAAATGTCCTGATAGTAGGCGGGGAGAACAGTCTTAGTTTTATTAATTCCTGTGAATTATACAATTATGCAGAAGAAAGAGTAGCTTCTACAGTCCCGCTTAATACAGAAAGAGCATATCATACGGCTAACTTGTTAGCCAATGGAACTGTTTTGATTGGTGGTGGGAAAAATACAGGCGGAGCGTTAAAGTCCTGCGAATTATATGTTGTAAATGCAGGCGTTTGCAGTTGGACATCTACAGGAGATATGATTACATCAAGATTTAATCATACCGCTACTTTATTAAAGAACGGCAAAGTTTTCATTACCGGGGGAGAAAACACATCAGGCGTTTTGTCTTCCTGTGAAACATATAACAACAACACCGGGATATGGTCAGCCGCCAACTCTATGACAAATCCAAGAACGGAACATACCTGCGCATTACTGCTTGATGGAAGGGTTCTTGTAACAGGAGGACGCATTTCGGCAGGAGTTACCACGGGAACTTGTGAAATATATAACCCGACATCCGGCAACTGGACAAGTACCGGAAGTCTTACGACGCCAAGGTCTCTACACAATACTATACTTTTACAATCCGGAAAAGTTCTTGCTATAGGCGGGAAAAATAATTCGGGAACGGCTTTATCTTCCTGTGAAATATACGACCCGGCAACCGGAATATGGAGCGCTACACAAACATTAAATACCGCAAGATATATGCATAACTCTATACTTATATATTCAGGACTTGTTTTAACTATGGGAGGTTACGACGGAACAAATTATTTATCTTCGTGTGAATTATACGACCCGCTTCTGTCTTTAACTTTCTCCCCCACCTGGCAACAGACCAAACCTTTGAATACGGCAAGGGCAATGCAAGGATGTTGCAATATACCCGAATTAAAGCCCTATGTTATTTCGATAGGAGGAAAAAGTTCAGGCAGTAATTTCCTAAACTCTATAGAGGAGTATGACATTGGACTCGGATATGTCCCCGAATGGCAATCAACTATTACCAATTATAAATCAGTAACTCATATCTCTAACCCTATGAATATACAGGGAACATTATTCAGGGGAGTAACTGAAGCAGATGGCGGGAACCATTGTCATATAGTATCAAGCGATCATCCTATAATTTCCTTATTGAGAATACCGGGAGGAAACTGGCAATCTAACGGAGGAGGCGAAGCCTTGTATATGCCTTATAGTGACTCCTGGAGCGAAACCAATACCAATGTTCATCCTCTAATTGCTGATTCAGGACACTGTATGTTATGGGCAATTGTAAATGCCATACCAACTAAATGGTATGAAGGATGCATAGCAGGAAAAGAAGAATCAAATGCAGAACGTAAAACAAAAAATTCCGGGCTGGAACTTCGAAGCAACCCGATTTCTCAAATAACGACTATCTGGTATGAAACCCCAAATAAAAGCAACGTAACTATTAAACTTTATGACGCAACAGGCAGATTAACAACTTCCATTATTGATGAGATAAAAGATTCCGGCATCTATAATATAAACGTTGATACAAAAAAGTTTACTTCCGGTATTTACTTCGTAACCCTTTCTACGGAAAATTTCAGAGCAACTAAAAAACTAATTCTGATAAAATAGAATTTATATTCTTTAAAGAATCGGGTAGATGAGAGCACGTGCTCCCACCTACCCTTATTTATTAGTTACTAAGCAGGATTTTATATTATATTACTTCCCTGAATGTTCTACTAGGTCTACTACAGGAATCTTATTAATATTTTTTACTACATCAGAAAGAATCGTTAATTTATTTGTATAATTTTTATATTCCTCCAAGTTTTTCCCGTACAACGGCATAACCGGAGGTGGAATTATTTTTATAGGGTTCACAAACTGTCCGTATTTTTGTAACCTGAAATCAAGATGCGCCCCCGTTGACATACCCGTGGAGCCAAGTTTTCCTATCAAATCTCCTTGTTGGACGAACTTTCCTTTTTTCGTTATTATGCTTGAAAGATGTCCGTAGTAAGATTTAAATCCCTGGCTGTGTTGGATTATTATATGTTTTCCAAAACCTCCCTTCCAGCCTGCAAAAACAACAACACCGTCTCCTATTGTCCTGATAGGCGTTCCCATAGGCGCTACATAATCTATGCCTAAATGGGGCATCCATTTTCTTAAGACCGGGTGAAAACGCGCTTTGGTAAATCCCGAAGAAATTCGCTGGTAACTAACCGGCGAACGTAAAAATAGTTTTCTAAGAGATTTCCCATCAAGACTATAATAACCCGAATTCGACGCTTTATCATAATATATTCCGGTATATTCATCTTTACCTGATGTATAAGTAGCGGATAATACCCTGTTATAACCTATAAATCTGCTTCCCGAATACTCGGCGATTGCAATTAATTTGAATTTGTCTCCGTTTCGGGTTTCAACGTTAAAGTCAATATCCGAAGAGAATATTTCATCCGCCATTATATATATTAAATTCGGAGTCCCCCCTGCTTTTATCACGGCATCCCACAACGAGCCGTTATCTATCGCCCCTTCAAGACATACAAATTCTTTTCTTATCTCTAACTCACTGACCTGAAATAAACTATCTACGATAATTGTCTTTTTATTGGCTTCGTATCTAAGTTCAATGAAATTGTTTTCTCTTTTGGTAACCAATAATTTGTCTCCTGCGCGGCATCTTCTTAAGTCTAATTTGCTCCTGATAACGGAAGTTATTTTATTTGCAGTACTGTCGGAAATGCTTATGGATTTTAGAACGGTTGGGAAGGTGTCGCCCTGCTTTAATGTATAAGACAAGCTTGAGTTACTTAAAAATATAAATAAAGCTATGCCCCACATTTTTTAAAACTATTTCTCTATTATTGAAATACCGGATAACAAAAGGTTTTTTAACTATACTTTGTATTCCAGTCTTTCCGAAAATTCGTGTCTTTTCCCTTCGTTCCAGTTTGCTACAGGTCTGTAATACCCGACGACTCTCGAATAAACTTCCGTAACGGCATTACATTGAGGACAATTAAAATGTTCCCCTGATATATAACCGTGTTCCGGGCATATACTAAAAGTAGGAGTAATCGTAAAGTAAGGAATACGGAATCTTTCTGCCAATTTACGAACAAGCAATGCGCATAGTTCCGGGGAATTTATTTCCTCGCCGATAAAGCCGTGTAACACGGTTCCGCCGGTATATTTCGTTTGCAAACCTTCCTGTAATTCAAAAGCTTTAAAAATATCATCCGTGTAACCGACAGGCAAAAGAGTTGAATTCGTATAGAATGGAACTCCGTTACCTCCCGTTATAATATCCGGGAATCTTTTTTTGTCTATTTTCGCCACTCTATAAGATACTCCTTCTGCAGGAGTCGCTTCCAAATTATAGATATTCTGGGTTTCCTGCTGGAATTCCCTTATCTTTCCCAACATAAAGTCCAATACTCTCTTGGAAAATTCCATTCCCTCGGGAGTAGCAATATTTTTCCCAAAAAGGTTAAGACAAGCCTCGTTCATTCCTACAAGTCCTATCGTTGAAAAATGATTTTTGAGTGTCCCGAGATACCTTTTAGTATAAGGGAAAAGCCCTGCATCAATATTACGGGTTACGATTTTACGTTTCGTTTCAAGCGAGATTTTTGCAAGTTCCATAAGCCTTTCAAGGTGTTCAAAAAATTCCACGTCACTCTTTGAAATATAACCTATACGCGGCAAGTTTATTGTAACTACACCGACCGAGCCTGTAGATTCGGATGAACCGAATAATCCACCCGTTATATTTTGTCTGAGTTCCGCCAAATCCAATCTTAGATGGCAACACATAGAACGAACGTCCGACGGTTCAAGGTCTGAATTTATAAAGTTTGCAAAATAAGGCAAACCATATTTACCGGTCATTTTAAATAAAAGCTGGGCATTCGGAGCATCCCAATTAAAATTTTTAGTTAGATTATATGTAGGAATAGGGAAAGTAAATATCCTTCCTTTGTCATCCCCTTCCATCATTACTTCAATAAACGCTCTGTTAATTAAATCCAATTCCGGCTGAAAATCCGCATATACACCATAGTTCGATTGGTATTCCCCGTTTACCGTTACTTTTTCCGCTTTCAGGTCTTCCGGAACAGTCCAGTCAAATGTAAGATTTGTAAAAGGAGTCTGTCCGCCCCATCTTGAAGCCACGTTTAACGAGAATATGAATCTCTGAATGCCTTGTTTTACCTGTGCATAATCAAGGTTATCTTTTCTTACGAAAGGCGCAAGATACGTATCAAACGAGTTAAACGCCATAGCGCCTGCCCATTCGTTTTGTAACGTGCCCAGGAAATTAACTATCTGCCCGAGCGCAGTTTCAAAATGCCGTGGCGCGCAAGCTTCTACTTTCCGGGGGACGCCGTTAAAGCCTTCTGCGAGAAGAGTTCGTAAATTCCACCCCGCGCAATATCCCGCAATTCCCATAGAAAGGTCGTGTATGTGCAATTCGCCGTCACGGTGGGCATTGGAGACTTCTTTAGAATATAACGAATCCAGCACATAATTTGCAATTACCGAACCCGCGGCGTGCATCATAAGCCCGGAGAAAGAGAAATCGGCATTTGCATTTTCTTTGGTACGCCAGTCAGATGCGTCAAGATAGTCATTTATGGTTTTGCTTACGTCTACAAATACTTCTCTTGCTCTTCTGATTCTCGCATGTTCTTCCCTGTAGAGAATGTAAGCTTTTGCTATTTCCGTTGCTCCTTCGCTCATCAGGACTTTTTCAACGACATCCTGCACTTCTTCTACGCTTGGCGTACGTCTATGAATTATGGATTCCAACAATTCAACGATTTTTGTTGAGAAACTTTCCGCAAGCTCACGATCCGGCTTACCAACGGCTTGTGTGGCTTTGAATATTGCTTCTATTATAAGGGTTTTATCGAAGGAAACGACTTTCCCGTCCCGTTTTTTTACTTTAGTCAACATATTGCCCCCTACCAAACATAGGATACTAAATCTTGTATTATTATATAAGGATGTCACAACATATTGTGTAATATTCATTCGTCAAGGGAAAAATTTTTTTATTTTTTTGTGGGGTGGAATAGCAAGTAAATATAAGCCTTTTCCCTAACATAAGCTGTTAGCAGTCAGGGACAACTACTTTATTACTTCTCTTTACTTTATTAGTAATAATTTTTTTGTTTCTCTATAATTATCAGTTACAAGTTTTACAAAATAAATCCCACTCTTCGTTATTCTGCCATTATTATCTTTCCCATCCCATGTGATACTGGTCATTTGGTCATTAGGTAATTGAGTCATTGGTAAAGACTTAACCAATTTCCCCGCAATATCATAAATCTGTATTTTCGCCTGTTTGTCCGCCGTTCCCTTGGCGGAAGACGAATTATTAGTAGATTTGTTCCCCAAATAACTAATACCCGAATAACTAATAACGGTGTTCCCAATAAATGGATTAGGAAATGCTTTTAATTCCCAAATCCCCAATCCAAAATCCAAAGTTAATGGTTCCTCTATTCCTACTGTTGAATATTTTATCGTTGTATAATCATAATTATAATCCTCACTGCCTCCCGTTACATACACATACCCTTTGTTATCCACTGCTATTGAATATGCATTATCCACCATATTTGCAGGTCCATTATATCTCTGTACCCACTCTTCACTTCCTGAACTGTTATATTTTATCGTCGCATAATCTTCTCCGTACGCACTCCCTACTCCCCAACTATTCCCAGTTACATAAACATTTCCATCGTTATCCAATACAATTCCTCTCGCTACATCAATACTATCACCTGTCCCATTATATCTTCTAACCCACATTGTATCTCCTGAACTGTTATATTTTATCGTTGCATAGTCATAATTAGTCGCCGAAGCATAACTTCTTCCCGTTACATAAACATTTCCATCACTATCTATTGCAAGTGCTGTTGCACCCCTCTGTCCAAAAAGATTTTTATTTGTCTTTACCCTGTTCGGGGCAATCGCGATTATTTCCTTATATGTAGAAGATACTTTTACATCATCATAATTCTTCTTTGATGTTCCACTATATGTCCTAACCCATACCGTATCTCCCGAACTATTGTATTTTATCGTCGCATACTCTGAAATAGTATCCGAAGAAAAAGATTTTGAACTTACTCCCGTTACATAAACATTTCCACTATTATCAACTACAATTGCATTTGCCTCATTATCTATATATCCAGATTTGCGATATCTTCTGACCCATAGTGTATCCCCTGTGCTGTTGTATTTTATGATTGCATAGTCATTAATATTTCCCGAACCAACACTCGTTCCTGTTACATAAGCATTCCCCCCTTTATCAACTGCAATCGCATTTACCTCATTACTCCCACTATATTTCCTATTCCACATTGTATTTCCTGAACTGTCATATTTTATTGTTGTATACCCACCATTCCCATTACTGGTTCCTGTTACATATACATTTCCGATACTGTCTAATGCAAGTGCTCGTCCTACATCATATATACCTCCTGCCCCCCCCCCTGAATCATATCTTCTAACCCACACTTCATCACCTGTACTATTATATTTTACCGTCGCATAGTCATAATAAGTCCCATTTCCATAACTCATTCCCGTTATATATACGTTTCTGCTTTTATCCACTGCAATTGCAAGAGCTTGGTCATCACTATTATCCTGTCCATTATATTTCCTGACCCATACAGTATCCCCTGAACTGTTATATTTTATTGTCATATAGTCATCACAACTCTCTCCCGTTACATATATATACCCACTGTCATCTACTGCCATTGCATACGCAACGTCATAAGCTCCCGGACTACTAACTGACCCGTTATACCTCGCCACCCATACCTGTCCAAAAATCTGTATTGGTAATATAAATCCTATTAAAATTAGTATTTTCTTCATCTCTCTCCTTTTGTAAAACTATAAGTTCATTATATAAACAAGCTATAACAGGGATTTAAAGAGAATTTACCCATAAACAAGGGCAACAAGAGAGAAAAAAGTCTCTTTAAATCTCTTCCCTGCCTACCGCAGGCAGGCAATCACTGTTGCATTATTATTTTTATTCTTATTACTAACTCTATTAATGCTTTCACATTTATTCTTTGTCAATAAGTCTTTAGTCATAATTATCTTAGTAAATTATAATATTATTATACCACTCCCCACGGTGAGTTTTTATCTATTACCGCTGCCTGTAAAACCGTTTGTCTCCCAATCGGTAAGATAGAAACAAACAGAATCAAACCTGCTAAAAGTTTCCTCATCTCATACCTCCATTTTCTCTTTACTTTATTAGTAATAACTTTTTTGTTATATAGACTTTGTCCCGTAGAAACATTAGTCTATATTATCCAGCTCAGCTGGGTTTCTTTCTCTTTCTACTGTATTATTTTATCATTATCATCTTCTTCGTTTCTGTTACTATACTAGATTCTTCGCTACGCTCAGAATGACAAACTGCCGTCAATTTTACAAAATAAATACCGCTCTTATGGATGTTAGGAGTGAATGTATAATTGCCTTTACTTAATGTGCCAGTATAAATAACTTCTTTCAATCTGCCGCACAAATCATAAAGTTTTATATTTGCTTCCATTGTGTTCGGGACAAACAAATAAATCTTATTTTTTATGATTTCCATTTTTGATATTTGATTTTTCATATTTGATTCCTCTACTCCTACACACGAATATTTTATCGTCGTACAGTCATCTCCGGAAGAAGAACCATAACTACTTCCTGTTACATATACATATCCCTTATTATCAAGTGCGATTGAGTATGCGTTATCGTCACCACTCCCGGGTCCATTATATCTTTGTGCCCACTCTTCGCCTCCTGAACTGTTATATTTTATCGTTGCATAGTCAGTGTCTGTAACTGTATCAAAGCTGGCGCCGGTTACATACACATTCCCAATATTGTCCAATGCAATTGCATATGCAGCATCTCCCCTACGAGATGGACCATCATATTTTCTAACCCACATTGTATCCCCTGCACTATTATATTTTATTGTCGCATAATCATAATAAGTCCCTGAATTATAGCTTTTTCCTGTTACGTACACATTCCCGTTATCGTCTATAGCAAGCGCCGTTGCTTCGTCTTTACTGGTACTGTCCGGGCCATGATATTTTCGGGTCCACATCGTATCTCCCACACTGTTATATTTTATTGTTGCATAATCAGTATAGGGGTACACTCCTGTCGTAATACATCCTGTTACATACACATTTCCGTTAATGTCCACCGCTATTCCTATCCCACCTCCTCCCCATGGAAGTCCTTTTGTCTTAGTATGCCCATATTCTTTTGAGTTTTTATAACCTTTTCCTGTTCCATTATAAGTTCTAACCCATACTGTATCTCCCAAACTATTATATTTTATTGTTGCATAGTCAGTATAGCCACTTTCTCCCGTTACATATACATTCCCATTGTTATCTACTGTTATAGCGTATCCCCATTGTTCTCCACTAGTTCCAATGTATTTACCAACCCATTTCTCTACTCCTAAACTGTCATATTTTATCGTTTGATATCCAAAAGAACCACGTCCTGTTACGTAAACATTTCCGCTATCATCTACATCTATCGCGCTTGCTTCATCAGTTTTATATCCTGTACCTCCCCCTGAATCATACCTTCTAAGCCATACTGTGTCTCCTGCACTATTATATTTTATAGTCGCATAATCATAATCAGTCCCGATTCCACAACTTCTTCCTGTCACATAAACGTTCCCAATTTTATCAACAGTAATTGCATAAACACAATCGCCAGTATTGTTTGGTCCATCATATTTTCTAACCCATACAGTATCTCCCACACTGTTATATTTTATTGTCAAGTAATCCGGGTAAGCAAAAGTATCCCCGCTCGCTCCGGCTACATACACATTTCCACTATCATCCACTGCAATTGCAAATGCACCATCTCCTTTATGTGCTGAACCATCATACCTCGCTACCCATACCTGTCCGAAAATCTGTAAAGGTAAAATAAATCCTATTAATAAAAATAATATCTTTCCCATAATTCCCCCTATTCTTAAGTAATTAGGTAATTGGGTCATTGAGTCATTAAGTAATTAGGTTATTAAGTTATTGGTCATTAACAACATATTATTATTAACTCTATTAATGTTTTCATTTTCAGTGTTTGTCAATAAGTCTTTAGTCATACTTATTTTAGTAAATTATAACACTATATTGCATTCCCTATTCTTACTCTTATCAAGAAAAAAGCCTTTGTTAGTTGGACTTTCCCGCACTGGCGGGATTATAAGAAGTCCTTTCCCGCCACAGCGGGATTAGGAATTCCTATCCCGCTTTGCGGGAGTCCAACTTATCCAACCTTGTTGGGCAAATATCTATATTTCTTCCCATTTTTGGACACTTCTTCCAAAATTAGTTATTTTTACAGTGTCTCTTCAAACTCAGTCAAAAAATCCTGTGACATATTTGTGCTGACTTGAAACTAAAATCAGGAAAAATAAACAAAACGGATTAGTAAAAAGGCTCTTAATTACAATTATTTTTTAAGAAATATTTGCTTGTTTCACAAACTAAAAATCAAGAAGAAAGAAAAACAACTTGCAAAAATACATAATATACACTATATATAATAAAAAGAAAGATTTAAGTTAAAAAAGCCTATGATAACAAAAGCAAGGATTCTGGTCGTTGACGACGATAAATACTGGTGCCAGTGTTTAAGCGACCTCCTGTTGGACGAGGGATACGACGTTAACATTGCCGATGACGGAATAAAAGCAATGGAGTTAATAGACAGGGGTAACTTCCACCTGATAATCGTTGACCTGAAAATGCCCAAAATGGATGGATTGGAAGTCTTGAAGAACATTAAAAAACACAATCCCGACATAGAAGTAATAATCCTCACCGGGTTTGGCACGGTTGAATCAGCCGTAGAAGCAATGAAAGTAGGCGCTTTTGATTATCTTACAAAACCCTGCAATATAGAGGAAACAAAGCTAACCGTCCGGAATGCTCTCCATCACAGAGCTATTATAGAAGAGAACAGGGAACTTCATAAAAGATTGGAAATCGTAGAAGGGATAGAATCTTTAATCGGGAAAAGCCCAAAAATGCAAAAAGTGTACGAGCTTATCCGCAATACCGCCAATACGGACTTGACCGTTTTGATTGAAGGAGAAAGCGGAGTCGGCAAAGAACTCGTCGCATCTGCCATTCATTACAAAAGCATTCGCGCAAAGGGACCGTTTATCCGCACGAATTGCGCCACTTTTACGGATACACTGCTTGAGACGGAACTATTTGGGCATACCAAAGGCTCATTTACCGGAGCAATCAGAGACAAAAAAGGACTTTTTGAAGCCGCCGACGGCGGAACTTTATTGCTTGATGAAATTTCCGAACTCAATAAAAACGTGCAGGCACAACTTCTCCGCGTAATAGAAAAAAAAGAATTTATAAAAGTAGGAGATTCTAATACTACAAAAGTAGACACACGAATAATAGTATCCACAAACAAAAGTCTTGAAGAATGCGTAAAAAAAGGAACTTTCAGGGAAGATTTGTTTTACAGATTAAACGTTTATAAAATATTCCTGCCGCCATTACGGGAAAGAAAAGAAGATATCCCTTTGTTCATCAGTCACTTTTTAAATAAGTATAATAAAGTTCTTGGTAAAGCTTTTAAGGAAGTATCCAGAGATACGCTTAATCTTTTGCTTTCTTATAACTGGCCCGGTAATGTTCGGGAAATGGAAAATGTAATCGCAAGAGTAGTTGCAAGCAGGGACGGAATTGTGCTTACTCCTGAGGATTTTTCAAGCTGCATACCAATGCTCTTAAACAAAAGCTCAAGTTTTAAAGACGCAAAAAGAGAAGTAGTTGAAACTTTTGAAAAAAAATACTTTATAGAAATTCTAAGAAATAATAAAGGGAACGTAAGTCACTCCGCGGAACAATCCGGGATGGACCGTAAAAATTTTAGCCAAAAATTAAAAGAATATAATATTAATCATAAAGATTTTATGTAAATAATAAAGATGAGCGAAATTAAAAGTTATTTTAATGATGTTATCAGAAACGCCGTAGAAACTATCATTATGGTAGACATTAACAGAAAAATCAAAATGATAGACGGAAACTTATTTGGTTATAAAGAAGAAGATATCGTTGGAAAGCCTGTAGATATTTTATTTGAGAGCAGGGAATTTTACGAGCCGCTTTTTATAAAAGACATAATCAAAGATTCAAATACAATATGTATTGCAAAAGACGGGGAAAAAATCCCGGTAAGTTTCAGCAGTGTTTCAATGAGAGACGAAAAAAGAAAAGTCATAGGGGTAATAAGCATTGTGCGAAACATAAAAGAGATGGAAATACTGGAAAAAAGGTTGGTTCAGTCCGAGAAAATGGTAACCATAGGACAATTCTCCTCCGGCATTGCCCACCAACTCAATACACCCCTATCAACTATTCTAACTTATTCGCAAATGATACTGGACGATATTAACAAAAAAGCAGAGATGCGCAAACAAACCCTCTTAAAAAGAATCACGGCCATAGAAGAACAGTGCCAGCGTTCGAAAGAAATCGTTCAACACCTTCTTGCCTTTTCAAGACCTCACAAAACTCAATTCGTTTCCGCAGACATTAACCAGATAATAAAAGATGCGCTTTTTATCGTAGAAGGGGAACTAACAAAACACAAGGTACGCATTATAAAAGAATTGAACCCCTGCCCTAAAATAATGGGAGACGTACAGCAATTAAAAGAACTAATTATAAATATGGTCATAAACGCCCAGCAAGCAATGCCAAAAGGCGGAACATTAACAATCATAACAATATTTATGCCAAAACTTATCAAAATAAGATTCCAGGATAGCGGGGAAGGGATACCGGAAAAAGATATCGTTAATATATTTGAGCCGTTCTTCACAAACAAACCTTCGGGCACGGGATTAGGCTTATTTATGTGCAGGAACACCGTTTACAATCATAATGGTTTTATTGACGTTCAAAGTAAACTCAAAGAAGGAACTACATTTACAATTTCATTGCCAATATCAAAACCTATATTGCCCGAAACGGAACACCCCTCATAAAGATAGGGCAAAAACACCCCAATTCACTTACGCCCCTTTATTTATAACAATTTTACGTATCAATACCTCCACAGTGTGGTAAATACGCCTCATTTAAGGACATACCGAACAATTTTCCAAAACAACGTAACTTCATAAAAAACAATTGGTTAGCCGTTATTTCGAACTAATGACACGGATATTGCTATATAACTAAAGTGAAAAAGGGGGTGGTCAACATGACAAACGCAATAATTCTTCTCCTTCTCTGGTATCTTGGAGCTACTATAGAAACTCAGACAAACTGGTATAGTGGCCCCGGAGAGAATGTTTCCCTTGTTACCTGGGATAACGATTTTGACACTTGTTCCAACATTGTTTACAGTCTTCCTAACCAAATTTCTCTTAAACCCTATGGAATTGATACGTCTAATTGGAAGTTATATACCATAGATACAAACGCCCTGATTGGCGGACATAACGTAATTATGCCGGGAGATATGGATTTAGACGGGGATTACGATTTGGTTGCAGTATTCTCGGATTTTGTTGTATGGTATGAACAACAGGATTCGTTTGCGTTTGCTAAACATATAATAGATACCACTCTTACCATTGGAAGTCATGGGACCATCTGGCCTTATGATCTGGATATTGACGGGGACAGCGACATTGTGGTGTCCGGAGACGAAGGTTTATTCTGGTTTGACAACAACAATATGGTGTTTACCCAGCATAAACTAACATCCGGGGGATGGTATTTTGCAAGAGCCGCCGATATTGACAACGATGGAGACATTGATATCGTGGCGCAAAAAGGCAGTAACATCTCCACCAACAAATGGGAAGGGACGGTTTACATCTTCAAAAACAACAGCAGTATGAACTTTACAAGTTCAAAACTTGCCAACGCCGATACTACGTGGAGAACGAATCTTGCGGATTTCGATAACGACGGGTTTCTTGATATCCAGACATCTGCGTTTAACGCCAAGAACATAAGAGTATACTTGAATGACGGGGCGGGAAATTTCAACCTTGTTTACAGGTATAACAGCGTTAAACTTGATGGCAGCTGGCCAAGTGATATAAATGCAGACGGTTTTATGGATATCGGAGTCAGCGCCCAGAGTGGTGATTTTTTCTGGTTGGAGAATAACGGGACAGGAAGCAATTTTACATATCATCCCGTTACCAGCGGCATAAGTAAATATGGTGATGGTGGAATGGCAGTAGATATAGATATGAGTGACAGGGTAGATATAATTGGAGGGTATCAAGCGATTGGCTGGTTTGAACAGGTTAGCGACGGAAGTTTCAAGGAACATTTTTTAGGAAATGCTTCGGATTGTCATTGGGTATACGGGTGCAATATGGGAAATGGCCCTTGTGGTGAAGTATCTGACAAAGCAATGGACATTCTTTATACGGACAAGGGCAAATTTGCGTTCTGGAAAAATCTGATGGCAAAGGGATATGAAGACCATGCCTGGCTTGAATCGTCAATACTTGATGTTTCCAAAAATGTCCTCTGGCTTAGATTCGGGTGGCATGATTGCGTACCTGACGGTTATACTATGACATACAGGGTTAGATGCGGATTATCAATACCGGATGTCGAGGCATCTCCTTGGAGTTCGCCAATGAGATATTCGGGAGACAGTCTTATAAGTTTCCCCCATACACAATACTTTCAATATCGTATAGAAGTTGATGATTCGCTTTGCAATGCCGGAGGGGTAGCAATTGTAGATACAATATGGGTTGAATACGAAGAACACCCTGCCGGAATAAAGGAAGCCGAACAGAAAAAAGCGCTATCCTGTTCTTATAATATAGCCAAAAAAGAGATAGCCTATACACTTGCAAAAGAAAGTAATGTTTCCTTTAGAATATACGATATAACCGGGAGAGTTGTAAGTGTAGTAGATTCGGAAAACAAAAAGGCAGGTAATCATACGCTTGAATTTAATTTCCCAACGGGAATTTACCTTGTGAAACTTATATGCAATACGGGAACTGCCACCACCAAATGTATTGTTATGAAGTAAAAGTTATTTGTTAAATCAAAAGCCCTTCGAAAAATCTCCGAAGGGCTTTTTCTGTTATTAGGTTCAAAAGTTGTTCACTTCCACACAGGCTGTGAAACTACCGGAAACTTTACCGATTTCCCTTCCGACGGGTTAAGTTCCAAATCATCAACCACTATCGAGGGCGATATCACAGACATACAGACACTTTGCCCGGATTGATTTCTGATAATAAAATTATGAGCAGTATTCTCTTCTCCAACAATTATAATATCTTTCAACAACTTATAAGTCAGGTTTTCAAACTCCATCCCTTTGACAATTTCGCTATGCCCGTCTGCGTATAATCTATAAGCTGATACTGGATTGGGAAGCAAACTCTCCTGTTTTTTCTCTCCACCGAAGTAAAATGTTGACCCGTCACTATCCTCCTTGCCATATCCTTTCAGTCTCGTAATCACTATTCCATATTTAAGATTCCGGTCTTTCAGTAATTGGATATATTTTTCCTTTATATTACCTTGCCCATCTTTACTTTCTACTATCATATTACTGACTCTCCCAACCGGCGCTTCCCACCCCTGTGATCTTCCATGCCCATTGGAAACTTTCAAATCTTTTGTGGGAGCTCTGCCTATCGGCAAAGTTAGAAGTTTCCCATTCTCTACAAGTGTTATTTTCTCTCCGGGAACCCCCTCATCATCCACTACATACCCCCCGATAAGCGTTTTCCCTTTATATTCCTTCATCGCAGGGTCATCATATATATTAAAAGATACAGGCAGTATTATCTGGTTCAGCTTGCCGCTTAAAAACCCGCCTTCGCGCGGAAACGATTTGCCTAACCTATCGTTTTCAAAAAGCAGAGTCCGGGAATTGGATACTCCCTTGCCGACTATTTGATAAAACAATAATGCAGATGCTTCTCCCTCAAACAACACAGGTCCAGAATATTCCTCATCTTTTTTTAATCCCACTTTTTGCGACAATTCGGCGGCAAAATTTTTCACCTTCGCTTTAATCGTATTCTCATCGGGCAAATCACTAACCTTCTCTCCGTAAAAACCTATTTTATCATTTATCGGCACCCCTTCCGTGGTTTGAGTATTCGCAGACACCTCAACATACGTTGTAGGTTTATTATCCCTGTGTTTACTGCCTTCGCTATCAACAAAGTATTTTGTGGTAACCCCGGATGATATTACAACTCTAGCAGACTGAATTTTTGGAAACTCGTGAAATATAGCGGATAAATTTTTTGCACAAGACTCCAACTGTTTTTTATCTACGTTTAGTTTTACTTCTTCGCTTATACAACTTGTAGCTTTACATTTTGTAAAATCAGCTAATTTTTCCGTTATTTGCCGATTTTCAAGGGTTGCTTTTTTCTTTGCCATTTTCTCAAGTGCTGTTTTATAGGCATTATCCGTAAGCAACCATATCTCGTATCTGATGGCATCATAGTCGTCTTCTATTGGAACACTTCCCCTTTCGCCCATTTTCATAAATCCGAAATCTCTATCACTCACAAAATTACTGTTGTCGAGATCATAGCTGCCAACCCTTAAGTTTATAAATAAATTTTTATATCCGTATTCATCGCTTGAAATAATTGCTCCTGAATTTGCCTCAATAATAACCGTTCGCGTATCCCCTATTATATGACTAATATAATAAGGAGCAGCCCTGTTTTGCATCTTCAGTTGTGTCATAGAACGATTAAGTTCGTCACTCATAGCTCTGAAAATTACTGATTCTCCGGCTTTGACTGTTGTTTCTTCCGCAAAAGCCGTCACAACCGAAAACAAAAAAACCATTACAACAAAAGTAAGTTTCTTCATTTTCCCCTCCACTTTTTATTAATTTTATTAACTCAAAAATTAAAATAAGTTTCTTGTTTCCTTGCCTACTTTCTACTACCTACTTCTTTGCTGCTATCCAACGGTGCTTTTAACAGCGGTGGTTTATCCTGAGATTTTTCTTTTTTCTCCACCTCTATTTCCGATACCAGTATAGAAGGAGAAATCAATGCAACCGGAACCCAACCCGACTCCGCTCCACACCCCCCGTTAAATATTTCAGGGTCATTCCCCGCAGCAATTATCTTATTAAACGATGTTAACGGAGTTCCCACGATATCCACGCCTCTCACTAATTCATCCGCCCTCCCGTCCGTATACACTCTCTTTACCAGAAGCGGAATAACCTTAAACGCTTGAGGAGAATATCTTTGTGTCATCGTAAAACCACCTGAAATATCATAAAATATAAGTCCATAAGGCTTTCCCTGTTTCTTGCACTCTTCTATTAAAGTATTGCGAAGCTCATTAAACGGCATTTGTTTCCCAGATTCCACAAATAAATTTCCCTGTCTTGCAACAATCCTATATCCCGCTTCCCTTCGTCCATGCCCGTTCGAATGCTTAAACCCCTTGACGGGCGACCGTGACATTAAAAAATTCTTCAACACTCCATTCTCTACTATATTTACTCTTTCTGATTTCACGCCTTCATCATCATATAAGTAATACCCGTTTAATTTTGTTCCTTTGAATTCCTCCTGCGTAGGGTCATCATAGACGGACAAAAACTCCGGCAACACGACTTGTCCAACTTTACCGGTATATGTCTGCCCTTCATCTTCACTTTTCTGACGATGCCCTTCAATTCTATGACCAAAAATTTCATGAAAGAAAACTCCGCTCGCCTTGTTTACAAAAATCGCCGGGCCGGTATACGGATCAACTAAAGGAGCATTTTTAAGAATCAGGAGTTCCTTTATCAAAGAATCTATGGATCCCGCAATCACGTCTTCTGCCGGAAGCCCCTCCGCAGTAGATGCATAAAAAGACTGGTACAGGTAAATATCCATCCCGTCCTCTGCAGTCGTTCCTACCGTCACAAAAATAGAGTAGCTGCCAAACCCTTCACGTATTATGGTTCCCTCGTTGTTTACAATGTATTTATTTGATGCCTTACCACCCAAATTTATATTACAACTATATACCCACGGGTATTGTTTAAACTTTGTGGAAAGCTTCTTCAATATCGGTTTCCAACTCGTTGTATCAAGTTGTAATTCCTTCTTTTCACCAATATATTTACAGGAAGTCCCGATAGAAAAATCATCCGAAGTGTCTTTTTTAGCAACTTTTACGTCCTGGTTTGTCTGCACTTTTATCAGCTTTTCCTGTGCTTTTTTATATATACGGTCTGTCTCTTTCCATATTACTGCTTTTATCGCATTCAAATTGTCCTCTATAGGGACTTCAGTTACATTAGGTATATAATCCGAATAATCAAAATCAAACTGGTTACCACGAAGTTCATGCGTATTATCAAGTTTATTACTTCCAACTCTTACGTCTGTGGTTAAAGACCTGTTATGACTTGTTTTATTATATTTAAGTGCGCCATACGAACTGCTCATTGATACGTTTTTCTCGTCTATTATTGTATATTGTAAGAAATAAATCGGAGCATCTTTTGCACCTTTAAGTTCTTTCAAAGAGCGGGTTAACTCTTCCCCCATTGCGCGAAACACCACATCATTCTCCCCGGAACGAGGCTGTGCATTAGCACTAAATGCAATAATAAAAGCCCATACAAAATATTTCATCTTTGACATATATCCTCCTTAGTTAGAGTTTGCAACGTAGAAGCATTATAGCAGACTCTTGTCAGCTTGTCTGACTTAGAGGTCGCTATCCCACTATCGGGACTCTAACTTATCCAGCTCTGCTGGGTTGCTTTTTTATTATACTAAACTGCTTGTGTTTTCTTGTCTATTATTTTTATAATTTTGAAAGAGCGTAAGAAATGATTGTGAAATTAGTTATTCAGTTTTCAGAGATTTGGAATAAGAAGAAAGGATGAGCTTGCTTTCCTTTTTACTTAATTTTTGGTTCTTTATTTTTTCTTTTATTTCCGTTATTGTGTGTGTCGGCATAACTATCTGTCCCTTTCCACCTTTTTGTTTATATTCTATAACTTTAGTTAAATTGTTCCTAAATTGTTCTGCTTCTTTCAAAGTCATCTTGCTTATAAAATGACAATAAAAATTATCCTCTAATACTATTGTAAGTCTATCATCCTCAAAAAATTTACTACCGTCCATTCCCTTTTCCCCAGTATACCTCATTGATTTTGTTTTATCCTTACTAAGGAATTTGCTTAATACTTTCAGTTTTGAATTTGGTAATTTTATTATACCGTTTTGAGGAATCTTATATTTACCAACATCAATTGTATTTTCCATTTTTCCTCCCCTTATTAAAATATTATTTCAATAAAATTAATTTTTGAGTAATTCAAAGTAACCGCCTGCAGAGAATTTATCCGTATCCCATACTAGTTTTTTGTCCTGATAGATATCTTGTCGGGAACATACTTTAATGGTTATACTGCATTGCTTGTTTGTCAATAATTTATTTATAAGATAACCCTGGGAATCCTTATAAATAAGGGGGGATGCCCCTTAGTGCGAAGGGCGTGGATTTAATACCCCGCCAGAGCAGGGGAGCAGGTTATCCATCTTTTACTGGATAACCGTTGAGGGGTAAAGCATAGCGAAACCCCTTATTACAAAACCTTGAGCGATAGCGATTAGGGATTGTTATCCTTTATGGGAAAAATGAGCGAACTAAAATGAGCGAATTTATTGGGGTAGATGGGTATTTTCAAAAGAAATAGATTCCAAAAGTTTTTGGGCTTGACTTTTTATAAATAAGAATACATATATGTATAATTAACGTGCGCAATAAATAAAAGAATAATATCGTAGCAGGGGGGGAAATGAGAAAATTTATTAATTTGTTATTAATTTCTTCTTTAATGTTTTTATTTAGTTTTGCGATAGAAGGCGGGAGATGGAGTATAACCGGGAGAAGAGCTACGTGGTCTATGGGGTACAGTGGAGCCCTTCTTACAAACGGTAAGGTAGTAATAGAGGGAGTAAAATGGACTGCAGAATACGAAGTCTTTGACCCTTCAACAGGGTCATGGACGGCAAAAACTCTTTCGGGTTTAACCGACCATTATGCCGGGATATTGCTCCCTAACGGCAAAATACTACAAACCGCACCCGCAAACGCCCTCCATCTTTATGACCCGACAAATGATAGCTGGGGGTCATCCGGGACTTCTTTTACGGCAGCGACAAAGAACAATGTCACTTTACTTAAAAACAACAAAGTCCTTCTAATTGGGACTTCGGTTTGTTATCTCTACGATTATTCTACCGACGCTGTAGCCTCAACAGGAAACGTTAGCGATATTAATAATGGGACGGAAACATTACTTCCCACAGGCGAAGTTCTTGTAATTAAAAACACGTTTGCCAGCACTTATAATCCAACGACAGGCGTATGGACTACAGCTCCAATACCCGCAAAAAGCAGATTTTGCCATACGGCTATTTTATTACCGCCGCCATTAAGCAAAGTATTGGTTGCGGGAGGAACTAGCGCCGGAGTTACTTGTGAGCTTTTCGACCCGGTAGCAAAAACATGGGCAAATACCGGAAACTTGCTTTACGGACCAAGAGTTATATCGGAATCCGTTCTATTACCTTCAGGAAAAGTTCTAATGATAAGTTCGGACCCGGATAATGGAGGAGCAGCTTCTGCTTCACTTACCTGTGAACTTTATAACCCGGATTCATCGGGAACATGGGCATTAACCGATAATCTTATTCCACCGATATCTACATTTGGTGCGGCAAGTCATAATTCCGCATTTATTTTACAGACGGGTAAGGTATTATTGGCGGGATGCGGAAAAGGATCCGCATCGAATCCATCTGCGTTTTCTTTAATATACGACCCGTCTGATGGAGTATTTACGGCAAGACCATCCTTAACTTATGCAAGAGCCGCTCACACAACAACGCCTTTGCCTATCGTTCACACGAGTAACTGCAGCACAAACGTTCTTATAGTCGGCGGAGAAAACTCAAGCGGAGCGATGAAAAAATGCGAACTATACAATTACAGAAGAAAAACAATTCAAGTTACCGGGGATTTGAACACGGAAAGAAGTAACCACACCGCAGTTCTAATGTCGTCCGGATTAGTCCTTGTTACGGGTGGGAAAAATACTTCAGGGACTCTAAAATCCTGCGAAACTTATGATGTAAACACGGAATTGTGGACAAACACGACTGATATGACTGATTCGAGATTCGACCATAGCGCTACTTTATTAACCAACGGCACCAATGTGTTTGTAACCGGTGGAGAAAATGCAGGAAGTTATGTCTCGAGTTGTGAAATATACAACGGAACAAGCTGGTCAAGCGCTACAGGTATGAGCACACCGAGGGCAAGACATTCGGCAGTATTGCTTTTTAATGGGAACATACTTGTAATTGGGGGACAAACTACGGGAGGAACGGCAACTAATAGCTGTGAAATATGGAACGGAACGAATTGGTCAGCCGCCGCAAACTTAAACACTGCAAGATACTGGCATAGTTCAATACTTTTACAATCCGGGAAAGTTCTTATAATCGGAGGAACAAACAATGGGTCAACTGCACTTGCAAGTTGTGAAATTTATGACCCGGTTGCAAATACGTGGACACAGGAAGCAAGTTTAAACCAGGCTCGTTACCAGCATAATTCCACGCTTCTTTATTCCGGACTTGTTCTTACTACCGGTGGTTTTGATGGGACAAGTTATACTTCCAGCGCAGAAATTTGGGACCCGGCAGCAGAATTCGATTCCACTTTAAATATACATAATTGGAAAATTACTGCTCAACTTCCTACCGCAAGGGCTTATCAATCATCCGTTCTTGTTACCGATTTACAACCTTATATTCTTGTAATCGGTGGGAAAAATACAAGTTATGTCGGCGCGGTAGAAGAATATGACGTTGGACTTGGGTACCAGAGAGACTGGCAGCCAACGATAACAAGCTCTCCTTCAGTAACCCACATAACTTCTCCTATGACTATAAACGGAACATTATTCCGAGGGGTTTCGGAAGCAGACGGCGGAAACTATTGTCATATTACTTCAAACGACCATCCGATAGTATCCGTTGTAAGGATAGGGGGAGGGAACTGGCAATCCAACGGAGGCGGAGATATGCTTTATACGCCGAACAGCAGTTTGTGGAGCGAAACAAGCACGACAATCAATCCACCTGTCGGTTTTGCAGACGGGTATTATAGATTATGGGTGATAGCAAACGGCATTCCATCGAAATGGTATGAAGGATGCGCAACAGGAACCGAGGAAAAATCCAACCCAAAATCCGAAATTCGCAATCCGCAATTAGAAATATCTCCCAACCCGTTTACTTCGACTAGCGTTATTAGTTATTCAATCGTGAATGGAAACAGCAGGACGAATATAAAAATTTATGATATAAGCGGAAAATTAGTGGAGACTCATTCAATGACTCAATTGCCTAATGACAAAATGACTAAAGCAGCAATAGGGGAAAACCTGAAAGCAGGTATTTACTTTGTGAAAACAGATGGGTATAAACCTATAAAAGTGGTTAAGTTGCATACGATAATATAGTTTGAGGTGGGTAGGTTGGGGTAAGCAAGCTCTTGGGCGGAACGCCCTTAGAGATCCCTATCCAGCTCTGCTGGACAACTGCCCCCAAAAGTCTTTAACGATAGCCCTTATAAAAAGGCAAAAGGTGATTAAATCCAATATAAAATGGCCGCTGCTAATAATTTTGATAAGCTTAAATATTACCAACAGCGTTAAAGCCGAAAACGAAGACAGTACAGCACCTATAAAATATAAAAAGGACATTTTAGTACACTACTTAGTAACCGGAGGTAAATATAATAACATAATTACATTAACTATTTTAAAAAATGGAGAAATATACTATAGCATACGATCTAAAAACGTTGGTAAAAGTCTTGTTGCTGTAAAGGTAAAGCGAGAACTAACGGATACGCTTGATAAAGATGCCATACAAAAAATAATTAATGTGTTCGATGAAAACAAATTTTTTTCATTAAAAAATAAATATGCAACAAATCCGGTAACGGATAACATTGTGCATACAATAACGTATAACAACAACTCTATTACAAAGACGGTTACTATTACGGATACTTCCAGACAATTTTTTAATATCGTTTATATGTTAGATACAATTATAAAAGAACTTAAAAAAAGAAAGAATCCGACGGGAGAAATAGAACCAAAACCAGAAATGGAAGTAGAAGTCTTCGTCATGCTTCCCAGAAAAAGAATTGAAGGTTCTCTGCCGCCTTACCCTGATTGGGCAAAACAACAGGGATTAGAAGCAACACTCTCGTTTCAATTAGAGGTAGATTCCGAAGGTAAAATAATAACAGGTTCTCAAAATATAATATCCTCAACAGGATTCCCTGATTGGGATAATGGAGCAATAAATTGGATTAAGGATAATTGGAAATGGGAGAAAATATCTTCTGGCAAAACTTCAGGCGTAATGACAATCAAGTTTAGAATTATCCAGTAACAGAAATTCTTTAGGCCGATAGGTTTGTATATTCTATATATTCAAGGATAAATAAAAAAAGTTTATCAAAAATTTAGTTGACACTATATTATAAGTAAAGTAAATAAGTAGATAATAAAATAACAATTTTCGGGAGGATAAATGGAAAACGTATTATTGGGTAAATGGTTGCAAGTAAGATATGCATTTTTTCACTGGAGACAGGAATTAAGCTCGACAAAAAAACTTTTTTTAGCGCTTAGTATGGCAGGAGTTACGGGACTAATGGCTCAAATATATATCCCGCTCCCCTTTACACCTGTTCCAATTACAGGACAGGTTTTTGGCGCACTTTTGAGCGGTGTAATATGTGGAGGGTTGTTCGGCGCCATAAGCCAGGGAATTTATGTATGCCTTGGGATTCTTGGTCTGCCGTGGTTTGCAGGCGCAAAAGGCGGGTTAAATATCATAGGCGACCCAACGATAGGGTATCTTATAGGGTTTATTTTCTCTGCTTTTATCATTGGCAAACTTACGGACAGAAAAATCGGGAACAGAAAATTCTTATCCCAGTTTGGTTTAATGATAATAGGTGTAATCATAATCTACGGTTTCGGAGCAATGGGGCTTGCAGTTGTTATTCATTCGGGATTGAAAGAAACACTGATAAAAGGAGTACTTCCTTTTATCGGAGTAGATTTAATTAAATCCTGTTTTGCGGCAGGAATTAGTTCAAGCATATTGCCTAAAGCTTCCTATAATGAAGAAGTAGACAAGGACCTATATTCTTCTAATAAATATTAACGACCTTGATACTATCAAATTAAGAGGACACCATCTCCTTTGTACTCAGGGGTTCCAAGGGTATGGTTACGACAAAAATTTTACGGATAATATGAAGCAGGTAGTAGATAGGTTAAACGCATCCGACAATTTGTGGATAAAGATAACGGATACCTGCGATGAAATTTGCGTTAAATGCCCCCACAGCAACGGAGAAGAATGCTCAAAAGACCACATAAAAACTATGGATTCAATCATTCTGAAAGAGCTAAATCTTACCCCGGGAGGTAGAGTAACGAAGGAAGAAGTTTTTACAACAATAAAACAACATTCACAAAAACTGAAAAAAGTTTGTAAGAATTGTGAATGGCAACAAGTGTGTTTGTTTTTCACCAACAAAAAGGAGGAAGGGGAAAAATGAAAAGATGTTTTTGTGCCGCTATATTGGCGGTATTAGTTTGTGGCTGCGCAAGTACTTATATGACTGCCGGCAAAGTATATGTCCAGAAAGAAGAGTACGAGAAAGCCATAGAACAGTTCAATATTCAGCTGGAGCAAAACCCTAATGATGGAGATGCATTATGGTGGATTGGCTCTGTTTATTCATATAAAAAAGATTTTGAAAAAGCTTGTGGGTATTTTGACAAGCTAAGAGAAACTTCTCCTGAAAAGGCAGAGTTAACAAAAGAGAAATATTTTTTATGGACTGTTTATTATAATGCAGGACTTGATGCATTAAAAAAAGAAGATTTTGAAATCGCCAAAAAAAGATTTGGGACGGCAACATTAGTTGAACCGGATTCTATCCTTGCATATGTAAATTTAGCACAAACATACTTAAAAACAGGGAAAGAGGATTCTATGGTCCTTTGTTATGAAAAAGCAAGTAAGGTCGCACCTAAGAACCCCGATATATGTATGGACCTCGCCGCATACTATTCTAAAGAAAAAAAATATGATCAAGCTATGGAACAACTCAAAAAAGCATTAGAACTAAGTCCTAAAAATGCGGAACTGCTATATCGTTTAGGCGTCATCTATTACTTAAAAGAAGACTATTCAAATTCAGAAAGTTTATTCAATGAAACAATTAAACAGGATTCTACTTACTCGGATGCATACTTTAATCTTAGCGCTTCTTTAGTTAAAGAGAAAAAATTCAAACCGGCAACAGATGTGCTGCAAAAATACTTAGTCTCTAAACCCAAAGATACCGAAGCTTTATCCAATTTAGGAGATTTATATCTTTTAAACCAGGAATATAAACTTGCAGTTGATACATATACAAAACTTATTGAAATAGACTCTTCCAACCCGCAGTATTATGAAAACAGAGCAAACGCTTATTGGAAAATGGGCGACAAAGAAAAGAATAGCGCTGATATGAAAAAAGCTCAGGAATTACAGAAGAAATAAATCTTGCGGAAAAGCAAAAGAGCTAAATAAAACTTATATTGTTTTATTTAGCTCTTTTTTTTATTTCACAAATATTTTTTCGATATCTTTCAATTCAAACATTACAACAGGATTCCTTATCTTCCAGTCTTCCAGCACTTGAGGATGAATTTCACCAACAATACCAATGATTTTATTATTTACTAATATATTTGCTGCCCTGCCTTTAATAAATGAAGGATGTTCAATTTTTTGTAGATTGCTAACATATGCCCCGTTCTCACTTTGTTTTGAGTCAGGAATAGAATAATATAGTAATATATCCAGAACACTATGTAAGTCGGAGAAACTTGCCTCCGGGTACGATATCAAAGCAGTAAGGTTAACGATAGTTCTGGTTCCATAATCCACGGTTGAATCCGAAACTACTACTTCCCCTATTTCAAATATTTTATGCGGATAAACAGATTTAGAGGATATGGACTCGACGGACAAAAGGGAAGGGATAATAGAATTTCGCAAGACAGAATAAGTATCGGAAACCGGGTTTTCTATTTCAATTATGGATTCTAAAGGTTCCACGTTTCCCAACATTTGATTTTTTGAAGTAAGTATATTTGAGACTATTTCTTCAAACCCGGCACCAATCATAAGTTTTCTTAATTTCTGTATAACCGGGTCTATAAGGGTAGTTTTTCCCACAGTAAATTCATTTAACTCTTCCGGTTCAAAATTGTTGTATCCATATCTGATTGCAAAATCTTCTATTACATCAACGGAATGCATTATGTCACGACGATATGACGGAGGCTTTATTCTAAATTGCTCGCCGGATATTTCTACCTCATATCCACTTTTGCTTAATTCTTCCGTAATTTTTATTGCGTCTAACTGCAGTCCTAATAACTTTTCAAAATCGGTTTTATTAATTTTTATTTCTTCTTTAAATTCACACGGGGAAACAACATTTTTGCCGAATATTGTATCATATGGGTATTTCACTTCTACCGGGATAATTTCCGCACCCCTGTCTTTTAAGTTTTGGGCAATAATATTTACGATAAGTAATACCTGCTCAATATTGTTACCCGTAACGTCACAAAACAAATTTACATTTCCTGCCTGAACCTTGCCAACAGAGTTAGAATTTATAATTGGCGGGAAAGATAAAACATTCCCCTTGCTATCTTCCAATAATGGATATTTAGAAAAGTCTTTTAAAATATACGCATACTCTTTACCTTTCGGGTGAAGCTCCAATATCTCTTTTAAAGTAAGTTCGCTGTCAAATTCAAGAGGAACAAACTTTCTTTCTTCAGGAGCAACCGCTTTATAAGAAACAGGGAATATTATTTCTTCGGCATTATAAATACCTATGGAAATATTTTTTCTGTTCCGTCCATAATTATCTGCAAGTTTTTCCTGCGTCTGTATAAGTTGAGCCAATCCACCTTCCGTAAGAGATAATCCTTTTACTAAAAACCCCCCGATATATGGTCTTACATTCTGAATCTGCTCATCTACTACTATCTGATATTTAGTCTTTCCGTGTTCTTCCGTGTCAACATCCGCGTTCTTCCGTATTTTTTCGTTCTTAATCTCCCTTGCGATTCCTTCAACGCACAGCAAATCCGGTCTATTGGTATCATCCAGATCTATTTTTAATTCGTCACCGTTGGTCTCTTTTAATTCTCCTTTAACCGAATGTAATAACATTCCTAATTCGTCAACGGATAAAGTCTTTTTCAGTAACGACTCTAAATCTTTTTTTGAAATAGTAATGCCTGCCATTTATGTATTTACATACCTCATTGTCTCTAAATCTCTTGAAAAGAAATCCCTGATATCATTAATTTTTAAAGCCATCATTGCCATTCTATCAAGCCCTAATCCCCAAGCAATTACCGGAACTTTAACACCAAGAGGTCCGGTAACTTCGGGTCTAAATATTCCTGCGCCTCCAAGTTCCACCCATCCAAGTGTAGGATGTTTTGCATATAAAGAAGCCGACGGTTCCGTGAACGGAAAATAGCTTGGAGTAAATTTGACTTCTTTTGCGCAGGCAAGTTCGCTTGCAAATAATTTTAATAATCCAAGTAATCCCCTGAAATTAATTGATTCGCTCACTACGATGCCATCCAGTTGTAAAAAATCGGGTGCGTGTGTAGAATCTACGGCATCAGGCCTAAAACACCTTGCAATCGTAAAATATTTCCCCGACGGTTCGGGATGTTCTGCAAGAGCGCGGGCAGACATTACAGTCCCCTGACTCCGTAAAATCAGCCGTTTGGTTTGTTGATTGTCAAATTCATAACCCCATCCTTTTGAACCTGTTCCACCGCCATTTTTATGAACTTTTGATACGTTATTTATAAACTTTTCTTCTTCTTTTATCGTTTTTGCATAAGCAGGAGATTTCAAAAAATATACTCCATGAACATCACGGGCAGGATGAGATTGCGGCATATAAAGAGCATCCAGATTCCAGAATTCCGTTTCCACAATTCCTCCTCTGGTTTCACAAAACCCCATAGATACAAGTTTTGCCCTTACTTCGTTAATAAACTCCGCATACGGATGAGGTCTGCCGATTAATATTCGTCTTGGCTTAATATCGAAACTAAATTCCCTGAAATGTTTTGTCCGCCAAGAACCATCTTTAAGCATTTCAGGCGTAAGCTGGGTAATTTCATCCGTAGAAAAATCTTTTTTCTGCACGGCTTCCCAGACTTTTTTACCTTGTTCGGTCAATTTTATAAGATATGTAGTTTCTTTCGTGAGGTCAAAAACATTTCTTGTTTTGCCGCGTTCTTTATAGCGTTCATTTACAAGGGATTTTTTTAACTCATCCAACTCATCAAATAAAATACTACTGTCGGCATCTTTTATCAATTTTTGTAAGACTTCTATTTTTTCAAGGTTGAGAGATTCTTTAAGAACAAGGATCCCGCCTGCTTGTATCTCAATAATATCATAAGATTTCAAAAACTTTATGGCATCTTTTTTTTCTTCTACATCTAAGAAATCAATGTCGGTTATTTTTATCGACTGTCTTTCTTTTATGCAATCTATTACTTTTTTCTCGGGAGTTCCTTCCAAATATTTTTTGCCTAATTCGGTTAAATGTACGGTAGTTTTAACCTGAGGAGTGACTTCTATTATCTGTTTAAGTTGCAGCCAATTTGCCGGCCCCTGGTTTTCCGATGTAATGCACGTTTCTTCGTCAACGCTTTTTATATTCTCCTTCAAAAGTTTGATTTCCAGAGGATGCAATTCGTTTGATATATCTTCTATCATAAAAGTCACAAACACAAATCTTCCACCAAAAAGATTGAAGGACAAGAAAGATTTGCGCTACATTTATAATTCAACTAAATATTTTTCAAAATCAGCCACTATATAATTTTTGCCTTTTTTAACAACTTTATGACCTTCTTTTTCTAAGAGTTTTTTCTGTCCTTCAACTCCACCGGGATATTTCTCGTTTATAACTCCACCTGATTTTAGCGTTCTCCAGTAAGGAGTTATATTTTTCTTTCCTTCAATCATTTCTTCTTCTGCCGCTCCGGCGGATATCCGCGCAAAAATTCCGGTGCATATCGGACAACCGATGGAAGAATTGTGTTTTCTGGCAAGCGCGTCACGAATGTCATTTATAGTAATAAGTTTACCCAAGGGGACTTTTTTCATAATTTCATCTACTTCTTTAGGGGCAGGGATAACAACTGTGCCCGTCCCCCACTTTTTGCTCATACTTTCATTGATTTCTACTACTTTGGGAAGGTCTTTGTTATCCTGTAATTTTTCCTTGAAAGATTCTTTCATTTTTGCCACCATCATTTTTATGTTAGAGGATAATAAATAAAAGTCAATTTTTTTATATTACATCATTATTATAAAGTTATCTAGGAATTTTTCTACGTTAATTATCAAAAACCTATTTTACTATTAAAAAATTATTTTTAATTTTTTCTTGACCTATTTATTTATATACTCTAATTTATACCGTCAAATTAAAAATGGAGGTAGAGAAATGAAAAGATTAGTAACTTCCGAATCCGTTACCGAAGGGCATCCCGATAAAATCTGCGACCAGATTTCGGATGCCGTGTTAGATGAAGTAATTCGCCAGGACAAATACGGCAGGGTAGCGTGCGAAACGTTTATATCCGTGGGATTCGCAATAGTTGGCGGAGAAATTACAACAACCGGATACGTAGATTTGCCGGTATTGGTAAGAAAAGTACTTAAAAATATTGGATATACCGAAAAATGGGGATTTGATTACGAAACCTGCGCAGTTCTTAATGCAATCGGGAGACAATCTCCGGATATAGCCCAGGGCGTAAACACAGGTGGCGCTGGCGACCAGGGCTTAATGATAGGTTACGCTTGCGATGACACGAAAGAACTTATGCCTTTGCCCATTATGCTTGCGCATAAAATAACCAAAGAATTGGCAAATGCAAGAAAGTCGGGGAAACTTGATTATCTCGGGCCTGACGGCAAATCACAGGTTACGGTTGAATACGATAACGATAAACCCGTAAGAGTTGATACTATCATACTTGCATCCCAACACAGTGAAGACGTTCTTGATAAAACAGGAAAAAGAATGTCAAAAAAAGCCGTAGACGAATTAATTGAGAAAGTAATCAAAAAAGCAATAGACAAAAAATGGCTGGATAACAAAACGAAATATTTTGTCAATGCAACCGGCAAATTCGTAATCGGAGGACCCCAATCAGACACAGGAGTAACCGGCAGAAAAATTATCGTTGACACTTACGGCGGAGTTGCTCCTCACGGCGGTGGCGCTTTTTCAGGAAAAGACCCAACGAAAGTTGACCGTTCGGCAACTTATATGGCAAGATATATTGCAAAAAACATTGTAAAAGCAGGATTAGCAAAAAGATGCCAGGTCAATTTCGCTTACGTAATCGGAGAATCCCAGCCGGTATCATTTGAAATAGATACTTTCGGAACGGGAAAAGTTAAAGACAGTATTCTTTCCGAAACAATGAGAAAGGTCTTTGACCTCAGCCCAAAAGGCATCATCACAAAGCTAAATCTTCTGAGACCAATATATCAAAAAACAGCTTCCTACGGACATTTCGGACGAGAAGAGCCTGAATTCACATGGGAAAAAACCGACTCCGTGGATAAAATAAAATCTGCGATTCGTTAAGGATAGTTGGGCTTTAAGAACATTGTTTTTATAAAGTAACATCTAAGTGTTTCTATTTACCTAATTTGCAAACACCCGACCGTTTTTTATTGACAGTTGCTCAATTACACAATATCATACTTTAATAACTTTAAGGAGGGAAAAAATGGGAGATAAAATATGGTTACTCTGGTTTATTTTTGCCGTAATCTTTTCTATTTCTGAAATATTTACTGCAGGATTTTTTCTTATATGTTTCGGAATAGGAGCTGCGGTAGCAGGAATTCTTGCGCTTTTCAAAGTCGGGACGCTCTGGCAATGGGGAAGTTTTATACTTGTTTCTTTGGTTCTTTTCGCCCTTTCGCGAAAATTTGCGGAAAGATGGACTAAGAAACAACCACCCGGCATTGGAGCCGACAGGCTTGTCGGAAAGAACGGGATAGTCCTCGAAACAATAGATAATATGAAAAATACGGGCAGAGTTCGACTTGACAAAGAAGAATGGAGAGCAGACAGCGAAACGGGAGAAATCATCTCCGTAAATAAAAAAGTTAAGGTTATAAAAATAGAAGGGACTCACTTAATAGTAACTCTTCAAAAGGAGGGAGAATAAAATGATAATTCTATATATCATACTGGCGCTTGTAGTTTTTATAGTTGCCGCTACAGGTATAAAAACGGTAAGACCATGGGAAAAGGCTTTAATAGAACGGCTCGGGAAATACCAGCGCACCGTAGGCAGTGGATTAACAATTATAATGCCTTTTCTGGAACAAATGATTAAAGTAGATATGCGGGAACAGGTAGTTGAAGTTCCACCGCAGGGCGTAATCACAAAGGATAACGTCGTTGTAGAAGTTGATGCCGTAGTTTATTATGAAGTTACAGACCCGGTAAAAGTTTCTTATAACGTTGCCGATTTTTATACTGCCGCTACAAAACTTGCTCAAACGAACTTAAGGAATCTTGTTGGCGATTTAGCGCTTGACGAATCGTTGACTTCACGAGAAGTAATAAATACCAAATTGCGTCAGATTCTTGACGATGCAACGGACAAATGGGGAACAAGAGTTACAAGAGTTGAACTTCAGAGAATAGACCCGCCAGCCGATGTTACCGAGGCAATGCACAGACAGATGAAAGCCGAGCGAGAAAAAAGAGCGATGATTCTGGAAGCCGAGGGACATAAACAATCCGCAATCCTTAAAGCAGAAGGGGATGCAATGGCAACAAGAACCGTTGCCGATGCTGAAAGATACAAGAAATTAACCGTAGCAAAGGGAGAAGGCGAAGCTATTCAAACTGTTTTCGGAGCTATTCATGAAGGAAAACCGACAAACGACCTTATTGCGATTAAGTATCTTGAAGCTTTACAGAAAATTTCCGACGGAAAGGCAAATAAAATATTCCTGCCTTACGAAGCTTCCGGAATTCTATCAAGCATAGCAGGTATCGGGGAACTTTTCAAAGAAAAACTTGCTTCGGAAAATAAATTAGAAAACAAAAAAGAAGTGTAATTTTGTTTAAGTATTGAAAACATCTAAAAAAGGGCGAGCCAGCGACTCGCCCTTTTTTTCTTGATTATTATATCCTCTTGTAGAGAACAGGCATGCCTGTTCCATTTTTTGCAGAAACACTTGTCCGCATTGGAGTACGAGCTAAGTGCAGGAGAAACGCTGCTTTTGCTTGGGTAGCTTGGGCTTTTATGCCCAAGTTTGTATTGTAATGACTCGCACCCTTTTTCTTGGTTACTATATCCTTTTGTAGAGACAGATTATAATCTGTCTCTACAACCCAACCAGATCCCGCAAGCATCTTTAGCATTTAACATAAAATAGGATAGGGCATTAAAGCCCTACCTACCCAACTTTTTTTGTATCTTAAAATTGTTAGGAGCATGTATACCGCCCACTTGTTTTTTTATGGAGTGCAAACCTGTCCGCCAATCTTCTTGGTGGAAACGGCGTTTTTGCAATAGATGTTCCAATCTTTGTAGGGGATTTTAATTGTGAAAAATTATACCTTGAAGTAGTAGGTCAGACATTCCTGTCTGACAAAAAATGAATCTCTCACGCCGCAAGCGGCAGGGAATTCCAAGTTAAGCATTCGGGTTAGCGGGTTTGTTCTAAAATCCGGGAACTGAATAAAATCTATTAATTAACTACGGTGCCGATATTTTTACCTTCTACGACTTTTTTCAAATTACCGTGTTCGCTTATATTAAAAACTATAATCGGCAATTTATTTTCCGAGCAAAGAGTAATGGCGGTAAGGTCCATCACTCCGAGTTTTCTTGAGAGGACATCATCATAACTTAATTTCTTATACAGTTTTGCATTTTTATCTTTCTTTGGGTCTGCGGAATACACCCCGTCCACTTTTGTTCCTTTCAGAATTACGTCTGCGCCAATTTCAATGCCTCTCAGCACAGCTCCGGTATCCGTGGTAAAATAAGGATTCCCGGTTCCGCAGGCAAACAAAACGACTCTGCCTTTTTCAAGGTGTCTTATGGCGCGTCTTCTTATATAAGGTTCTGCAACTTTTGACACTTCTATTGCGCTCATAACTCTTGTCGGGATTCCGAGAGATTCAAGTCTGTTCTGGAGAATCAGGCTGTTTGTAACCGTTGAAAGCATCCCGACATAATCCCCAACTACACGGTCAATCTGTAATTTTTTTGCATCTGCAACTCCGCGGAATATGTTTCCGCCGCCGATAACGATAGCAATTTGTTTGGATTGTTTATGAACTTCCGCGATTTCTTTTGTAATTCGCGAAAGCATATCAGGTTCAACGCCGAATCCCTGTTTGCCTGAAAGAATTTCCCCGCTGAGCTTTAATAAAATTCTATGATACATTAATGAAAGTTATATATTATAATCCAATTCTGTCAATAAGTTTTTATTTCATAAAATAGATGTTTCGTTGGTTTATTGTTTGTATAAATTAAAAACCACAGCAAGTAAGTTAAGAATCTTTTTACATCTTTCCAAAAATACATTGACATAATCCTTCTAAATAATTAAATTTCAGATTGCTATAAATGAATATACTTGGAATTTCTGCTTTTTACCACGACTCCGCTGCGGTAATAATCCATAATGGGCAAATTCTTGCAGCCGCTCAGGAAGAAAGGTTCACAAGAAAAAAACACGATTCCTCTTTTCCTGCTAACGCAGTAAAATTCTGTCTGCACTACTCAGGACTTTCTCTTGACGAATTAGACGCAATTGTCTTTTACGACAAACCGTTATTAAAATTTGAACGACTGTTGGAGACTTATTATAACTTCGCCCCTAAAGGAATTGGTTCTTTTTTGCAATCAATCCCGGTATGGACAAAAGAAAAAATGTTTCTTAAGAGAATCATCTTTGAAGAACTTTTGAAAATAGAAAAATACAACAAGAAAAAAGTAAAACTGCTTTTTCCGGAACACCACCTTTCACATTCGGCAAGCGCTTTTTACCCGTCTCCATACAAAGAAGCTGCCATCCTGACGATTGACGGAGTCGGCGAATGGGCAACGGCATCCATCGGAATCGGCAAAGATAATAAAATAGAAATCTTAAAAGAATTAAGATTCCCCCACTCCCTCGGGTTATTGTATTCCGCTTTTACTTATTATTTAGGTTTTGTAGTAAATTCAGGCGAATATAAATTAATGGGACTTGCGCCTTACGGGAACCCTGATTCCAAAGACGTAGAGAAATACATAAAAATAATAAAAGAGAAATTAATTGATATAAAAGAAGACGGTTCAATTCGATTAGACCAAAAATATTTTAGTTATGCGACCGGGCTGAGAATGGTAAACGACAAAGTATGGAAACGATTATTTGGATTTGGAAGACGCCTCCCTGAAGCACAAATAGAACAGCCTCACTGCGACCTTGCTCTTGCCATACAAAAAGTTACGGACGAGATTGTCATACAAATGGCAAAAGAAGCAAAAAAATTAACAGGCGCAAAACATCTCTGCATGGCAGGCGGAGTTGCGTTAAATTGCGTGGCAAACGGAAACCTGTTACGAACAAAAATCTTTAACGACATATTTATACAGCCTGCGGCAGGCGATGCAGGCGGGGCGTTAGGAGCAGCTTTATCCGCGTATTATATTTATTTCGATAAAAAACGAGAACTTACAAGTAAGTTAGATGAAATGCAGGGATCTTACCTTGGACCTGAATTCTCTCAACTTGACATTGAATTAGTCTCCAAAAGATACAAAGCAGTATACCGGAAATTTGAGAATTTCGACAAGTTAGCGAAAGAAGTTGCGGACTTGATTGACAAGGGCAATGCGATTGGATGGTTCCAGGGGAGAATGGAATTCGGTCCGCGCGCGCTTGGGAACCGCAGTATTTTAGGAGATGCCCGTAATTCCCAGATGCAAAAAAAGTTAAACTTGAAAATCAAATACCGCGAAGGGTTCAGACCTTTTGCGCCTTCAGTTCTCGCGGAGGAATGTAAAAAGTTTTTCGAATTGAACATTCATTCACCGTATATGCTTTTAGTGGCGAACGTAAAAAAAGAACACAGAAAAAAGCTGCCCCAAAACTATAATGCCCTGCCTTTAATGAAAAGGTTATACGCTTTGCGTTCGGATGTTCCGGCAATCACACATATTGATTTTTCGGCACGAATCCAGACCGTGCATAAAGAGACGAATGAAAGATACTGGAAGCTTATACAGAAATTCAAAGAAAAAACAGGCTACGGTGTTATAGTTAACACGAGTTTTAACGTAAGGGGAGAGCCCATTGTATGTTCTCCGGAAGATGCTTACAAGTGTTTTATGCGGACCGAAATGGATTACCTGGTGATGGGAGATTATTTATACAAAAAGACCGAACAACCACATTGGCAAGAAAGAAAAGTTTGGGAAAGAACATTTAAATTAGACTAATAATGAAAAAAATATTCAAAATTTTATTATTCACAATTATTATAGTTATCCTATATTCTTTAACAAATTTGATTGAAATAATACTAACAAAAATAAATATAGACATCAAGCTGCTTAGAGGACCACTTACAGCTATAATAATTCTTTTTAGAACGATTTTTATAACCTTCTGGGTATTGGGAGTTAGTTATAATACATTCTGGAATAAAAAGACTTTAAAAAGAAAAAAATCTCTGATACTATGGATTTTAACATTAACTACTTTTTTTATATTCATTAACATTTTTTTACTAGTAATAGATAGAACAAATAAGTTGTACGATTACGCAAAAAAAACATCTTTCAGGTTTGACAAAGATGGATTTAGAATTCCTTTTTCTAATAATGATACAACAATAAAGAGACCTTTATTTTTATTCTTAGGATGCTCTTTTACTTTTGGGGCAGCATGTTTAGCAGAAGAAAGTTTTCCATACCTAGTTTCAGAAGCTACAAAAGGTTATTCAATGAATGCAGGGGTATGTGCGGGTGGACTTGCCCAAATGTTTTTATTATCTGAAGAGTTTATTCCTCGTTATAAGCCTGACTTTGTAGTAGTCCAGTATTCGCCGTGGTTAGCTCAAAGAGCAATAAACATGGAAGCTCCAACTTACCTTACAAAAATACCAGTACCTTATATTTCCAAAACAAAAGATGGTAAAAATGTAATAAGCCGAAAGGTTTTTGATTTCAGGGATTTTGACGTAAAGGTAGAATGCAAGGTAGACAAATTTAAAAGAACAAAAAGAAGCATAACTGATTATACCCATTTTTTGTTTGAAATAGGAATACCCTTATACCTACATAATAGCTACTACATAGTCATGGCAACTACAAAAAAAATATTAGGGGAAATTCCAATGCCCAATAAGGATATCAAAGAGGTAGAGCAATTCGTATATAACGGTATTCATGAGGTATGCAGACAAAATAACAGCAAAATGATTATTCTTAACTTGGGCGACATTCAATATACTGAAAATTCGCATAAGTTAATATTTCCTGATAGTAATATTGTTTTTGCAGAAGCAGATTCTCTTTTACTTTATAGATTAAAATCACCAAATGATTATGATAAGGAATACAAACATTGGTGTTTTAATGGTCATGATTCGGTTATGACAGATGAGCATCCTAACCAGAAGGCACATAAAATAATAACAGAAGCTATACTTAACTCAATTCCCACTCCTTCTACTGCGGAGATATCCAAACAAAAGTCAGACAGGTATGGGGTGGAAGAGAGTAAAGATTAGAATCTCCTTAAAAATGAAGAATTTGTTTAACTTCCTCCTGTTTACAACCATTGTAGTTATCCTATATTTTCTGACTATTTTTATTGAAACCCGATTAGTAAAATTGGGATTGGAAAGAACTTTATTTAGCATACTAATAATCTTCTTTAGAGCGATTATTGTAACGTTCTGGGGTTTAGGAATTACTTATAAAAGGCTCTGGAATAAAAATATTTTAACGAGAAAAAAATCTCTGGCTGTTTGGATTTTAATAGTAATCATTTTTTTTATATTTATCAATGCCTCTTTATTAGTATTCGCAATGACAAATAAATTATATCATTACGTAAAGAAACCATCTTCCGGATGGGAAGGAAAATTATGGCAATCGGATGAAAAACTGGGATTCAGGTCAGTGCCGAATGCAACAGGATTTGAGACTTTTCCGATAGGGGAAAATGTATCAATACGATTTGATAAAAATGGATTTAGAGTCCCGGTTTCTTACGATGATACTACGGAGATGAAAAGACCATTGTTTTTATTTTTGGGATGTTCGTTTACTTTTGGGGCAGCATGTTTAGCAGAAGAAAGTTTTCCGTATCTGGTTTCAGAGGAGACAAAAGGATATTCGATAAATGCGGGTTTGTGCGGAGGCGGACTTGCCCAGATGTTATTGTTATCGAAAGATTTAATACCTCTTTATAAACCTGATTTTGTAGTAGTTCAATATTCGCCGTGGTTAGTTCAAAGGGCAACAAGTATGAGAGTCCCGTCTTTTTGGATTGCAAACATACCTGTGCCTTATGTTTCTCGAACAAAGGGCGGGAAAGATATAATAAGCCCACGGGCTTTTAATTCGAAGACTTTTGACGTAAATATAGATAAATTCAAGAAAACAAAAAAGGGTATAAAAGATTATACTTGCTTTTTATTTGAAATAGGAATACCCTTATACTTGTATAATGGGTACTATACAGTTATAACAATACTAAAAAAAACGTTCGGAATAATCCCAAAGCCGAACAAAGGATTGAAAGACGTTGAGCAATTTGTATATGAAAACATTTATGAAGTTTGCAAACAAAATAACAGTAAAATGATTATTCTTAATTTGGGAGACATTCAATATACTCAAAATTCGCATAAGTTAATATTTCCTGATAGTAATGTTATTTTCGCGGAAGCCGATTCTCTTTTACTTCGAGGGCTAAACTCTCCTGACGATTACAACAAAGAATATAAACACTGGTATTTAAATGGTAAGGGTTCGGTTTTGAAAGACCCGCATCCCAACCAAAAGGCTCATAAAATAATAACAGAAGCTATAGCGAGATGTTCAATGAAAGGAAGGTAACTATGGATTTCTTAAAAGATTTGTGGAATTTCTTAAAGGAAAGAAAAAAATGGTGGCTTTTACCGATTATTATCATATTATTACTTATTGGCATTTTAATTGTAATAGGTGGGAGCAGCGCGGTAGCGCCATTTATTTATACTTTATTTTAATCCAATCATAGCGGGATTTGTTACTTATGAAAAGAGAAAAAAATTTAGAAACAATACTTGTAATATCAACGGGGTTAATAGTAATTTATTCGTTTACCCACGTAAAAACACTTCTCGTAACAGCATTACTATTGAACATAATCGGGCTGTGTTCAAATTTCCTTGCCGGCAAAATAAACTGGTTATGGTTTAAAATAGCGGAATTGTTAGGATTTGTCACCTCAAAAATCTTGTTATCTATCGTATTTTTTGTTCTTCTTTTCCCGATTTCGTTATTATACAGGTTATTCAATAGAAATAATAATATACAATTAAAGAAAACTCGCAAAACTTACTATTTTACGAGAAACCATAAATACACCCCGAAAGATTTGGAAAATGTCTGGTAAAAGACACGCTATCTTCCACTGTTATATAATTTTATCTTTATGATAATTCCAATAATAGTTTTGGTTGTTGTTTTTCTGTCAATTGCAATAAGGCAGGTTGGAAACATCCGGCTTCCTATATGGCTGATAATGTTATCCGGAGCGATTATAGTATTGTTAACGGGACAGATTTCCCCGGCAAATGCGTTAAAATCAATAAACATAGATGTTATACTTTTTCTATTCGGTATGTTTGTCGTAGGACAGGCATTGGAAGAAAGCGGATATTTAGCTCATCTTTCTTATAAATTATTCAGCAAAACAAAATCCGTAGATACGTTGATTTTATCTATTTTATTTGGTATGGGAATAATTTCGGCATTTCTAATGAATGACACTTTAGCCATTATCGGAACACCGGTTGTCCTATTGCTTGCGAAAAAACATAAAATTAACCCAAAATTGTTATTATTGACTCTTGCTTTTGCCGTTACAATCGGAAGCGTTATGAGTCCCATTGGAAACCCGCAAAATCTTTTGATTGCTATTAATGGGAAAATAACAAATTCTTTTGTTGTCTTTTTGAAATACTTATTCTTGCCCACGATTATAAATCTTTTTTTAGCATTTATTCTGTTGAAAGTATTTTATAAAACCTACTTAAACAAAACTCCATTAACTCATATCCGGGAGCCGATAACAGATTTGAAATTATCAAACCTATGTAAGATTTCTTTGTCCATAATTATACTTTTAGTTATTCTTAAGATTCTAACCATTATTCTGAATTTTAGTTTTGATTTCAAACTAACTTATATTGCTTTGATTTCTATGCTTCCTATATTGATATTTAGTGAAAAAAGGATTAAAGTGCTAAAACAAATTGACTGGCATACTCTTGTTTTTTTTGCATCTATGTTTGTTTTAATGCAAAGTGTATGGGACAGCGGATTTTTTCAGAGTATTATAACCAAATCACATATTAACATTTTATCAACGGATATGATTCTAACGATAAGCGTATTATTGAGTCAGTTGATTTCCAACGTTCCACTTGTTGCACTTTACCTGCCTATGCTTGCAGATACGGGAGCCACGACAAAAGCAATGATGGCATTGACTGCAGGGAGCACAATTGCAGGTAATTTATTCATACTCGGAGCCGCAAGCAATGTGATAATAATCCAGAACGCAGAAAAAAAGTATAACGAGACGTTGACTTTTTGGGAATTTGCAAAAATCGGCATTCCATTAACAGGGATTAATATTCTTGTTTACTGGCTGTTTTTAAGGTAGTACCCACGGCTAAAACTCAACTGCTAACAAAATACGTAAAATATATTTTTCCTGACAGACAAGAATGTCTGTCCTACCACAAATAACAAAATGATACAACAATAACTACTACTATGAAAAAAAACATTTTGATTATTCTAAAAACGGTTTTGTCTAAAACAGGAGTTGGTATTTATTTTCTTTCAGCCATTTTCTATGGATTTTATAATCGGGGAATATTGTCTCCACTTTCATCCAGAAACGTTTTGAATGATTTTTCTCCATTATATGAGCAATTTCGTGGGCGACCACATAATCAAGCACTCCCGGTGGAGCCATAATTAATCGCCAATTAAAATTCAGACCGTTTTTACTTCCGCAGGAGCCCCACCTGCTTCCGGCATCCGTTATCCTGATTTTATTGTATTTTAATCCTGTTTGGGAACAATAAAAATCAACACGCCCTGTTATTTTTTGTTTCGCTTGTTCTTTATACCAGAGGATAAAAAGCTCCTTTGCCTTATCAAGTTTATCTCGTGAAAGCAAAAACACGCCTGCAGAGTTTTCAAAAGACAACGGCAGCAAGGGCAATTTTGAATTATCTACAATCTGCAGTTTATAGGTATTGCCTAAATATAAAAAACTTTCGCCGGATATAAATTCTTTTTGTTTTATTAAATGTTTTTGTCGAAGCATAAACTCTTGTTTTTTGGAAATCCACAATCTTTTTTTATATACTAGTTTGTTAATATACTTTTCGCTAACTCTGAGTGGAGCACGAACAATTAAAGTTGAATCGCTGTTTATTTGTAGTTCGATTGTTCTTCTTCTTGAGCGGATGATTTTTGATATTTGAATTTCCATAGGTTTTTTATATAAAACCATTACTTATTATCAATAATAATCTTATAAAGTAAGTTGAGAAGGGATAACAGCGGAAAATGCTTTTTCTCCCTCTAAAATTGCTTCTTTTGCACGAAAAAACTCAAGAGGGGCAACAAACTCAACGGCCGGAGTGATTAAAAAATCCGGCTTGTGTTTTGCCAGCTGAAAATTGGCAATCTCATACTCGGTAACGGATATTGTTTGAAGTAATACGTGAAATATGCTTGGTGTAGAAGTTTTCTTTTTCACAAAATTACTGAACTGAGCAACCGGTTTTAAAGATGCGGCAAAATTGCCTAAACGGGTATTTATTATTTGAGAGTTGCTTTTTTTTGCCGGAGTTTTTTTTGTTTTATCATCCATTCTAATGTAACTCCGCATATTCTTTTGTGGAGCCGACAGAACGTTTACTGCAATTACAATATCTGCGCCCATCTTAAGAACGGCGCTCACAGGAACAGGGTTTACAAGTCCCCCATCTACCAGAAGTTTTTGATTGTATTCGACAGGGGTAAATATGCCGGGGATAGAGATACTTGCCCTGAGCGCATTAAGCAAAGAGCCTTTTGTGATTACAATCTCTTCTCCCGTCACAATATTAGAAGATATTGCAGCAAATGGGATACGAAGGTCTTCAATGTTTTGCCTGCCGATTATAGATTCAATAAAATTAATTACTCTTTGCCCATCAATTAATCCGGAATATGACATTGTCGGGGTAAAAAGAGCAAGCGTTTTTTTTATATCTATATTCAGGGCTATTTCTTCTATTTCTTCCCCACTGATTCCCGAAGCATACATTGCGCCTATAAGCGCCCCGATACTTGTTCCTGCAATAAAATCTATGGGGATTTTTTGTTTATCAATCGCCTTAAGAACCCCAATATGGGCAAGTCCTTTCGCCACCCCGGAACCCAAAACGAGACCTACTTTTTTCATAGTATAGGAATGTAAGGCGGAGACAGGGGAAAGTCAAGGGGAAAAAGTAGGCAGCAGGAAGTAGGTAGTAGATAGGGGAAAACCGAGTAGAAAGAATGAAAAAAGTGAAGAGAGTTTAGAGTAAAGAGTTAAAAGTAGAGAGCACCAAAAAATAACATAAAGATAAAAAAACAGATTGAAACCACGAGATTACACAAGATTTTCACAGATTACAAAAAATAGAATACAGATATTAGCCACGGATTTACACGGATACAAAAAAATTGAGAGAGTTTACCTACCTTCAGCAGCAAGTGCTTACCACAAAAAAAGAAAGAGGGCTAGTCAACGGCTCGCCCCTTCCTGTGTATCTAAAGAAAAATGATATCTATCGACAGACAAGAATCCTCCAAGCAGACCGACAGACAAGAATGTCTGTCCTACCACTAATACATACACCCTGCGGCAAGCCGCAAGGAATTATCAAATTAAATATGAGGAGAGATAGCATGAACTTGATTCCGCCAGAGGCGGATAAAAAATCAAGTCCCTACATAGATGTTTTCAAGGGTTTTAACAGCAAGTTGTTATTATATTGTTTTATCCTTGACATAAGAGTTTTTATGTATTAGTCTCCTTGACCATAGGGGGGATAATGGAAGAAATATTAAAAAAGAAGTTGAGTGAAAAGGATTACGCTAAAATTGAAAAGATAGGTAATCCGGAAGTTGATAAATTTATCACAAAATACATAGAGCTTTGCAATCCTGATTCGGTTTTTGTGTGTACAGATTCGAAAGAAGATATAAAATATATCAGGGATGCTGCCGTAAAAAACGGTGAAGAACACAAAATGGCAATAGAAGGACATACTTACCATTTTGACAATTACCTCGACCAGGCAAGAGATAAAGCACATACTGCTATTCTTGTCCCAAAAGGCGTCGTTCTTGGAGAAGCCATAGACACAAAAGACAGGGATGAAGGATTGAAAGACGTATTGGAAGTTCTTAAAGACAGCATGAAAGGTCACGAAATGTATGTAAGGTTCTTCTGCTTAGGGCCAACGAACTCCAAATTCTCAATACCTGCACTCCAGCTTACGGACTCGGCTTTTGTAGCGCATAACGAAGACCTTTTATACAGACAGGGTTATGAGGAATTTGTAAGACAGGGCAAGAATGCAAAAATCTTCAAATTCATACATTCACAGGGCGAATTAGACGAAAGGAAGACCTGTAAAAACCTTGACAAACGAAGAATATACATTGATACGGAAGAAAATACGGTTTACAGCGCCAATACACAATACGGCGGGAACTCAATCGGTTTGAAGAAACTTGCAATGAGACTTGCAATTAAACAGGGTTCCAAAGAAGGCTGGCTTACGGAACATATGCTTCTTATGGGAGTTCACGGACCAAAGGGCAGAGTTACTTATTTCACGGGAGCATTTCCGTCGTTATGCGGGAAGACTTCTACTGCAATGCTTGACGGAGAAACTATCGTTGGCGATGACATCTCATATCTCAAGAAAATCAACGGTGAAATCGTAGGCGTAAACGTAGAAAGAGGTATGTTTGGTATAATACAGGGAATAAATTCAAAAGACGACCCGATACAGTGGAAAGCTTTGAATAACCCGCGTGAAGTAATATTATCAAACGTATTGGTTACGGAAGATAAACGCGCTCACTGGATAGGCAAAAATGGTGACGTTCCTGCAAAGGGAATAAACCATTCAGGAGAATGGTTTGTCGGCAAAAAAGATGCGAAAGACAAAGAAATCAAATGTTCACATCCGAATGCAAGATTTACAATGAGTCTTGACACTTTAGAAAACTGTGACAAAAACATACACAGTCCGGAAGGATTGGTTGTTGGCGGTATAGTCTATGGTGGCAGAGATTCTGATACTTGTGTGCCGGTAGAAGAATCATTGGATTGGGCTCACGGAATAGTAATGAAAGGCGCTGCACTTGAGTCGGAAACGACTGCAGCTACGCTCGGTCAGGAAGGCGTCAGGGAATTTAACCCGATGTCCAATCTTGACTTTTTACCCATTCCCATAGGACAATACATACAGAACAACATAAACTTTGCAAAAGATTTGAAAAAAGTTCCGCCCATTTTCGGAGTAAATTATTTCCTCGTGGACAAAGAAACGGGAAAATTCCTGAACGAAAAGACGGACAAAAAAGTATGGTATAAATGGATGGAATTACGCGCGAACAAAGACGTTGAAGTCATAGAAACTCCAACAGGGAAAATACCGAAATACGAAGACCTGAAACCATTATTCAAAAGCGTATTAGGAAAAGATTACTCTCAGGAAGCTTATAACAAACAATTTATGACAAGAGTAAAAGAGAGTTTATCCAAGATTGACAGGATTAAGAAGATTTACGAAACAAAGGTAACGGATACGCCGAAAGTATTATTGGAAGTATTGGAAACACAGAGAAAGAGATTGCTTGAAGCACAGGCGAAACATGGCGACTACATACTGCCGGAAAAATTTGTGTCCGGTGGAAGTTGCGGTTGTTCTTGTTGCGGCGGGAAATAAGAGATAAGTAGATTTGAATTTTAGAGAGGCAGGTAGAATTTTATTCTATCTGCCTCTTGTTATTTTTAAATATAAAAACAGATAAGAACTAACAACTTTTCGCAAACAAAGCTAAAGCTTTGCCCTACAAAGAACAGGACAGACAATCCCATCTCCAAAAAAGGCAAGTCAACGACTCGCCACTACAAAATATACAGAAGATATCAAGGTCAGGAGTCCGTCTCAGACGGATTTCCCACAAGATGGGCGAACAGTTCTCCAAAAAATATATAGACAAACAGGTGTTTTTAATTACATTTTATAAAATGGCTGACGATATTATTGAAGGTTTCAAGAACCATTTACTTATGGAAAAAGGAAGCAGTCACAATACGGAAGAGGCTTATGAGAGTGATATACGAAAGATGTTTGCATTTTTTAAGTCAATAAAAGTCAATCCCGTAAAAGCTAAAATAGAAAACGTAAATGCGTTTATTATTTATTTAGAAGATACGGAAAAGATGAAAATGAGTTCTATTGCCCGTATAGTAGCTGCAATGAGAGAGTTTTACAGGTTTCTCGTAGATTCGGAAATGATAACGGATTCACCGATTAATTCTTTACATGCGCCTAAATTGATAAAATATTTACCTGAAGTTTTAGCGCCGAGAGAGGTTGATTTGATATTGGAGCAAGCAAATAAAATTGACCCGACAAGTTTAAGGGACAGAGCAATGCTTGAAGTGCTTTATGGGGCAGGTTTGAGAATTTCCGAGATGTTAAATTTACGGATGTCCGAAATTATTCCGGAAAAGGATATATGGTTATTGCGGTTTTTCGGTAAGGGCAACAAAGAACGGATAGTTCCGCTTGGTTCGTATGCGCAAAAAGCCATAGAAATGTATCTAACAAACGGTCGTCCCGTATTAAAAAAGGGGAAAGATACGGAATTTTTATTTCTCAACCAGAATGGCAAAAAACTATCCAGAATGGGTGGATGGAAAATCATAACAAAATACATTAAATTATCCGGAATTAATAAAGAAGTTACTCCTCATACTTTCAGGCATTCGTTTGCAACGGCTTTATTAGAAGCGGGTACGGATTTAAGAGTAGTTCAGCAATTATTAGGACACTCCTCGATTACGACTACGGAAATTTATACGCATATAGACCGAGAAAAGCTTAAAGAAGCGGTACGAACTTGCCATCCGCGAGGGTAGTTAATAGTAGAGAGCAGACCAGTAGGTAGTAGGTAGGGAACGGAAATATAATACGACAGGATTAACAGGATAAAAGAGAACGGAAATTCTCAGGTCAAGTCCCCAAAAAACTAAATAACTTAGAGTAAAAATATAGAAGATGAATAAGAGTTTTTTTGTAGGGGAATTACGCTACGGTTACCGTTTTAGAAATATTTCTTGGTTGGTCAGGGTTATATCCTTTTTGCAGGCAAAGGTAATATGCAATTAACTGGAAAGGAATTACGGCAAGTATGGGTGTAAGAAATTGGTTTGCATCAGGTAAAGGGATATAGAAATTACTTTGTTTTTTCAATTCTTTATCTTCGGGGCCGACAGCCAAGACTTTTCCGCCCCTGCATAAAACTTCATTTATATGACCAAGCATTATACTTTTATTGGATTTTGCAACGGTAAACATAACGGGATAATTTTTTGTTACAATAGATATAGGACCGTGTTTAAACTCGGAAGAATACATTCCTTCACAATGAGCATAGGTAATTTCCTTTATTTTTAAAGCGCTTTCGAGCGCAATTGGATATGTAAGCCCGTATCCTACACTGTAAAAATCATTGGTTTTACTTAAAAATTTTGCTGCATCTTTTGCCTTTGATTCTGTTGTTTCTATCGTTTCTGCAAGCAAGTCAGGAAGTTTTTCCATATCTTTGTAGGTTACCTGGGACGTGATTCCTTTTTTCTTTGCAAGAGTCATTGCCAGGTAAAGAAAAGTTATTGTTTCGTTTACAAAAGTTTTCGTTGCCGGCACGGCTATTTCCTTATCGCAAGCAAGTGGGATAACTAACCTACTGCGTAGGGCAATAGATGACCCGATAACATTGACGATGGATAAGATTTTTTTATATTTTTTATGTTCAAGAAAATCCATTACATTTTTAACATCTTTAGTTTCGCCACTTTGCGATATGCCTATTAATGAATCTTTGCCGGCAAAGCTATTCCCGAATCTTTCTACGAATTCAGCTGCGAACGATATAATTGTTTTGGTGTGAGCAAGTTTATTAAAATAGTACGTTCCTAATAAGCCCGCGTGAAAAGAAGTTCCTGCACCTGTAATGTATACATTTTCTGCGTTATATATTTCATCTATAATTTTGGGAACAGAAGGATATTTTTTGAGAAGGCGCAATAATTCTTTTGCTTTTTGCGGGGATTCTTTTATTTCTTTAATCATAAAGTGATTGTGATTCACTTTTTTAGCATCATTTATGACAACTGGTTTACGATTTGTTTTCATATCTTTGTTTAGTTTTGCATTATATTATTATGGGCTAAAGCCCGTTGTTTTCTTTATTTCGTCACCCCCGTGCTAAAGCACAGGGTAATTTAAACTAAAAAATGACCAGCTATTTATAGCATTCTAAACCAAATAGGTTATTATTTAGGGGATTTATTTTTTTACTTATAAGTTCCGGGTTTTTGATGGTAGATTATATTTTTATTTCTACATCTACGCCTGCAGGAAGATTAAGTTTTGTTAATGCGTCTACTGTTTGTTTCGTGGGATTGTCCACTGCTATAAGTCTTTTATGGACAGTAAGCTCAAATTGTTCTCGTGATTTCTTATCAATATTAGAGGCGCGTAATACTGTATATAAGCTTCGTTTCGTAGGCAAAGGGACGGGGCCTGAAATTTCTCCACCGGTTTCACTTAGTGTAGATATGATCTCTTTTACGGTATTATCGAGAATGTTATGGTCATACGCTTTCAGTTTAATTCTGATTCTATCCATAATAGTTTCAATTTCTACCTAATAGTTTAGTTTTGTCAATAAGAATTTTTTTAATCGCTTGATTATTTTTATTTTTACCTGACAGCAGGGCAGGGGAAAAGACTATCTTTCTTTACCTCCCCCCCATTTCAATTTAGTTCTTAAAACTTCATAAAAATCACGGAATCCGGATTGGACAAGTTTGATTTTATAATCTGCTTTTTTAAATTTAATTGCCTCATTGTTGGATAATAAAATCTTTTCCTGTCCATCTGCGACAACTACAAAAGATGGGGCGGTACATTTAACTTCTATTGTGGAAGCTGCTGAAATTACTATAGGTCTAGCGCCAAATGTGTGCGGGCATATTAAGTTTACAACCACGCATTCCATTGCCGGTTCAACAACGGGACCGAGAGCAGCAAGTGAATAAGCAGTAGAGCCTGTTGGCGTGGAAACTATAAGACCGTCTGCAAGGAAATTAGAAGTATAACTACCGTTTATCCATAATTCGAATTGAAGCATTCGTCCTGAACCCGAACCCACGATAACTATGTCATTCAATCCATACAATTTTTCGCCTTTGACTACAGCTTCGAGAACCATTCTTTCTTCTATTTGGTATTCGGAAGCCAGAACTTTCGTAAGAGCCGGATATAATTCATCCTTGCGGACTTCCGTCAAAAAACCTAAACCACCGAGATTAATGCCAAGTATTGGAATCCCTTTTGAACCTATAATGTGAGAAGCTTTTAATAACGTTCCATCTCCGCCAATTGCAAGAACCATTTCAACTGCAGAAAGGAATTCGTCTGAATCTTTACAGGAAGTAATTCCGGAATGATTAAACCCATTATCAAAAAAATATACTTCTTGTTTATGGGTATTAAGCCATCCTACAAGTTCAGGAAGAAGACTATTAACATGAGGTTTAGAAAGGTTCGCAACTATTCCTATCCTCATATTTTCCTACATTAAACTATAAGAACTTTTTTAATTCAGCGACTTATCAAGATCTTCATTGTCGCACAATTCAGGTTTAAGCGCCATTGCTTTTTCGAAAGCTTTTACAGCTTCATTGGGACGTTCAAGTATTCCAAGAACGAGGCTTTTATTGTACCACGCTTCAGCAAAATTGGATTTCAGCTTTATCGCTTTTTCAAATGAATCCAGAGCTTCTTCATATCGCCCAAAGCTTACGAGTTCAAGTCCCTGATTATATAAAATATCAGCTTCCTCAACTTTTCTTGCTTTCCCTGTTTTTTCTTTTACTTTTGTTTGGTTCTTTTTCCCCAAATCTTTTGAAACAGTTTGTTTAAGCATTTTACTACCCTTTCGCCCTTTTTCTTTTTTTAAGGGCACTCCTTTTTTTTCTTTCTTTTTGTTTTTAGTTATCATTTTAATTTCCCAAACTGATTTTCATTTTTTATATCTTATTTTTGGTTTGTCAATATTGATTTTATTTTTTTTAATTTTCAGACAAAAAAACATTTTTTTATAAACCATTATAATTGTTTTTGAAGTTTATTTTTACCTGTTCTTGCTTTTTCTCCAAAAGGACCTGCTCTAAATTCAGCAAGTTCGTGGGAAGCTTGAGATAAAATTGTGTCTGCTTTTTTATTTTCGAGTGTTTCCCGGACGCAAGCCGCACCGGCAATTTTTCCTTCAAGCATAGCGGTTACGGCTTCTTCTATGCCTGAAATATCGCCTGCAATGTAAATTCCGGGGATACTGGTACGTAACAAATCGTTATGGTATGCCGTATACCCGCCAAGTTCCGGAATATATTTCATTTCGCAACCTGCCTGGTTTAGTAATTCCGTTGACGGAGTAAGACCTACGGCAAGACAAATCACATCACAATCTATTTGTTTTTCGCTATCCGGAATGGTTTGCCAATTTTTATCTATTTTTGTAATTATTGCTCTTTCTACGGATTCTTTTCCGATTGCGGATTTTATTGTATGAGAAACGTGTATCGGTATTCCGAGACGTCTGATTTTAGAAGCATGGACAAGATAACCTCCTATTTCAGACATACCCTCTATTATGCCGACAACGTCAATTCCGGCTTGCATAAGTTGATAACTTACAATGAGTCCAATGTTGCCGGAACCCACCATTAGAACTTTTTTACCGGGCATAATACCATAAACATTTACAAGTGTTTGAACTGCGCCTGCGCCATAAATACCGGGGAGGTCATTGTTTTCAAAATTTAACATATTTTCTTCCGCCCCGGCAGCTATAATAATGCCTTTCGTTTCTACCAACATATATTTTTCAGAAGTTATAATTCCGACTTTTTTAATATTCTTTTCATTATATATCCCTACTGCGGAGGATTCTAACAAAACATTTACGCCTTTTTGTTGAGCCTGTTCAAATAAAAGATTTGCAATATTAATACCTCTTACGCCACACCAATGTTGTTTTGCGCCAAAGAATTTATGGGTTTGTTTGACAAGTTGTCCGCCTATTTTATGATTTTCATCAACAAGAAGGACATCCGCACCAAGGTCTTTAGCGGTAATAGCTGCGGATAAACCAGCGGGTCCGCCTCCGATTACAATAATGTCCATAATTTTGTAGTACCATAAATTAGAGATTATACTCGTCAAGATATTTTTAATTTTAAAAAACAGAAAAACAGAAAAAATTCTCACCGCAGAGCCCAGAAAAACTGGACAACTTAGAGTAGTATTCCTACGTCACAAACTCTAAGTAACCGCAAAGAACGCAAAGAAAAGAATGAAAAGAAGAGAGAACTAATTAAAGTTTAGAGTTAAAACAAAGAACAAAATAGAGATGAAAACAGAGAGGATACAGAGAAGAAGAAAAGAAAAGGTTATTAACCGCAGATGAACACAGATTAAAAAAGAGCAGAAAGTTTAAGGCTAAAAGAATCGAGACTATAGCAAGCAAAAATACAAAAAAACAAGATTTTTAGTCACAGCTAAAAGACCACAGCGGAGCTGGATAGAACTCCCTCCCAAAAGGACTTTACACAAGAATTTTTACAAAACATACAAAGGGCAATCAGTCCTAAGCAATTTAAGAGATAACAAACAAGTTCGCTATCACTAAAGTGGAAAAATAAAAAACATCTTGACTAATAGGTGAAAATAGAACATATATTGTATATAATTTTTTTATTGCATATTATTGTATATTTACGGGGGAAGGGGGACAAAATGAAAAAAGCAATGTTAATTTCATTAGTTTTAACAATGGCTTCCTTGTGTTTCGGAACAGTTCGGCGTGTGCCATCCCAATATTCTACAATTCAGGCGGCATTAGATGCTGCAAATGGAGGGGACAGCGTTGTCGTTTCAAAAGGGACTTACAATGAGAACGTTAATATTGAAGATAATGGTGTGAAGTTAGTCAGTGAATCCGGTCCCGACTCTACGGAAATACATGGGAACGGTGGCGTAACAATAAGTTCTTCGGCTTCCGGCTCGGATACAACTACGTTGCTATATGGATTTAAGGTTACAGGTGGAACCGGCGGTTATGGTGGAGAAGGCGGGGGGTTACGTTTGTGGCAACAGGCCATGAAAATCAAAAATTGTATATTTACGGACAACGAGGCAAATGAAGGGGGAGGGCTTTATTTAGAAAGGTCAAGGTCGGTCGTAGAAAGTTGTTTAATATACGGTAATGCTGCGCCTCCAAAAACTAGTCCGGGTGGAGCCGGCGGTGGGATATATTCTTTTTCGGATGCAGGAGATTTTCCCCCGATTATCAGGAATAATACAATAATCAACAATAGCGCCGATGGTTTTACTGATTTGATTTTTGGCGGCGCGGCTATTGCGCTCCATAAGACAGGGGGGACAATAATAAACAACCTCATAGAAGACAATACTGCGGCTTATGGCAACGGAGGAATTGGAGTTATGTTGATGAGCGGCACTTATAACGTTACAATACAAAATAATATAATTAGGAACAATGACAGCGTGGCAATAGATTTGAGATACCTTCATGCAAATAATGTTCACATTAACAACAACCAGATTACCGGACATCAGTATGGAGTGAGATTTACTTACTGGACGTACGGGACAGTGGCAGATGCAACAAACAACTGGTGGGGCGCAGAAAGCGGGCCTTATCACGCAACACTTAACCCAAGCGGGATGGGAGATGGGGTAAAAGATACAGTAGTAAGCAGTACTCACACAATAGATTTCGACCCGTGGACACATTCCATAGCCGTAGAAGAAGTAAAACCACGCGAGCCGCCTTATACATTATCAACCTGCTGGCCGAATCCTTTTGTTCATCAAACAAGTGTAAAATTAGAAAGTAAGTTTTGGACGGTAGTATCGGCAATAGTTTTTGACATAACGGGCAGGGAAGTTCGCTGTATTATGAATGGTTGTCCTAAATCGGCAGGTTCTTATAATATAAGCTGGGATGGTAAAGACAGGTATGGGAAACAAGTTCCGCCGGGAATGTATTTCTACAGGGTAAAGGTAAATAATACGTGTAAGACGATGAAAGTTATAATGATACGATAAACAGAAATATCAAAAATCAAAATGCAAAAATCAAAATTAACAGATAAAAAAAAGATTTATTACTAAAGAGGGCACAGAGAAGACAGATAAAGAAATAGAAAAAAGGGGGATGGATGAAGAAAACAATGTTAGTTTCGTTAGTTTTAGCACTGGCTTCTTTATGTTTTGGGACAGTTAGGCGTGTGCCATCTCAATACTCTACAATTATGGCAGCTATGAATGCTTGCGCGGAATGGGACACCATCCTCGTAGCAAAAGGAACTTACAACGAAAATGTTACTTTCAAGACTAACCGTGTCCAACTAATTAGTGAATCCGGGGCCGATTCTACGGAAATACATGGAAGCGGAAGCGTAACCATAAGCTCTTCTGTATCGGGGATGGATGTTTCTACTTTGCTTTATGGATTTAAAGTTACGGGGGGAACCGGTGGTTACGGTGGAGAAGGTGGCGGGCTCCGTATGTGGAAACAAGCAATAACAGTCAGGAAATGTATATTTACAGAGAATCATGCAAATGAAGGCGGCGGGTTTTATTTAGAGAGGTCGGATGCAGTCATAGAGAGTTGTTTAATATATGGCAATAATGCTATAGTTAGTTCGCCCCCCGGAGGCACCGGCGGTGGTATTTATACTTTTTCAGATTTTGGAGATGGAGAACCTATTGTCAGATATAACACTATAATAAATAATGATGCGAATGGAAATGGGAATTTCATCAACGGTGGAGGAGCTATTGCATTTCAGAAAACAGCCGGAACAGCAATAGGCAACTACATAGCTAATAACACGGCAAAGTATGGAAATGGCGGGATTGCCTTTATGTCAATGGGCGGGGTATACGAGATTATAGTAACAAATAATATTCTACAAGATAATGACAGTGTAGCAATAGATATGAGATACCTCAGCGCAGCAAATGCCCATATTAATAATAACAAGATTTCCGGACATCAATACGGGTTAAAATTCGAGTATCGCGCAGTTGGAGTTCTGGATGCAACAAATAACTGGTGGGGCGATTCGACTGGACCTTATCACAAAACTCTTAATACGAGCGGATTGGGTGACGCAGTAGGGGATACGGTAATAAGTAGTGTTCACAGTGTAAACTTTAATCCCTGGTTAACAGACACTCTTCAAGCTGTAGAAACAGTAAAACCGACTGAGCCTTATACATTATCCACTTGCTGGCCGAATCCTTTTGTTCATCAAACAAGTGTAAAACTTGATACCCGTTACTGGGTATTGGTTTCGGCAATCGTTTTTGACATAACGGGCAGGGAAGTTCGCTGTATTATGAATAATTCTGCTAAATCGGCAGGGACTTATAATATCGGCTGGGATGGGAAAGATAGATACGGGAAACAGGTTCCGCCGGGAATGTATTTTTACAGGGTAAAAGTAAATAATACCTGTAAGACAATGAAAGTTATAATGATACGATAAGCTAAAGTAGGAAGTAGAAAGGGAACGGAAGAGAAACAATAAAAAAAGGGGGACGGATGAAGAAAATAATGTTGATTTCGGTAGTTTTAGTAATGGCTTCTTTATGTTTTGGAACAACTCGTAGGGTGCCATCCCAGTATGCTACAATTGGAGCGGCTATGACTGCCGCCGCAAACGGAGACAGCATTCTTGTAGCTCCCGGGACTTATAATGAAAACGTAGCATTCAGCAAAGACGGTATTAAATTGGTAAGCGAGGGAGGGGCGACAGTTACCGAAATACACGGCACCGGCTATGTAACAATAAATGCTGCGACAGGTTGCGGAACAGACTCTAATTCTTTAATACAAGGTTTTAAAATGACAGGCGGAACCGGAGGAATGGACGGGGAGGGTGGCGGGTTACGTTTCTGGAACAGCCATATGAAAGTAAAAAACAATATATTTACCGATAATGAAGCGAATGAAGGCGCAGGTGTTTATTTAGAGAGGTCAAATGCAATAATAGAAAGTTGTTTAATATATAATAATGATGCCCTTGCAAAAAAAGGCAAAGACGGAGAAAAATGGAGTGACGGTAATGGCGCAGGAATATATAGTTTTGCCTCTGACAAAGATTATACTCCGATATTCAGAGGAAATACCATAATAAATAATTTTGCAGGCGGGAAAGGCAATATGTCCAATGGTGGCGGAGGGATTGCAGTTATCAGAACGGGAGCGATTATTGAAAATAATTACATTGTAGGCAATACCGCTACTTATGGGACAGGAGGAATAGCCATTTTTGAACAGGGTGAGACACACACTCTCACAATAAGAAACAATACCATAAAAAACAATGACAAAATAGGGATAGAAGTAAGGATGGCAAACGTTGCATTGACAACCTTAAAAAATAACCAGATAGCAGGTCACACACAATATGGGCTAAAATATACTTACTTCCCGACCGGAGTTTTAGATGCAACAAACAACTGGTGGGGGTCTGCAAGCGGGCCTTATCACGCGACGCTTAATCCGAGCGGTACGGGAAATGCAGTATGCGATACGGTAAAAAGTAGTGTTCGCAGCATAGTTTTTAGTCCCTGGTTAACAGACACAATCATAGCCATAGAAACGGTAAAACCGACTGAGCCGTACACCTTATCAACTTGCTGGCCAAATCCTTTCGTTCATCAAACAAGCGTGAAATTAGAAAGCAAGTTTTGGACAGTCGTGTCGGCAGTAGTTTTTGACATAACGGGCAAGGAAGTTCGTAGCATTATGAACAATTCTCCTAAATCAGCTGGTTCATATAATATCGGTTGGGATGGGAAAGACAGGTATGGGAAACAGGTTCCGCCCGGGATGTATTTCTATAAAGTAAAAGTAAATAATACCAGTAAAACAATGAAAGTTATAATGATAAGATAAAAAAATGGAGATTTCACCGCAGAGACGCAGAGGTCGCAAAGAACAGATAACAGAAAAAGGGAAGTGGATATTCGATCAAAGAGTTTAAAAAAAGAGAGAACGCAGAGAACAGAAAACGATGAAAGTTATAATGATACGATAAATTACAAGTAGGTAGCAAAGAGTAGTAAGTAGAAAGGGAAAATAAAAGAGGAAACAGAAATAGGAGAGGAATAATAGCACGGGAGGTGCAGATGTTAAAACGTTTAAGTTTTGCAGGAGTTGTTTTGGGAGTTCTGTTCGTTAGTGGACAGATTTGTAACGGGGCGCAAATCAAGTATGATAATGGGACGCCTTCTTACGTTAAGGGTTATGACCCGATGTGACCAAGCTGCGGCGCTTATTATGGAGTAAGGTTTACTCCAACAGGAAAATCGAATTCAAAAGTTACCGGAGCACAAGTTTATATAGCAAATCAGTCGGGTTCTTCCGCAACATTTGAGATATATGTCTATGATGATGATGATGGCGAACCGGGAACTCTTAAGAGTCAGGGGACATTTAGTGTTGGTTCAAGCGGTGGATATTCTTCACCAACTTTATCTACACAGCCTGTTATAGCGGGAGATTTTTATATATTTATAGGTCCACAGGAAATGGATGCTTATTTAGGAATAGGGATAGACAATGGTCTCAACTATGATGATAGAATGGGTGTTGCGGACAACCTGCCAAGTTGGTATTGTCCGGACTACCCCGGTGATTTTGTATTAAGAGCAAATGTAACTTATGTAGGAGTAGAAGAGAGTGCAGACATCAAAACCCTTTCGACTACGCTCAGGGCAAGTCCAAACCCAATAGTTAATAACGGAACTATTTCTTACTCCTTGAAGCAAGGCAGTAAAGTAGAACTTTCTATTTATGATTTGTCCGGGAAATTAGTAAAAACTCTTGATAATAGTATTCAAACAACCGGAACAAAAACGATAAACTGGGATGCAAAAGATAATTTTGGAAACAAAGTAAGTTCAGGAATGTATTTCTGTAAGTTAAGGACAGGGAAAGATACTCTAACAAAGACATTAGTGGTGTTATAAAAGTTATTTTGCAGGGGCGTATTGCTCCGCCACAGCGGATAAAAATACGCCCCTGCAAACAAGTAAAAAAGGAGGGAGTATGTGGAAAACTTTTAGGTTTTTAGGGATTCTCGCAGGAGTATTTTGTTTAAGCAATACGATTTTTTGCGATACCGAAATTAAATATGATAACGGGAGTATGAGCACATTTCATTATTGGAGCGCAAGCTGACCGGAGTGTTATGAAAGATATGGAGTAAGGTTTACTCCGACCGGAAATTGCAGAGTTACAAGCGCAAAATTTTATATGTATAAATATGAAGGTTCATGGAAGCAATCCACTGCTTATGTATATGGTAATAATGCAGGCAAGCCCGGAACGCTTGGCACATCAGCTACTTTCACGCCCTCGTCAAATGGATGGTACACGGTAAATTTTTCCACACAGCCGTCTTATAGCGGAGATTTCTTTATAGCTGTAGGGTTGGGCTCAAGTGGCGCAGGGTATATGGAAACGTCTTTAGGGTTGGATGGAGGGCTTAATGCCGGAGCCAGAATGGTAGCGTATGATTATGGAATGTGGAAAAATCCTACAGAGACTATGCCGGAGTATTATGCCAGTGATTTTATGATAAGAGCAATGGTTTCTTATGTTGGAGCAGAAGAATCCGAACTGTTGCCAGTAACAACACAGTTAAATTCCATTATGCCTAACCCGATTACTACTCAAACTACTATTTCCTATATGTTGGCAGAAAATTCAAAAGTAAACGTAAGTATATATGATATATCTGGAAAACTTGTAAAAACTTTATCGAATGAGACACAGTCAGCCGGAACAAAGGCTTTAAACTGGAATGCAAAAGATAATAACAGTCATAAAGTAAGTTCAGGAATGTACTTTTGTAAATTAAATGTAAACGGAAAAGCCATTTCAACAAAGAGTTTAATAGTATTATAAAAATTGGTATTGACGAAAAGATATTTAGGATACATATTTAAGAATTAACAATAGCCAATAAGGGAACTCTAGGGCTATCGCCAAAGAGTTTCTAAGGAGGGGAAATGAATAAGTATAAGGTAGGCATTCTTCTTTGCCTGTTAAGCATAGGAATGGTTTCTTATGCAGGGACATTGAAAAAGACATTCGTTTTCGATACGGGGAATCTTTCTTTTTCTCAAAGTGATGGGTTTGATGTTGTTAAGATTAAAGGTGGGCAATTAACAGATAAAGCGGGGAAACCACAGCTTCCATCTAAAATGGTACAATTATCCATACCCTCTAACGCCAAGTTAGAAAATGTAATTATAAATTCTACGGAATGTGAAGATATTTCAGGAGCATATAACATTTATCCTGCTCAATTACCTTCCGTTGTATCAGAAGAAACCAAAGCTCCATTTATGGCACCGGATGTAAAGACATATAGTTCATCTGCAGAATATCCTGAAAAATTAGTTGAGTATGGGGAACAAAATATGGGAGGATACAAAATTGTATATCTTAACATCCATCCTGTTAAATATATTCCTTCAGAGAAAAAGTTAAAAGTTTATTCTAAAGTTGAACTAACTATTAATTACAAAGAAGACCTTTCCGTTAATTTAAGAAAGACAGAACTCGGGAAAGAAGTATTTCGTAAAATGGTAAAAGAAATAGTTGCGAATCCTGAAGATGTCGTAAGTAATGAAGTTAGTTTTTTACCCGTTCTTGCAGATACAGCAGAGTATTTAATTGTCACAAGCGATGCACTTGTTTCTGAATTCCAGAGATTAGCTAATTGGAAAATAGCAAAAGGAATGACCGCTCAAGTAAAAACTGTAAGCTGGATACTTAGTAATTATACGGGCAGGGACGATGCGGAAAAAGTCTGGTATTTTTTAAAGGATTATTTTGCGAATCATGGGACAGTATATGTTGCACTTTGCGGGGACACAAATATAGTTCCAACAAGAAAGTGCTGGTGGAGAATTGCTATGGTAACGGATGACAAAAGAATTACATGTGACCTGTATTTTTCAGACCTTAATGGGCCATGGAACAGCAACAGTGATGCAAACTGGGGTGACCCGTGGTATGACAGTATCCCGGATATGGCTCCTGATGTAATTGTAGGGAGACTACCTGCAGGAAGCGTAGGTGAAGCAAAAATACTTGTGGATAAAATAGAAAGTTATACAACAAATACAGCTCTTGGTTACGTATTAAATATGACAGGAGGAGTATTTATAGCACCAACTTCGACTTTTGATGCTCGTATGGATGAAATTGCAGGGCAGATGCCGGCAAAATATGATTTTACTAAATTTTACGAGAGTGATGGTTTTAGCGGAAAAACACAAGCCATAGCCCAACTAAATACAGGACCTCATTTTGTATGCTGGTCATCTCATGGGGATTCGGTAAGTCTCTATGCGAATTCTGCTAAAACCCAGTCAATTAAGCTGGCCGATGCCTTAGCATTAACGAATGGATATAATAAATTATTCGTATTCAATACAATTGCCTGTAAAGTCGTCAGATTCCATCAAGAAGACTGTCCATCAGAAGGTTTTATGCTTGCTCCTAGTGGAGGCGCAATTGCCTTTACAGGAAATGCTTGTGTTGGACTTAATCCTAACTCTGATAATTTGATGAAGGAAATGGCCGTTTCATTATTCAAGGACAACGACAATCCAATAGGATATGCTTTTTCTACAACTAAGGGAGCCCACGCAGCAGGCGCTCATTCAAGTGACCAGGAACGACTTTTGCAATATGGTTTTACTTTACTTGGTGACCCTGATTTGCTCGTTCATAAAGACACGGTAGCTATAGGAATTTCCGAAAAAACGGATTTTACATGTCCCTTAACGAAAATATATCCTAATCCGGCAAGCGGAAATGCTAATTTCAGATTATCAGGAGTAGCCCAAGGAACAAAAATTAGCTTGCAAATCTACGATTTGAGCGGATCAGCAGTTAAATCTTTCTCTACTGTTACCGATAATTCACCTGTAACTACTTTAATCTGGGACGGACACGATAACACAGGTAAAAAACTGAAATCAGGAATTTATTTCTATAAAGTTAAAAACAATTCTTACGAAGAAAAAGGTAAATTCATTTTCTTATAAAGGAATTCGATTGGTGCCGTAGAAGTAAAATAGTCGTTAGAATTATAAAGTGTTTAAGTTTAAGTGGTTATGTATATTACAGGTTTTATTATTTGTAGGATGCTATGCCAATAAAAAAGTTCCTGAATGGGTAAACGCCCTGAATGGAAATAATTATAAAATGGTGATTGCGGAGAAATATCCATACACTAATTGCCAGATGGATAGTGTTCCGAATGAAATTATGAACATTAAAACAGAAATAGAAAAATCTCTAATATCTACCGACAATCCGGCATTGGCAAATAAACTTATTCGGCATTTTTTTCCTGACGAAACTGAAAAATGTAATTTCAAATATACGAATGTAGCTACAGCTAAAGACCACATCTTAATCCGATTTTTGTCTGCCTTTAAAACACCCGGAACTTATGTCGGATATTCATTGGAATTCGCATTAAAAAATAACAAAATAGAAAATATATATTTGTTTAAAGTGCCTAATTATTAAAACAAAAAACTAAAACAAGGAGGTTTTATGTTTATTTATTTTTTATCTCTGGTCTTAGGGATAAATATTCCGAATACTTATCAACCTAAAACGGAAAGTCCTAAAATGCTGGTAAGGGTTTACAATACAACTATTTCGGAACTTCAGCAATATGATGTTGCGGGATGTGAATTCGGGAAATGGGTAGATATCATAGTATCTCAGGAAGAGCTTAACACATTAGGGAAGGGCTCTTCCATAATACTTCCGGATTATGGAAAATACTTAGAATCCGTTAAAGCAGATTACCCTTCTTATAGTGAATTTACTACAAAAATGAATACGATAGCTTCAACTTATCCTTCTATTGCAAAATTGTACGTTATTGGCAAAACGGTTGAAGGAAAGGATGTTCTTGCATTAAAAATTTCGGATAATGTAAATACTGATGAAGATGAGCCGACATTCCTTGTTATGGGAAACCAGCATGCTGATGAGTGGCCCGGACTTTTAATACCCTTGACTTTTGCCGACACGCTTACAAAAAAATATGGTTCGGATACACATATTGCAAATTTGATTAATTCAAGAGAATTTTGGATAATACCTTGTTCAAACCCCGATGGCTATGCATACTCTCACGATGGAGGAAACTCGACTTGGCGAAAAGACCGTCAGACCCCGGCAATGGACCCAAACCGTAATTGGAATGGCGCTTGTAATGGGGAGATAGCAGGTGAATGGGGAGGTCGTGCAGTTTTTGGCACCACACAGATAACATTTTGTGGATATGCACCATTTCAGGATTCGGGAGTTAAACATATAAGTAATTTACTTAAGACTATTGATGTAAATATTCTTGTATCCTATCATACTTATTCGAGAACGGTCTTGTGGCCATGGGGATACAAATCGGATGCGACACCGGATGGTGCTTTAATGAGCACTGTCGGAGGACAATTAGCAAGCACTATTGGAAGTTATAGCGGACAGCAGATTTATACTTATGTTGGAGCCGGAGTTACCGGTGGAAGCGACGACTGGCAGTACGGACATGCGCTTGAAGTTGAAGGTGAAAATATGCTTGTTTATAGCGTAGAAGCGTGTAATACTGCTAATCCAACAGGTTCTATTTTGTTGAACGAAGTAAGTAATAATTTAAAAGGGTTGTTTTTTCTTGCAGATACGGCAAATTATGTAAAGAATACGTTAACTACAAAGATTAAAGCTCCTGAAATTCAGGCGATAGATTCTGTCCCGACTAATTTCACGATAAAATGGGAAAAACGACTTGCAGATAAATATGAATTGCAGGAATACAAAACCTTGACATTAAACACGGATGACGCCGAATCGGATAGAGGTTGGTGGACATTGGAGGGATTTGCATTAGCAACAACCCAAAAACATAGCGGAAGTAAAAGTTATTTCTCGGGGAGGTCAAACGGTGCGATTACGGCTATGACATCTAATTATCCCCTTCCTAAAGCAGATTCCATTACTTTCTGGATATGGGTTTATCATGAGAACAATGTGGATTGGTGTTGGTTTGAAGTGTCAAAAGACGGAAAAGAATGGGCAATGAGAGATTCTTTTACGGGCACACATAATACGTGGAATAGAAAGTCATATCCTTTCCCGTCAGGTTACAAGTCTCTATATATAAGATTTAGAAATGCATATGATGCAGGAACAGCACAACTTGGAGTATACATTGACGACATTTACCCTGTACCTACTTTTGGCACTATCTCTAGTATCTCTAGCACTATAACAGACACATCTTATTATATAACAAGCAAACCTTATGGTAAATACTGGTATAACGTTAGAGGAAATAATTCTCGCGGATGGGGAAATTGGGGACAACTGGAAGAAGTAGATGTGGGCAATGTCGGAATAGCACATTCTCAAGCTCCTGAACAGGAATTTGTTCTAAAATGCAATTCTATTACTTCCACAAGCTCGGTTAACATTGAATACGCTTTACCCTCTAACTGTAAAACAAAATTAAATATCTATGACATTACAGGAAAAGTTGTAAAAACTATTCTTGATAAAGAACAGAATAAGGGACTTAATAAAGTAACATTGGACACGAAATCTTTTGTATCGGGAGTTTATTTTATTAGTTTAGAAACACCTATTTTTAGTAAGAAGACCAAACTCATATTGATTAAATAAATTGATTTTGGATCGTTATTTATTAAGAAAGATAAATCGTTTTTTAATAAACAGAGTTAAAAAGTTTTTTGTTGACAAAAGCGTGCTTTTAAATATTGTAGCTTATCTAACTTAGTAAAGGATAAATACTAGAGAAGAAAAAAGGAGGAAAGATGAAGTTTAATTTTACAGATATCCTGAGAGCGCCACGAATAGGCTTTTCTGCTAAAAAAATATGGGTCGCTACTCTTGGGTTGCTTATAGGGACTGTTTTGTACTCTATACTAACTTACTGTGCTTACCTCACATGTTTTGATTGGAATTGGATAAGTATCTGGCAAACATATAAACTTATACCCCTCCCGATAATAGGAGAAACTTCTTTTGCATGGTATAATTGGGCATTATGGATTTTAGGGTTGGCGTTATTTGTTGGGGTTAATTTTATTTCCATAGGTGCAATCTCTAAACTTACTATTGAACAATTACGAGGAGATGAATTTTATGAGATTACTGATGCTGTAAAATATTCAATGAAACAGTGGAAAGCAGTTATGCTTTCTCCTTTGGTTCTTATGATATTTATCGCCTCTTTATTAGTTGTTGGATTTGTATGTGGACTAATTGGAAGAATACCTTATGCAGGACAATTGTTCGCTGGAATGTTCTTTATTCCTGTAGCCTTTGGTTCCATATTTATAGTATATCTCGGGATTGTCCTATTAGTAAGTTTGATAATAGGGCCTTCTATAGCAGGTTCCAGTGAATCTGATGTTTTTGATACCCTGTTTGAAGTATTCAGTTGCTTAAATGATCAGACATGGAGATTAATATTGTGGGAAATACTTGTTGGCTTATTCGCGATAATAGGAACCCTTGTTCTTGGATGGATTGTTAAACAAGGGCTGGTCTTGATGGAATGGGGTTGTGGCTTGTGGGCAGGACCAAGAGGATGGTGGGATATAATTTGGACTCGTGGAATTTGTTATTTGCCCGCAATTCCAACTATTGATTGGATTGAAAAGGTAGTATCTCGAGTCGCACCGGTATTAATAATTGCACCTCCTACATGGTCAGTTGGAAATTGGGCAGAAATTGTTGGCGGATTCCTAGTCGGTATAAGTTTCTATTTCATACTATTCTTTGTTATGGCTTATGGAGTCAGCATATGGAGCGCAGGACAAACCCTTATATATACCGTATTAGTAAAAATGAAAGACGAAAAGAACTTACTCGAAAAAATTGAAGAAGAATTTGAAGAAGAAAAGATTGAAGAAGAAACAACGGAAAAGAAAATAGAAGAACACAAAGAAGAAGAAAAACACGATAAAGATAAAGAAAAGGAAAAGAAACACTAAAGCATAAAAACCTGAGATTTTATATAAAAGTGAAATCTCAGGTTTTTTTATTATACAAAAAATTATCACCGCTGAGGCGGATGTTTTATATGAAATGGACAGAAAATTTTTTACCAACTCTTAAAGAGCAACCGAAAAATGTAGAGATCCCATCTCATTCTCTATCTATAAGAGTCGGGCTTATAAGACAAAGCATTAGTGGTGTCCATACTTATCTACCACTTGGCTGGAAAATATGTTTAAATATCATTAACATTATAAGAGAAGAAATGAATAGCATAGGAGCTCAAGAAATACTATTGCCGGCATTGTCTACTGCAGAATTATGGGCAAAAACAGGGAGACTTGCAGGTTGGGGTGCAGAAATCTTTAGACTCAAAGATAGAGGGAATAGAGAATTATGCCTCTCCCCTACTCACGAAGAACCTATAACGGAATTTGTAAGCAAAGAGATTCATTCTTATAAAGAATTACCATGTATTTTCTACCAAATTCAGACTAAATTTAGAGATGAACCAAGACCTCGTGGAGGAGTTTTAAGAGCCAGAGAATTCATTATGAAAGACTCTTATTCTTTTGATATAGATGAAACTTCTTTTATGGAAAGTTATGCGAAACATAGAACTGCTTATGAAAAAATCCTTAATCGCTGTGGATTAAGTTATAAAATTGTTGATGCTTCTTCCGGACTAATGGGCAGTGGAAAATCAGAAGAGTTTATGGTATCTTCTCCATATGGTGAAGACTCTATTGTAATTTGTAAGAATTGTGGATATTCCGCTAATAAAGAAACAGGAAAAATTGGAGAAATTAGAAACGACACAAAAGAACAAAGTTCCGAATTAAAAAAAGTGCATACACCCGTAAAAGGCACCGTTGATGAAATATCTAAATTTTTAAACGTGCCTGCAGATAAATTGATGAAAAGCATATTATATTTTTATGACGCCGAACCCGTATTTGTATTATTAAGAGGAAATCACGAAATCAGTATGGACAAATTAAATAAAATAAAGATAGCTAATACAGAGACAAAGGGAACTTTTAGAATCGCGACTCCCAATGAAGTTAAGACTCTTATTAACGCCGATGTAGGATATATATCACCAGTCAATCTCTCAAAACAAATAAAAGTGCTTGCCGCAAATTCACTTAAAAATAGCAACAATTTAGTTACAGGAGCAAATGAGAATTTATACCATTTTACAGGAGTAGATATAGAAAGAGATATTCAAGTAACTCAATGGGCAGACATCGAAATTCCGAATAATGGAGACCCCTGCCCGAAATGTAACAAAGAACTTACTCTCGAACCTGTTATTGAATTGGGACATATTTTCGACCTCGGGGAAAAATACTCAACTCCCTTAGGAGCAACTGTCCTCGACAAAAATGGACAGAAAAAATCCATATATATGGGAAGCTATGGAATAGGAGTAGAACGAATAATGGCAGCAGCAATTGAAACACATAATGATTCTGAGGGCATAATATGGCCAATGGAAATTGCTCCATTTAAAGTAATTATTATTCCCTTGAATATAAGCATTCCCGATATAAAAGCTACTGCTGAAAAAATATACTCTGAACTTAGTAATTTCGACCCTCTGTTTGACAACAGGGATGTAAGCGCAGGAGTTAAATTTAAGGATGCCAATCTTATAGGAATACCAATCCAGATAATAATAGGGGAAAACTCCCTTAAAACAAATGAAGTCGAAATAAAAACTAGAGACAAAAAAATAAATACAAAAATAAATAAAGAACTTGTTTTAGAAACTATTCAAAACATTTATAAAGAGGATAAGACAAAATTTAAGGCTATTACCCCTTAACAAAAGAGATATTATGGGAACCGTATTAAGCGCAATAAATCAAATGTCGCAATCCTTACGCCTATCAAAGGAACACGCGATAGAATTATTTAAAGACACCATTAAAAGTGTTGTAAAAACTAAATTAGGCGAAAATGTAAAATCAGAAGTAAATATCTCTGAAAAAGATGGAAGCATAGAGTTGTTTCTTATAAAAAAAGTGGTAACCGAGCCAATTAATTTAACAATGGAGATATCTCTTAAAGAAGCTAAAGAGATAATAAAAACAGCAGCTCTTGACAAAGAAATTAAGGTTAAAATTCCTTTTGAAAGTCTTGGAAGAGGTGCGGTTATTTTAACGAGACAATTACTAGAACAAAAAATAAAAGAAAAAGAAAAAGAGAAAGTAAAAGAAGTGTACACTAAAAAAACAGACGAAATAATAGTAGGAACAGTACAAAAAGTAGATAAAAATGAAATTATTGCCAAATTAAAAGACGCGGAAGGCATCCTTCCTGCGCGGGAACAAATACCAGGCGAGAGATATAATCAGGGAGATCCAATAAAAGGTTATATATTAGATGTAACATCCAATGGCGAAGTTCTAATGTCAAGAAGTCATCCAAATTTATTAAAAAAGTTATTAGAAAAAGAAATCCCCGAAATACAAGAAAATGTTATTCAAATTAAAGCTGTTGCAAGAATACCGGGAATTAGAGCAAAAGTAGCAGTTATATCAAACGATGTAAAGATAGAGCCTGTAGGCGCATGTGTTGGAGTAAGAGGATCAAGAATAGAAGCTATTATGAAAGAACTTAATAACGAAAGAATTGATGTTATACAATATTCCACAGACCTAAAAACATTAGTAAGTAGAGTTCTATCCAATGTTACAATATTGAAATCTGATGTTGACAAAGACAATAAAAAAATGAGTGTTATAGTAAAAGATGAGGATTTGCCTAAAGCCATTGGAAAAGGTGGGCAAAATGCATTATTGGCATCAAAATTAACAGGCTACAAAATAGATATAATATCCGAAAGTAAATTTAAAAATAAAGGTATTACCTTTATTAAAGAATTAGACAGCAATACTAAAAACCTTTTGGTAAATAATGGATTTATGACAACAGCCGATATCCTAGAGAAGGGAATAGAACAACTTGCAAAAGTACCAGAAATAGGAGAAGAAAGAGCTAGTGAAATATATCATATAGTATCTAACCAAATGCAGAATACGAATGAAAAAGTAGAAATAGACAATCCATAAAAAATGAAAAGACTTTACGAAGTAGCAAAAGAATTAAATATATCAAGTAAAGCCCTTATGAAATTACTCAATAAGTTAGGACATAAAGTAGTTAGCTCGACTGCTTTTTTGACCGATGGGATAATAGAAGAATGCAAAAAAGGAATGCAAACACAAAAAGATGCAGTTAAATCGGAAGAAAAAGCAAAACAGACAATAAGAGCACACGCATATAGACCACAACCTGTAATAACCGCTGCAAAAAAACAAAAAGACAAGATAATAACCGAAAGAAGAGTCAGAGAAACTATAACAAAAATTGAAATGGGGGAAAGACCCAAAAAATATAAAGCGAAAGAAGACATTTCACAAGAAAATACTATAGTCAATAAAATACAAATTAGTTCCAATACGCCGGTAAAGGACCTTGCTCAACTTTTAGGAGAAAATCCAATTAGTCTTATTACAAAGTGTATTGCAATGGGGCTTTTAGTAACTATCAATCAAAGAATAGATTTTGATACGGCTGCTACAATAGCGGCAGAATATGGTTATGAGGCCGAACTTATCCCTACTTACGTAGAGGAAGAGAAAAAAATAGAAGAAAATATCCCTCGGGATCCGATAGTTACTATTATGGGACATGTTGACCACGGGAAAACTACATTACTTGACTACATAAGCCATAATAATGTAGCGGAAACAGAAGCAGGAAAAATCACCCAACATATAGGGGCATATAGAGTTAAAATAGGAGAAAAACATATTACTTTTATTGATACTCCCGGGCATAAAGCATTCACAGCTATGAGAGTCCGAGGAGCAAAAATAACTGACATCGTAATATTAATTGTTGCTGCGGATGACGGTGTAATGCCGCAAACGGTTGAAGCAATCAACCACGCAAGGGATGCAAATGTTCCTATAATAGTAGCGGTAAATAAAATAGATTTGCCCAGCGTTATACCCGGGAAAGTAGAACTTCAATTATTGGAACATAAAATAGTTACAGAAAAATATGGTGGAGAAAACCTTTGTTGTTACATATCTGCCGGGACAGGAGAAGGAGTACAAGAATTGCTAGAGGCAATTATTGTTCAGGCAGAATTGCTAGAATTAAAAACTACTATAGACATACCTGCAAGAGGGACTATTATTGAGACAAAATTAGATAAAGGAAAAGGTCCGGTAGCAACTGCTATTGTAACACATGGGATACTAAAAGTAGGGCAACCTTTAATTGCCGGAAACGCTAGTGGAAAAGTTAGGGCATTGTATGATGAATGGGGAAAACATAAGTCAAAAGCTCATCCTTCTGAGCCGGTTCAGATAGGTGGATTTGATGAGTTGCCGGAAACTGGAGATACTTTCACTGTTGTGAAAGATGAAAAATTGGCCCGTGAAATATCAAAAGAACGAAAAACAGCACAAAAAGATATTTCAGACAAAAGCACAAAACCGGTAACTCTTGAACAACTACAAAAAGATCTAAAAGCAGGAGAAATAAACGAACTTAAACTTATCATAAAAGCAGATGTAGCCGGCTCAGCAGAAGCAATCGCAGACGCACTCGAACACCTAAAGGAAGAAGAAGCAAAAATTCGTATTCTGCATAAAGGAGTAGGTGAAATTAATGAATCTGACATTCTTCTTGCTGCAACAAGTAAAGGAATAGTAGTAGGATTTAACGTAAAAGAAAACAACAATGCCACACAACTAAGCAAAGAAAAAGGTATTGAAATCAGAACCTATAACATTATTTATGAAGTAATCGAAGATATACAATTAGCACTTAAAGGCTTATTGCCTGCAAAATTTGAAGAAGTTCAATTGGGTAGAGCCGAAGTTAAACAAGTGTTTAAAATAACAGACGTAGGCTTTATAGCAGGATGCTACGTTCTTCAAGGGAAAATCGTCAGAGGAGCAAAAGTAAGAGTACTAAGGGAAAAGAATATAGTTTATGAAGGTAGAATAGAAAGTCTAAAACGAATAAAAGATTCCGTTAAAGAAGTAGAAACTGGTATGGAATGTGGGATTGGCGTCAATTTCAAATGTGCAGCAAATGATATTATAGAGGCTTTTGAAATAAAAGAAATTCCAAGATGAAGTTATTAGAAAGCTTTTTATTAAAAACTTCCGCAAATTAGAAATGAATATTTTAATGTTAGGGCTTGGACTAATTGCTCCAATGGGGGAACTTGCAAACACAGCTACATCAGGGAAAGAAGTCAGTTTAAGATGGGAAATAGCAAAAGTTAATAAAATAGCAGGCACATCCGAATTGAGGGCAACTTCTTTTAACCAAACCAATATAAATATAGATGTATTTAAAATTACAGAAGGCGTAAAATTAAAATTCATTAAAAAAACACGAATAACTGGAGGCATCGGAGCATACTATATAACACGAAAAATAAATCAGTCCATAGAAAACGAGAAAGGTATTTGTTCAACTATAGGCATTCTAATTCCTTTAATAAGCACAAAAGATATTATCGTAAGACAGGAAATTTCCTGGCATACAGTTCCTAAGGGATTATCTCTTACCTTCTATGTAGGAACAAAACTAAAAACTCCTTAATTTCTTATTCTCTCCTTATAAAAATTTTTATAATTGACTTTTTAGGAAACTTAAATATCATTTTATTTCAATGAAATATTGTTCCTTATCCGGAGTTATTATCTTTTTAATCGTAATTTTATTCACTTCCTGCAAACAAAGCCCTCTGTGTTTTAGAACAGGTGCAGATTATTTTCCATTACAAATAAACAATTCTGCAACTTATTCAACACTGCCCTCTAACAACACAATAAAAGTTGCCGTTACAGACACAAATACCATCTATGGCAAACAAAGCTTTATAGTGGAACGAAATGGAAAAAAGGAATATTGGTGCAAAGGGAAAGAAAAAATAGAAAAATTATATTTTTATACTATGAACATTTTAGGACGGGAAGATACCATTGCTATATGTTGGCTACCATGGTTAGAGCTACCTCTAAGTTTACATAATTCATGGACGTACTCTTTTAATACAAGTAAAGTAGTCCTTGGAGATACAATAAAAATAACTTTGCATACAACCGCAAACATAACAGGAATAAATGGAAATGAATATCAAATTGAGATTAATTTTTTGGAAGAAAAAATTTCAACAATGTTTGGATCAGGTACTACTAATACAACTTACTACGAATGGTATAGACCAAATCTGGGACTATTTAAAAAAAGATACGACGATACAACAACAGAAACTCTAATAGAATTCGTAACAGAAAATGATACTTTGTTATCCACCACAAACAAATAAATACTCCTGCAGGAAGTAAACGGGAACTATAAATTTAAAGCAAAAGAAAAGGGCAGGCGCAACCGCCTGCCCTTTTCTTTTAAACACCTTTATTTCACGAGTATAAGCTTTTTGGTTGATTTGAATTCCGATGATACCATACGGATAAAATAAATCCCGTTTGATACTCTTGCGCCACGATCTGAAACACCACCCCATTTTAGACTATAATACCCGGGTAACTGTTCCCCGGCTACCAGTGTCTTAACTACTCCACCGGCTATATTATAGACTTTTATGTTTACCTGGCTTGTTTTCGGAACACTATAGCTTATATTAACATATCCTTTTGTAGTAGGATTTGGAAATGGTCTTGAAAGGCTAAAAACCTTTGGTTTAGATGAATCGCTTTGAACGCCAATCATATGTTCGCCAATATAGTTATAAAACCCGGCCTGTTCAATACGATTTAAAGAACCGGACTGCCCGATTACAGGCTGCCCGATTGCATCCTTAAGGACATAACTGGTAGAAGACGAACTATTCCCACCGCCGCACAATACGGACTTCGTCATCACGTATTGAGGAGCGCCAAATACCAAACTCGCAAAAAGGAGTGATACTAAAATCTTTGCCATCTTATTGTTACCTTTTCCCTATTATTTTATTAATATCATCTTATTAATAATTTTCTGATTGCCTGAAGTTAGGCTGCAGAAATAAATACCGGAACTAAGAGACTTATTCGTTTTGTCGCATCCATTCCAACAAGTAGTATAAGTTCCTGTATTGTACTTTCCGTTTACGAGTTCTTTAACCAAATTTCCGGTTATATCATAAATACCGATTTGAACGTTTTTATCATTCCCTTTGACTGAATAAGAAATAGAAGTGTTATTCGAAAAAAGACTTGGTGATGCTTTCAAAGTAACAACCGATGGGGAGGTAACTTTTTCTTCTACTCCGGCATCATAATTTACAACAGCAATATGTAGATAATCGGCAGCATCTACTTCCCATGGATCGCCAAGAGTTTTACGGCCCTTGCTGCTTTGACAACTACTATCAACAACGGATGTGGGATAACCGGAAGTCATCTCATAATTACCTACCCAAAATGGGCCTGAGACAAAAATAGGCGGGTTTATAGGACACTGGTTATACTCAAGATAGCCCGCATTTTGTACAAAAGCAGTATATTCTGTTTTAAAAAGAACATTTCCCGGAGAACCTGCATTATCCGACCATACAAATAAACTGCATTGTTTTGAAGCGTTTCCTGTTTCGGAAAAAACACCATGAACTATCATCGTTACAGAACACTGAGAAGCAGGTGTAAGTTGAGTTGCTTCATATTCAATACAAAAGTCGCCTGTCCACCATGCCAAAGAACCATCTAATTGTGGCCATAAAGTGTCGAGATTTAATGTTTTATTTGCCAACACCTGTTCCCAATTACTGGTTTTATAACCCTCCGGCAAAAGAACGGATTCTTTAGCTTCTAATGCCAAAATACTTAACACCATCAAAACTGCCACAAACATAATCTTCTTCATTTTTCTCCTTATAAAAAAAGGGGATAAAAAAATCATCCCCTTTTTTTCTATTATTTTTTACTTCATCAATATAACTTTGTTGGTAATTTTCTGATTGCCTGAAACAAGGTTACAAAAATAAACACCGGAGTTAAGCGGTTTATTCGTTTTGTCGCATCCATTCCAACAAGTAGTATAAGTTCCTGTATTGTACTTTCCGTTTACGAGTTCTTTAACCAAATTTCCGGTTATATCATAAATACCGATTTGAACGTTTTTATCATTCCCTTTGACTGAATAAGAAATAGAAGTGTTATTCGAAAAAAGACTTGGTGATGCTTTCAAAGTAACAACCGATGGGGAGGTAACTTTTTCTTCTACGCTAATAGCATAATCTACAACAGCAAAATGCATATAATCCGAATAGTCGTTTACCCATACCCCGGCACTATCATATTTACTGTTTTGACAGCTACTATCAACAATAGATGTTGGGAAAAGAGTATCCCACTCGCAATTACCAACCCAGAAGGGACCTGTAACATAGACAGGGGGAGTTATATTACAGGGGAAAATAGCAACCTTAGTAGTATCTGTTGTAACCGTAACTTCCGATCGGAAAAGAACGTTTCCCGGCGAACCTGCATTATCTTCCCACACAAATAAACTGCATTGTTTTGAAGCACTTGGTGTTAGAGACATAACACCATACAATATCGCAATTACAGAACATGGAGAAGCTGGAGTAAGTTGAGTTGCTTCAAGTGCAATACGATAAGGAGCTTGCCAACACGCAAGGTACCCGTCTAATATAGGAATTAAAGTGTCAAACGGCAATGTTTTAGCCCCTGTCCCTTTTTCAAAATCAGTCATATTATACCCATCCGGCAAAAGAACGGTTTTTTTTGCCTCTACTGCCGAAATACTTATTGCCACCAAAAACGCTAAAAATATAGCTTTTCTCATTTCATCTCCTTTTCTAAAATACTCATTGCTTACTTAATGCAAGCAAATATAAAAATTATTACCACTTTTATATGCTTTATAATATCACCTCCCGTTATACCTCCTGCACACTAATACACAAACCTGCCTTTGTCAATAATTAAACTTTTATCAAGGGGTGTACTTACCTCGGAGGAGAAAATAAAGTCTCTCTATAATACTAAAATAAAGACAATTTTAAAAGTCCCATTTATAATAAAGGAAACAGGCATTTAAATTGCTACTCTATTATAACGCTTTTTCTCGTACACGAACAGCCATCCCAGTTTATCTTATAAAAATAAATTCCGGCAGAAACCATTTTACCATCAATACCTTTCCCGTCCCATTTAATAGTATGACTTCCTGCATTAAGTTCTTTATTTACAAGAGCGTAAATAAATTTCCCGGATTTATCATATATGTTTATCGTTACTTTCGTGGTTTTAGGCAAATTAAAACTAATAGAGGTCTTAGACTGACTCGGATTAGGTGAAATAACAAGGGACTTTGAATTGTCAGACATAAACTTATTACTCTCTTCTACCGGCGTACCATAAAAACATCCATTTACTTTATAAATTTTGGCAGGGGTTTCACTGTTTACCCAATACTCATCCGTAGAAGGATTCACATCTATCGCCCTTCCATATTGAGGTAAAACGGCAATTCGATGATTCCCAACTATTCCACCTGTTTTTGTTAATTCCCATACTACAACCGAATCACATACTGTCGCTGAAGACAAATATGTCATCGCTAATAACAAACTACCTCCATTAGCTCCGCGGGAGTCAAATGCAAGACAACGAGCCGCATATTGTTTCATTGTAGGAGGAGTTAAAGGAATGTCAAAACTGGATACTATAGTCCCAGTTTGACTAACTTCGTATATTTTATATCCTGTCATATCAACTGCCCATAGGTTAGTCCCATCAAAGGCTAATCCGGTTGGATATGTGGCAGGAGAGGCAAAAGAAGTAATAACAGCACCGGTTGAAGAATTCACTTTATAAATCTTCTTTCCGCTCCTACTGTGAACCCACAAGTTACCATCCGTCTTGTCCCAACTTATATCGGTACAAGTTTCACTATTTGGTGTGCCTATAAAACTAATTTGCTGACCGGTTATGGGATCAAGCTTATATATCTTATAGTCCGAACTAATGGATGCCCATAAATTAGTGCCATCAAATGCAAGCCCGTAAACAGTCCCGGCAGGTGAAGCAAATGATTTAAGCGTGTCTCCGGATACACAACCTAAGCGCACCGTAAAAGAAGTATCTTTTAAGTATCCACCATCAGCAGTAATATGTAAACTAAACGATACGTCCTGCGGGATTGAAGCCCCGAGACTTGCCGTTGCTTTGTACGGTGTTGATGAATTACCTACAAGCCCATTTGTAGCAATAGAACCGAAATTTGCAGAGTTTGTATTCACAGTAATACTGCCATTAGTTGTAGATACAACTCCGACAACATTTGAAGCAGTAAGACCTAAGTTTCTAAGATTTACAATTATACTGATTTGCTCACCGGGATCCCATATGTTATTATCAGGCTCAAGAACTGTCTTGTTATTTAAAGATATACGTGGATTAGTATTGTCCAATATAATAAAATAGACAGGAAGTCCGGGGCCTTCGCTTGATTCCGAACCATATGCAATCCAGCCATATCCAGCCTCTCCCCAACCTGTTGAGTATGAATTTTTAATAAGCCATGCGCCTGTTCCCCCCCTTGAATCATCATACCCGCATAATGTTACCCCATGATTATAGAGAGTTTTGTCTCCGCTATCCGACAAAACAGGACTGTAAACGCCGCCTGTGTAGTAGAAAAAATCTTTCTTTGCAGTTATCTGGCAACCCATTGGTCCATCTTGAAGAGCCTGTTTGTATTGAGCAATATTCCCCGTAGACATATAGTTCCAACTAAAGGGTTTAACTACTTGTGATTGCCAGTTTGAACACCGCTGAGTACAGGCAAGGTCAGATTCTTGATACGGGAAACAAAGCTCGGGAGGAACCCCGGTCGCCTGTACAAATGTTGCCGCCGTACCAAGTGAACCACCCATACACCCGCCGTTTCCGTCATCACAAGAAACTAAAAACTGTTCGGATAAATCTATATTCGTATCCGGTTTCTCATAAGCTATCTTCAGACGTGCTTCAAATCCCCCAATAGTCCCAAAAGCCCAACAAGAACCACAATTCCCCTGGTTTTTTACCGGAGTCATCCAATTCTTGCCATTATAATTACGCCAATCTATGGCAGCTTTAAGTTTCCCTTTTACTTCTCTCTTATCTTCGTGCCCGGAAAGAATTTCCGGAGGAGTCGGCATCGTACTGCATAATTTTGCTTTTTCTTCGTCCGATAAATCCGATACTGAAGTATGTCCGGCAGTCCATTTTGCGCCTTTATCTTTTATTGCCTGCTGTAATTCCGGCAAAGTAAAACTTTTGGCATTAGAAACACAAAATAATGACATTAAACATATCATCATACCATAAAAACTTTTTTTCATTTTTCCCCTCCTGCTTAGTAACAATTAAATTCTTTAAACCAATATACTATATATATTTTTGATATCATATTGTATTTTTGTCAATAGAAATTTCATAAATATTGGGAATAAAATACAGTGCCGAATTTACTTGCATAAGCAAAAAATGTTTTCAAAACAAAAAATGTTGACAAACATACGTTAAGTCTATAATTATTTATAATATTATAGACTTTTAAGGAGGAATGCCTATGATAAAAAAAAGAAAAAGCGAAGTTTATAAATTTTTATTTGATACTACTTTAAAATAAAGGAGGAAAAATGAATGTTTTTATTTTTATTTTTATCGGAAATTTTTTAATGCCCGTTGGATATAATGCTACTGTTCGCAATTCAACAAGAGAAAATGTTGTACAAACAATAACAGCAAAATCAGGCGAAGATACTTTATACTACGATGGCGTAAATGTTTCAGGAGCTGGATTATATGATTCAGACGAGGACACATTTGGAATTATCTGTGCGGGAGTAAGATTTACTCCTATGGTTGGAGAAACTTTAATCGCAGTTATTTTTTGCCATAGGAATCCTCCTTCTTCTTATACTGGGACTTTTTACTTATACGGAAATGGAACTACATCGTCTCCAGGCACACAAATAACGACCCAGTCTTATAATGCAACTGGCGACAGCACATGGAATAGAATAGACCTCCCATCACCGATATTCTGTGATGCGGATGTAGATTTTTGGGCAGTATTATCTGCCAGAGGCCGCATTGGAGATGATGCGGGACCTATGGTTGCAACTAGAGAATATGTTTCCATTGATCAACAAGCTTCATGGATGACGATTGCAGCTGCAGGTCTTAATAAAAATTGGAACATACGAGCAATAATGAGAAATTATACGGCAATAGAAGAAAATAAACCCATTAAAAACGATTTTGCAATTTCCTATTCCAATAATCCGGTAAATAAAAACTTCTCCGTTTCATATTCCGTTCCTAATACAATGAATGTTAATATTAGTCTTTTTGACTTAACCGGAAGATTAGTTCAAACACTTGAAGACAGAACGCTCGGCAACGGCACATACACTAAAACAATCAGCACGGAATCTCTCGGGACAGGTATTTATTTCTGTAACGTAGAAGCAGGAAATTTTAGGGGAACAAAAAAGGTTGTGGTTGTTAAATAAGAATATAACTTATTAAGAACAGGGGCGATTTTCTGCCCCTGTTCTTATTTTACTCTGAACTTTATTTGTTTCCTTTTCTCGTGAAATCTCTTAAAGTCCCTGTTAAAAAACTTTTCTCTTCTTTGTGTCCTCTGCGGTGAAAACTTTTACTTACGTTCATTTGTATCTACTTGACAAAAACTTTAATTAAGTTAATTTTGTAAAAATGAATAAGATGAAAGATTTTCTTATCGAAATAGGCGTTGAAGAATTGCCCGCCGGTTGCTTAGAAAACGCAACTTCTCAACTAAAAACAGGCATACTTGAACTGTTTAAATCCAATAGTCTATCTTACAAAGAAGAACCTAAAGTATATTATACACCCCGCAGATTAGCAGTATTAATATTGAATATTCCCGACACACAGGAAGATAAGAAAATTGAAGTATTTGGCCCACCAAAAGAACTTTCGTTCAATCCGGATGGAACTATGACTCAGGCAACTATTGGGTTTGCAAATTCTCAGGGAGTTCCGGTCGAATCCATAAAAACAAAAGCTAAAGGCAAAAAAGAAGTAATCTGTTGTGAAAAAACAGTAACGGGAAAACCCACAATAGAGATTCTAAAATCCTCTCTGCCTGACATTATAAAGAATATCAAATTCAAAAAATCTATGAAATGGGAACCGACAGGCATTAAGTTTGCCCGTCCAATACGTTGGTTTGTAGCATTGTTCGGAGAAGACATAATTGAGTTTGAACTTGCAGGAGTAAAATCAGGCAGAATAAGTCAGGGGTTAAGAGGAGATATTCCTATTACTATTGATATGCCGGATAAATATGAACAACTACTTGAAGAAAAAGGAATAATTGCTGACTCGGAAAAAAGGAAAGAACGAATTATTGATTCTTCTATTATGCTTGCTCAAAAAAACAATTTAGATTTTAAACCTTCTTATACACTAATAGAAGAAGTTACAAATCTTGTTGAATCTCCAAAAGTTATTTTGTGCGAATTTAATAAACGATATCTTAATTTATTACCTCCTGAAGTAATTACAACGGCAATGCGAGTTCATCAACGTTATTTTCATTTAGAAAAGAATAAGAATGAGGAGAATGTTTCTATTTCTTGGAGAAACAGGATACCAAAAAGCTGGAGAACAGATACTATGTCCGATTTAGAATATACAATAACAAATATTGAAAATTTATCTAATTATTTCATAGTAGTCGCAAATACTATAGACGAAGATATGGCTAAAATTAGGGAGGGAAACGTAAATATCCTTAAAGGAAGGCTTGAAGATGCAGAGTTCTTTTATAATGAAGACTTAAAAATTCCATTAGAAGACAGGGTTGAAAAGTTAAAACACATAGTATGGCAAGCCGGACTTGAAACACTTTATGATAAAACACAAAGATTAGTAGACCTTTCCGAATATATAACAGCAAAATATAATTTTAATTTGGATTTGAATATATTAAAGGAATCAGCAACCCTTTGTCTTGCTGACTTAGCAACCAATATGATAAAAGATGGTAAAGAATTTACGAGTCTGGAAGGTTTATATGGAGCTATATTAGCAGAAAAACAGAATAAAAATGTTAAAATAGTAGATACGTTAATTTGCAGAGTCTCCCCTGCCAGATATAATATTCAAGAATTTCCTGAAGGTGTGGTATTAGCAATAGCAAACAGGATTGACACTATCGTAGCTCCATTCATAATTAATAAGATTCCAACGGGCTCTTCTGACCCTTTCGGCATACGACAGGCAACAAATGAACTTATAACTATTATTTTAAAAAATGAATTACATATTCAATTAAAGGAAATTATAAGATTTGCAATCCAAAGGTACCATTTTCAATTTGTAGAAGCTCAAAAATTACAAAAAACTAGAGATGTCAAAACTCCTTTGATTTTTAATTCCGATACAAAAACCGAAGATATAGTCAATTCCATTCATGACTTTATTATACAGCGAGTAAAAACACAATTTGAAAACATGACCATCAGATATGATATAGTTAATGCTGTTCTCTCTATTGAAAATAATGATATTTTTGATGCCAAAGAAAGAGGAAAAGAATTTTTTTCCTTATTACATATAAAGAACCAAGATTTTATGGATCTTGTTATGGCCACGAAAAGAATAAGAAACATATTGAAAAATCCAGAGTTTAAAGTTCAGAGTTTAGAGTTTGAGGAAAATTTATTAAAAGAACCGAAAGAAAAGGAATTGTGGGATAAATTTTCTTCTACTAAACAAAATTTTGATGAATATGTTGAGAAAAAAGATTATCAAAATGCCTTGAATTGGCTGCTTGGTTTGGCTCCTCTGATAAATAACTTCTTTGACAAAATCCTCATTATGGCAGAAGATATTAACTTACGCAATAACAGGCTTGCACTCATTAACTTAGTAAATTCATCTTTTGAAAAAATAGCCGATTTTTCCCAAATTGCAGAATGAAAATATTGGTAATTAGTCTGGCAGGCATAGGCAATACGCTTATGGCTGCGCCAATGATAAAGCTCCTTAGAAAAAAATATCTCAATTCGCATATAACCGTTCTCGTTATGTTCAAGGGTTCCCGGGAAATACTCGAAGAGAATCCTTATCTGAACGAAGTAATATTATGGGACTTCATCAATAAACCCATTTTCCAATCCCTTGCTTTTTTATTGAATTTAAGAAAGCAAAAAATAGACATAAGCATCCTTTCTTACCCTGCCAATCGTATAGAGTATAACTTAATAAACTTTATCATCGGCGCAAAAATACGTATAGCACATAAATACAATAAATTCACGACAAAAAATTTAGGATTCCTGAATAATAAAACAATACCGGAAGACGATGAAAAACACGATATTGAAGAAAACATACGGCTTGTTTCTCTTGCCAATTTATCAACAGAAATAAAAGAAGACGAATCCATACTGACAGAAGATGGACAACCTTTATGGGGAAAACCTAAAATATATCTCACAGATAAAGATAAACGATTCGCCGACAACTGGCTCAGGGAAAGAAACCTTAAATACAAAACACTGATAGGCATACACGCAGGCACAGCCCCTTTCAAAAATCAAATTCAGCGGCGTTGGGATAAAGAAAAATTCGGAGAACTTGGCAAAGAACTGGCAGAAAAATACAACGCTACGATCCTTTTATTCGGTAGCAACGCTGAGAAAGACCTGAAAGAAGACATTCAAAAAATGATAGGAGAAAATGCTTTTCTTGTAAATGATACTACTATGCGGGAAACTTCTGCTCTTATTGAAAAATGTTCTCTTTTTATAAGTTCTGATTCTGCATTAATGCACATCGCCGCAAGCTTAAATGTTCAATGTGTTTCTATATTCGGTCCTACCAACCCTAAATGGGTATATCCTTATAAAACTAAATACATAATTGTCAGGAAAGAACTTCCCTGCAGCCCTTGTTTTTATTACTCCCAAAAACCATTAAGTTGTAAGTTCAAAGACTTCAGGTGCATTAAATCCATAACCGTAGATGAAGTTTTATCCGCTTCAGATAAAATGCTGTCCATTCGTAATTAAAATCTTTATCTTCTCTGTATTCTCTCCGGCAAATATTTTATAGGTTCTCTTCAAATCCCTGTTAAAATAAATCTGCTGTTTTTGTGCCCTTATCCGTGCAAATCTGTGGCTAAAAATTCTCTTTGTTGTCTGTCTTTTTTTTGTCTTGACACAAGCAATCTATTAACGTAATATTTGCACTATTCAAGATGAGCTCGGATTTTAAAAACGTTATTTATGAGTGGCTTATGAATGAAAGACTGCTTGGCAAAACTAAAATTAAACTCGATTCGAAAATTGCAGCAAACTTAATTAAAATTATGAAAAATGAATCACTATCTCTAACAGACACAAATCCTGTTCCTGTCTCTTCACCTACTCCTTTAGCAGACAAAAAACCAAAACCACATATTCCTTCTCCCACTCAACCTGAAAAGAAGTATGTTCCTGTTCCTAAAATTAATCCTCCCTTGCCAAACGACAATCCGGAACTTGCAGAGTGTTCAAAATCAGTAATGCAATGTACGGATTGCGAGCTCCACAAAGGAAGAAAAAATATCGTATTCGGTGAAGGCGATTCCAAATCCAAACTTATGTTTGTCGGCGAAGCTCCCGGCGCAGAAGAAGATTCTACCGGACGACCATTCGTGGGAAGCGCCGGCAAAGTTCTTACAGGCTTGTTAGCAGCTATCGGATTAAAAAGAGAAAATGTATACATTGCAAACATTCTAAAATGTCGCCCGCCCGCTAATAGAGACCCTTTGCCAAACGAAATCGAAGCTTGCCATCACTGGCTTGATAAACAAATTGAAATCATAAAACCTAAAATAATATGTTCTCTCGGGAGACACTCTACTCATTTTTTACTTGGACTGGAATTTCCATTCAATAAAATTAGGGGAAACATATACGATTATAAAGGCGTAAAAGTCGTTCCTATTTTCCATCCTGCGGCTTTACTTTATCACCCGGCATGGAGAGTAGACACGGAAAAAGATTTTCAAACACTAAAAAAATTATATGGCGAACAATAAATCCTTTCAGGAGCCCCAATCAATAGAAGCTGAAAGAGCCGTATTGGGCGCGATGATGTTGGAAAGAGATGCAATATCCAGAATAGTAGAATCCATAAACGAAAATTCCTTTTATCTTGATGCTCACCGACAAGTTTTTTCGGCTATCATAAAGCTTTATGACAATAATATTCCCGTTGACCTTGTAACTTTATCAAACGAATTAAAAATTCGTAATTTGCTCGAAATTATTGGAGGAGAAGTTTTTCTTGCCGACCTTCTGGATAGCATCGTAACCACAAGTAACGTATCTCATTATGCTAAAATAGTCAAAGATATGGCAACCCTTAGAGATATGATAAGGGTTTGCAATACCGTTATTCAATCCGGCTATCAGCAATCTGCCGAAGTAGATGAACTATTAGACCTCGCGGAACAAAGTATGTTTGCGTTACGAGAAAAACGAATAGAAAAAGGCGTTACCCACATAAAACCTATTCTGACAAGGACTTTTGAATTAATAGAAGCCCTGGCAGAAAAACAACAATATATAACGGGAATTCCTGCCGGATTTGTAGAATTGGATAAATTAACCGCAGGTTTTCAGGTGGCGGACCTTATAATTATGGCAGGAAGACCTTCTATGGGGAAAACTTCTTTCTGTTTGAATGTAGCAGAACATTTGGGCATAAACGAAAATATTCCCGTAGGAATATTCAGCCTGGAAATGACAAAAGAACAGTTAGTTATGAGAATGTTGTGCTCTCAGGCAAGAGTAAGCGCTCAAAAAATGAGAGGTGGCTTTCTTAAAAAAAGTGATTGGCCTAAATTAACCCGCGCCGCAGGAGCATTGTCCGAAGCTCCCATTTTTATTGATGATACCCCCGGCATACCAATTCTTGAAATTCGCGCCAAAGCCCGTAGATTAAAAAGCAAACAAGATATAAAATTAATAATCATAGATTATTTGCAACTCGTAACGGGCCCCTACTCTGAAAACAGACAACAGGAAATTTCTTCTATTTCTCGTTCTCTCAAGGGACTGGCAAAAGAATTAAGCATACCCATAATAGCAATATCCCAGCTTTCAAGAGAAGTAGAAAAAAGGCCCGGACATCGTCCTGTGTTAGCCGATTTAAGAGAATCAGGAGCAATCGAACAGGATGCAGACGTTGTCGCATTTGTTTACAGGGAAGAGCATTACCACAGAACGGATGAAAACGAAGGCAAGGCGGAAATTATCGTAGCAAAACAAAGAAATGGACCTATCGGAAAATTTGAATTAGCATTCATTAAAGATTATACTCGCTTCGAAAACCTTGCAAAAGCCACAATGATGCCAATAGAAGAGGCATCTTTAGAAGAATAAAATTGACAATCGTATTGTTTGGTATAAAGTGACCGTATAGTCAAAAATATACTGACCAGTCAGTGAATGAAAAACATATTAGAATACATTGGCAATGTAACGTTATTTATTAAAGATGTTGTATTTACTCTCCCAAAAATCCATAAAAGCATTCATCTAATAATAGAACAGGTTTATTTTGTAGGTATAGGTTCTCTTTTAATTGTCATAGTAACGACTTTTTTCTGTGGTGCAGTTACTGCCTATCAGGCAGCATTTCAAGGGAAAGATTATCTGCCGGATGTATATATTGGGATGGCGGTAATAAAAGGGTTTATGATAGAACTCGGTCCCCTGCTTACTGCAATTATAGTCAGCGGAAGATGCGGGTCTGCAATTGCCGCTGAAATAGGCGCTATGAGAATAACGGAACAAATAGATGCTCTTGAAACTTTAGGAATAGAACCCGTAAGGTATCTTGTTTTACCAAGAATTGTCGGTTCTGCTATAGCATTGCCCTTACTTACAATAGTCGCCGAACTAAGTGCCTGTATTGGAGGTGGATTTTGTGCGGTACTATTAATGAATATAAAACTAACTACTTATATAGAAGGATTGCAATTTCACTTTATGCAACATGAGTTGTTTGGCGGTTTAGTAAAAGCATTCGTTTTTGGGATACTAATGGGTTTAATGAGCACATATTATGGTTTCAAAACTACCGGCGGGTCAGAAGGAGTCAGTAAATCTACTACGCAATCCGTAGTATCTATACTTATTTTAATAATAATCTTTGATTTCATACTTGCCAGAATTTTATTTTAATGATAAAAATTATAAACCTTACGAAGTCTTTTAATAAAACACCCATACTATCGGGAATTAATCTTGAAGTCGCAAATGGTATCACGACAGTAATTATCGGTCCGTCCGGATGCGGCAAAACAGTTCTGCTTAAACATATTGTAGGATTATTAAGACCGGATTCAGGAAAAGTATTTGTAGACGATTTTGAAGTGTCTTCTCTTTATGGAGTTCAGCTTTTCAAGCTTAGAAGACATATAGGGGTGGTATTTCAGGGAGCGGCATTATTGGACTCGTTAACTGTTGCGGAAAACATTACTCTCGGGTTAAGAGAACAACGAAAAACACCTGTGGCGGAATTAAATAGAATCGTAAAAGAAAAGCTTTCTCTTGTTCGTCTTGAAGGAGTGGAAAATAAATTACCTTCGGAACTTTCCGGAGGAATGAAAAAAAGAGTGGCAATCGCAAGAGCATTGGCAATGGAACCTGAATATATTTTATACGATGAACCTACAACCGGGCTTGACCCGATTACGGCAAGGAAAATAGATGAATTGATTTGTGAACTTCAAAATAAACTTAAAATTACCACCGTAGCCGTAACTCACGACCTTGCTTCCACTTATAAAATAGCAAATAAAATTGCTATGTTAAATAAGGGCAAAATAGTATTTGAAGGAACTGCCGAAGAATTGAAAAAAAATAAAGATATTGAAATATATAAATTTATCAGAGGGAGGGAATATGAGTAAACCAATGAAAACGGGAATATTTGCCTTGATTACTATTATAATACTATTTGTAGGATGGGTATGGTTAGGCAAAATTGAGTTCAAAAACAGAGGATACGAAGTTACTATCCGTTTCCCGGACGTTACGGGACTTAAAGTTAATGACCCGGTAAGAATAGGTGGCGTGGAAAAAGGCGAAATAAGAGCTATTAAATATACCGCACAATATATTGAAGTAAAAGCGGAAGTAGAATATGATGTCGTTTTATATGGTGATGCCACAGCCGCCATACTTGACGTAGCAATGATTTCGGGTACAAAATACGTAGACGTTAACCCGGGAATTTCCGGTATAGTTTTAGCTAAAAATGCCCCTATAAAAGGAGATGCAAGCTATGGAATTCCTATAGCTAAACTGGGAGAAATAGGCTCTAAAATAGACGGACTACTATATTCATTACAGTCGCAGGACTTAATAAAATCGGCAGCGGCAACCCTGCAAAACTTAAGCGCAGCAACACAACAGTTAACTCAATTGATAAACGAAAATGGAGAAAACTTAAAGATAACTACGGAAAATGCCAAGATAACATCGGAAAATACTAAAAAATTGACTGAAAAAATGGATAAAATCGTCAACGATGCCGATTATGTAATGAGCAATTTAAAAGCAGGGAAAGGCACACTTGGAAAATTAACAAAAGAAGATAGCCTATACTACGAACTCAATTCCACACTTATTTCTATAAAAGAGCTTGCCAATGATATAAAAGCTAATCCTAAAAGATATCTCAAGCTATTTTAGTTTCCCAATAACTCATTATGGCTCAAAAGTCTCAAAAACGCTATATATGTCAGCAATGCGGGCATTCTACATTGCAGTGGCTTGGCAAATGTCCAAGCTGCAATGCGTGGAATACCTTTGCAGAAGAAGTAACCTTTACAAGCAAGTCAACGGTTTCCGTTAGAACCCCCTCTATCCCGATTACGAATATTTCTTCTTCCGAATCTATAAGAATTCTTACCGGAATCGGGGAGTTTGACCGTGTGCTTGGCGGGGGAGTGGTAAAAGGAGCAGTAGTTCTTGTAGGCGGAGAACCGGGCATAGGCAAATCTACTTTGTTATTGCAAGCGGTAAATAAATTTGCGCAATCCGGATTAAAAGTGCTTTATGTATCCGGAGAAGAATCGCTTTCCCAGATTAAATTAAGAGCAAACAGATTATCCGTTGACGATAAAAAAATATATATACTATCTCAAACGGATGTTTCTTCGGTTATAAACGAAATAGATGAACTTGTACCAAATATCGTAGTTATTGATTCAATACAGACCCTTTATGATTCCGAAGTCAGCGCTATCCCCGGAAGCCTGTCACAGGTAAGAGAATGCGCGCTCAAACTTATGAGTGTAGCCAAATCTCGAGATATTTCCATATTTTTAATAGGCCACGTAACAAAAGAAGGAGTAATTGCAGGACCAAGAACTTTGGAACATATGGTCGATACGGTATTATACCTTGAAGGAGATAAAAACAATTTTTATAGAATTTTAAGAGCTGCAAAAAACAGGTTTGGCTCCACTTTTGAAATCGGTATATTTGAAATGAAACAAAACGCATTGTCGGAAGTTAAAGACCCTTCGCAAATGTTCTTAACCGACAACTCGGAAAATCCTCCCGGCAATGTAACGACCTGTATAATGGAAGGCTCTCGTCCTTTTTTAGTTGAAGTGCAGGCATTGGTCGTTCCCGTAAATTTTAGAATGCCGCAGCGAGTAAGCGCAGGAATAGAATATAAAAGATTGGCAATGTTGTTGGCTATTATAGAACGAAGGCTTGGAGTAAGAGTAAGTATGCAGGACGTCTTTATAAACGTAATCGGGGGGTTACAAATAGAGGAAACTGCCAGCGACTTAGCCGTTATAATGGCTGTAGTGTCGGGAGTAAAAAACATATCCATCCCAAAACAACTTGTTGTAATGGGAGAAGTAGGTTTAGGCGGGGAAGTAAGGCATATTCCTGCCATAGAAAATAGAGTAAGAGAAATAGAAAGATTAGGTTTTAAGGATTGTATAATTCCTGCAAAACATGAAAAAATAACATCTAAAATTAATCTAGTTAACGTAAAAAATATAAAGGACGCAATAGATGAAACTTTCCATAATAATAGTAAATTATAATACAAAAGATTTTTTACTACCTACCCTTTCTGCCATTTATTTAAATCCTCCAAGACTTGATTTTGAAATTATAGTAGTAGACAATGCGTCTACCGACGGCAGCATAGAACTAATACGGAAAAAATTTCCTTTCGTCAGGTTAATTAAAAATTCAGGGAATGTAGGTTTTGCAAGAGCAACAAATCAAGCTATCCCTCGCACTAAAGGAGAATACATCCTTTTTTTGAATCCTGATGTTATCCCGCAATGGAATGCAATACAAAGTTTGGTTGATTTCTTAGAACATACCCAAAATGTGGGGTGTGTAGGCGGGAAACTGCTTAATACTAATGGGTCCATCCAATTTTCGTGCAGAAGTTTCCCAAATTATATAAATGTATTCTTTGGCCGCCAATCATTATTATCAAAACTATTTCCCAAAAGTCCTTTTCACAAATCCTTCCTGCTAACCGAAATTGACCATAATAAAACTCAAAAGGTTGATTGGATAATTGGGGCATGTATATTAACCAAAAGAGAAATATTGGAACAAATAGGTTATTTAGATGAAACTTTTTTTCTCTTTCTCGAAGACACGGATTTTTGTTATCGGATAAAAAAAGCAGGATTTGATACTATCTATTTCCCGGATGCGTTATTTTATCATTCTTATGGAGCAAGCATAAACAGATTTTGGGTAAAATCAAATATCGCTCACAACATAAGTATGTATAGGTTTTTTAAAAAACATTATAACCCCAATGTAATCACCCGCTTAATAGCAATGATGTTCCTAACCATCAGGGTTTTAGTTATGACTTGTATTTACTATATTCACGAAAAATTATTGGATATAAGATTAGAAAAAGTGCCGAAGGTGGGACTTGAACCCACACCCCATTTCTGAGATAGCGCCCTGAACGCTACGCGTCTGCCAATTCCACCACTTCGGCGTAATAAAATGAATATACTTGAAATAACTGCCCGATAGTCGGCAGGTTGTCAATTAAAATTTTAAGAACCAGCATAAACATTCCTTTCCCGCCATGGCGGGAAAGGACTTTTAAGGAGGAAAAATGAACTTAGAAAAATTGGTCTTGCAAATAGATGGCAGTATTGCAACTATAAAAATAAATAGGCCGGAAGTCCTTAATGCAGTTGATGTTGAAACTATTCTTGAACTCGAAACAATAATGCACTCCCTTAACGATGATAAAAAAGTAAAAGTTATCGTAATTACAGGGGAAGGAAAGAGTTTTGTAGCAGGGTCGGATATTTCCAAGCTCGCTAAAATGGACTCTATTCAAGCGAGAGAATATAGCCAGATCGGGCAACGAGTATTAAATTACATCGAAAACGTAGAAAAACCCGTAATCGCCGCCATAAACGGATACGCTCTCGGCTCCGGATGCGAAATTGCTATGGCTTGCGACATAAGAATTGCTTCGGAAAAGGCAAAACTTGGGCAACCGGAATCTAAACTTGGTCTGATACCGGGACATGGCGGCACACAAAGACTTGCAAGGCTTGTAGGTATCGCTAAGGCGAAAGAACTTATATTCACAAGCGAAATAATTGATGCGCAGGAAGCATTAAAAATTGGATTGGTAAATAAAGTAGTGCCGGCGGAAGAACTGATAACAGAAGTTCAAAAAATTGCGCAAATAATTTCTCAAATGGGACCCACGGCAATAAAACTTGCCAAAACAGTTATCAATAGAGGATTGGATTCTAATTTTACTACGGGAACAGCTTATGAGTCTGAAGCCTTTTCCGTATGTTTTTCTACTCCGGAATCAAAAGAGGGTATAAATGCTTTTTTAGAAAAACGTAAACCTGATTGGGAAGCAAAGTAAAAAGACTTGACATTAACTAAAAAACAGAGTAATCTCTCAACATTGTTAGTGTACAAAATGATTCATTTGTTTTGGTATTTTTGAGGAGGTAAAATGAATTTAGACAATAAACTTGAGAATGTCACAATAGTCGGCGCCGCTGGAAAAATGGGAAGCGGAATTGCTGTTTTAATAGGACAAGAAATTGCCAAATTAAAAATTAAAAATCCTGACAAAACATATAAGTTGAATCTTATTGATACCAACGAAAAAGCATTAAATGGGTTATATTCATATATAAAGTCTCAATTTGTAAAAGTAGCAGAAAAATCAATAGTTGGGTTACGTTTTATGTACAAAGAAAGAGAAGATTTGATTGAAAACAAAGACATTATTGATGCCTTCGTTGAAGATGCCTTAGGAGGCATAAGATTTGGCAGTAATCTTGAAATGGCTAATAATTCAAAACTCGTATTTGAAGCAATTTTAGAAAACGAGGATATTAAAATTTCTTTATTAAAACAACTTAACCAAAATTGTAGCAAAGATGCTTTTTTCTTTACGAATACTTCAAGTATTCCTATTAGTTTTCTTGACGAGAAAGTTGGTCTTAACGGTAGAATAATAGGGTATCACTTCTACAATCCTCCCGTAGTTCAAAAACTTTTAGAGGTAATCTCCGGCAACACAACTCTTCCTGAAGTTAAAGACATTGCTAAAGAATTGGGGGAGAGACTTCGTAAAAAACTCTTGCCTGCCAATGATATCGCAGGATTTATTGGAAATGGTTATTTTATGCGAGATGGATTATATGGAATAGAAGAAGTAGATAAACTAAAATCTTCTTACTCAACCCCTGAAGCTATTTATATGATAAACCGTATAACACAAGATTTCCTCATAAGACCTATGGGAATATTCCAACTTATAGATTATGTAGGTGTTGAGGTTTTTCAATGGATTTTACTGGTTATGAATAAACATTTAAAAGATACCACCCTGCATAATAAACTCATTGATTTAATGGTCGCTAAAAAAATATTGGGCGGGCAAAATTCCGATGGTTCCCAAAAAGATGGATTTTTCTCTTACAAAAAGAATAAAATGATAGGAGTATATGACATAGAAAAAGGTGAATATCTGCCAATAGAAGAAAAATGGAAAGCAAATATGGACAGTAAGCTGGGTTCTCTCCCTGCAGGATTTGCTACATGGAAAAATCTTCTTTCTGCAGAAGATAAAGCTAACTTATTAAAAACTTATTTCAATAACCTTAACTCTGATACTACACTTGGAGCAAAAATAGCAAAAAGATATCTCGAACGTTCTAAAGAAATAGGAAAAGAACTGGTAAAATCAAAAGTAGCATTCTCGGAAGAAGACGTAAATACTGTGCTGACTAATGGTTTTTTCTGGCTTTACGGACCTATAAATAATTATATTTAATTATGCGAAGCCCTTTTAGGGATTCGTATCCAGCTCTGCTGGATATTTAATTTATACGAAATATGAACAACGGGAGGCTCTTATAATGTGTAAATATAATAAGTTTTTGTTGAAATTATTTGCTTGTTTGTTCGTGTTAACATTACCCTCAATTGGCCTAAAAGGAGAAGTATCCACAGGAATGCAAGATGTTATTGAAAAAGTCAAATCTGACCCTGAACTTACGCAACAAGCTCAAAAAATATTAAAAGAACAAGATATAACAAAAACACCCGAAGAGAAAGATACTATTCTTAATAAAAAACCTCTTCTTTTAAAGGACACTTCTAATAATTTACCCTCAATTATAGAACAAATGTTTTCTGAAAATACCCCTATCGAAGTTAAAAGAAATATTTCTCAATTTGGATATAATATTTTTGAGACATCCAATAAGTTTTCTCCCGCGGAGTTAACTCCTGTTCCACCGGAATATGTTATTGGGCCTAATGATGAAATTATAATTAGTATTTGGGGGAAATTACAAGAAACATTTAAGGTTGAAGTTGACCGTGATGGAAAAATTATTTTACCAAAAGTTGGCGCAGTCTATGTGTGGGGATTAAAATTTAGCGAGTTGGAACCGCTTATATATAAACAATTGGAACAACATTATACTAACTTACAGCTTTCAGTTACTATGGGAAGCTTGAGAAGCATAAAAGTATTTGTTCTCGGAGAAGTAAAATATCCCGGAAGCTACACTATATCAGCATTGGCGACTTCTTTTTATGCTCTTTTTGCTGCAGGTGGACCTACAAAACTCGGCAGTATGAGAAACATTAAAGTAATAAGTGGGAGCAGTGAAAAGCCAATAGACCTTTATGATATATTGCTTTATGGTAGCAAAAAAAGCGATTATTTTCTAAATTCCGGGGATATAATTTATGTGCCTTCAATTGGTAGAATAGCCGGCATTGCAGGAAGCGTTAGACGTCCTGCTATCTATGAATTATCCGGGAAAGAAACATTAAATGATCTTATCAAAATGGCAGGAGATGTAACACCTGTTGGATATTTGAAAAGAATACAGATTGAGAGAATTGAAGCGCATAAACAAAAAATTGTTACCGAATTAAATTTTGATAAATCTTCCGAAAACTTTGAAATAGGAGATGGGGATTTTGTCCTCATATCTCCCATATTACCTAAAAGACATAATTATGTTACTCTTTCCGGTAATATCTATAGACCCGGTGAATATACTATCCAACCAAATTTTAGGATAAAAGATTTGATAGAAAAAGCCGAAGGAATTAGACCTGGAACTTATATGAAGCGTGCAGAAATTTCGCGTTTCAAGGCAGATAAAACACAGGAAATTATCCCCATCAATTTAGATGCCGCCCTTCAAGGAGATTCAAGCAATAACATACTGCTATCCGAATGGGATACAATAAAAGTATATGCCGAAACAGAAGTTTTCCCAACCAAATACGTAGTCGTAAGTGGTGCAGTAAAAAGACCGGATAAATATACATTAACTCCCAATATGACAATTGGAGACCTTATATTTAAGGCAGGTGGATATATTTTTAATGCGGACCCCAAAGCATCGGAATTTTGTAGAATCTTATCCGGGAAAATACCCAAAACTGCAAGTATAGACTTGAATGATTCTTCTTCTCTGAATATAAAACTTCAACCTTCCGACTGGGTATTTGTTCGTGCAAATACAAAATGGTCTGAATTGCCCTACGTAATGCTTACGGGAGAAGTTCTTCATCCCGGCACATATATGATAAGTCCAAACGAAAAACTTTCTTCTATAATCAAAAGAGCCGGTGGATTTACGGATAAAGCCTTCTTAGGCGGAGCGGTATTAACTCGTAAGGATGTAAAAGAACAAGAAATTAAAGCTACTCAGGATTTCTTAACCAGTACACGTAAAAACTTATTACAACAATCAACTATGATTCAAAATGCAAGCCTTACCGATACAGAAAACAAACAAGGACAAGAACTTATAAAACGATATGAATCTTCCATAGATTTAATTTCGCAAATAGGAATTCCAGGGAGAATACAAATTGATTTAACTTCTTCTAAATCCCAAAGTTTTAGTATTTCATTGAAAGGTGGAGACAGTTTGAATATTCCGGAAATTCCAAGTGCAGTCCAAATTATAGGTTGTGTTTATAACCCATCTGCAATTATTTATAACGAAGGGAAATCTCTTGGCTGGTATGTTAAAGAGGTAGGAGGTTTGACGCCCGAAGGAGATAAAGCTCGTATGTACGTTCTGCAAGCATCCGGCAGAATAAATAAAGGAAGTAAAATAGGGAAAGGCGATATTATAGTAGTCCCCGCAAAATTATCGATTCACAGACCAAAGGGTGAAATAATTAAAGATGCTGCGCAAGTACTTTATCAATTAGGATTTGCTGCAATAGCAATATATGGCATTATGAACAAATAAAACAATGAGCGAAGAAATAAATATTCTTGACTATTTTAAAGTAGTAAAAAAACACTGGCGATTATTGGTTGTCCTTTTCATTGTAATAGAAATTATTACTTTCGTTTTTAGCATCACTCGAACTAAACTTTATGATGCCACTGCTACTATTCTTCAACCTGAAATGATTTCCGATGTTAAAAGTGGTTCGGGACTTTCATCTCTACTGGCACAACAATTACCGGGAGGGTTATATGGGGGAGGCGCTGCATCTCAAGCTATTCTAGTAATGCTAAAATCGAGGCGTATGGCAGAATTTGTAGAACAAAATTTTAATATACTGGCTCTTTATAAAATAAAAAACCATGCGGATGCAGTAACACAAATAAGAGGAATGACCAGTATTTCCTTATCAAAAGATAATACAATAACAATTAACGTAACCGCCGTAGACCCGAAACTTGCCGCGAATATAGCTAACTTTTATGCGGCAAATCTTGATAGTATAAATGAAAAGCTAAAAATTTCTTCTATAAAACCTATTGCTACTTTACTTGATTCAGCAGTCACGCCACAATTTCCATCTTACCCAAAAATAAAATTCAATTTACTAATTGCAGGAATTCTTGCTCTTTTTATAGGGATATTATTGTCCTTTTTCTTAGAATATTTTTCAGCATTTATAAAAAAACCATAGTACCACAAGCATCTTGCTTACCTGCCAAACAGACAATCTTGTAGATAAATTGATAAACTATGGATTTGAATAATATTAAATTTTGTGACTTCAAAACCGATACCCCCCTTAGTTCTTATACAAGTTTTAAAATTGGAGGAATTTGTCCTGCCATCATATTTCCCAAAAGTGTAGAAGGGGTACAGTCTGCACTACAATTTGCCATTGAAAACAACTTAAATTGTTTCATAATCGGCAATGGAACAAATATTTTATTTCCCGATAAATCTCCCTATAGTCTTATTATAAGAATATGCAGCCCTTTTCTTGATGAGATAAAAGAAACAACCAACCCTTATATATTTCAAATACAAGCAGGTACTTTAATTTCTACTTTTTTAAAATTTGTTACAGAAAATAGTTTAACCGGAGCAGAATTTCTTAGTGGAATCCCGGGCACTATTGGAGGTGCCACTTTTATGAATGCCGGTGCTCAGGGTAAATATATTAGCGAGATTATACGAAAAGTTGAAGTTATGGATAAAAATTATAAAACCTATTGGTTAGACAAATCGGAAAGCGGTTTTGAGTATCGGAATTCAAGATTCAAAACAAGCGGAGAGATAATATTGGGCGCTGAAATTGAATTAACCCACGGTAACAAAGAAAAAATCAACACCGAAATTAGCGAACTTTTAAATTATCGAAACAATAAACTCCCTCTGGATTTACCAAGCGCCGGCTGTGTATTTAAAAATCCTAAAAATGGTCCGGCCGCATATTTTATAGAATTAGCCGGATGCAAAGGATTAAAAATCGGAGGAGCTCTGGTGTCGCCCAAACATGCAAACTTTATACTAAATGCCGGAGATGCCACTTATAAAGACGTTAAATCACTCATCGTAGAAGTTAAAAAAAGAGTATATGACAAACTCAGTATCTCGTTAGAAACAGAAGTTATAATACTTTAATAAAAATATTTGACAATGAATGTATAGAATATATACTACACAACTTATGAGAAAATCTTTCATTGCAGGAAATTGGAAATTAAACAAATTAGTATCTGAAGCAGTAGAGACAAGCAAAACAATTAAAGAAGGAACAAAAAATTTGTCGGGAGTAGATATATGTGTTTGCCCGACTTTTACCGCTCTAAAATCCGTATATGAAATAATAAAAGATTCAAATATCTCATTAGGAGCACAGAATTTATGGTACGAAAACCAGGGCGCATATACAGGAGAAATCGGAGCATCTTCCCTATTAGATGTTGGCTGTAAATATGTAATTATTGGACATTCCGAAAGGCGTAAATACTTAAATGAGTCTGATGAAACTATTGCGCATAAAACTTTGTCTGCTTTAGAAGCAGAACTGATTCCTATTGTATGCATAGGAGAAACTTTAAAGGAGAGAGAATCCGACAAAGCTCAAAAAGTAATCGAAACACAATTTAGCGGGGCTTGCAAGAATCTGCCTGCAGACAAATTCTCCAAAATTATTATTGCCTACGAGCCCGTATGGGCAATAGGAACAGGAAAAACAGCAACCCCGGAAATTGCAGAAGAAATGCATAAATTCATACGACAACTAATAGAAAATAAATATACTAAAGAACTTGCAGAAAATTCCAGAATACTTTATGGTGGAAGTGTAACCCCTGCTAATATAGAAAGCTTGATGAAAGAAACAGACATAGATGGAGCATTAGTGGGTGGCGCAAGCCTTGCACCCGAATCCTTCATAGAAATCGTAAAAAAATCTCAAAACAAATAATCCACATATCTGTACGTTTCTAATCTTCTAACTCGGTATCTCTTGTTATCTACCTTTTTTCGACAATATAAAAGACTTGACAGTTTAAAAGTTCCCCCCCAAAATACCTCTTTGTATTACTTTGCCGGAGATATATTAATTATTGGGCAGTTTTAAACCTGCTCCTACAATGAAAAGAATGAATTTGTTTTTGCCCGTCAAAAGCGGCTCAAACATCCAAACTAAATAGGAGATTATAATAAAATGTGTGGAATAGCCGGCATCTGGGATTTTAAAGAAAAGTTAGGGATTGATGTCCTAAACAGGATGAAAGAGAGTTTACACCATCGTGGGCCTGATGATAGTGGAATATATTTAGACAAACAAAATAACTTAGGGTTAGCCCATACAAGACTTTCTATAATAGAACTATCTGAAAAGGGACACCAGCCTATGATTGATAAGGAATTGAATTTAGTTATTGTTTTTAATGGCGAAATCTACAATTACCTGGAAATAAAAAAAGAATTAAAATGCCTTGGGTATAAATTTTTTAGTAATTCAGACACAGAAGTAATATTAAAAAGTTATAAAGAATGGGGAACACATTGTCTTGAAAAATTTAGAGGAATGTTTAGTTTTTGCATTTTTGACATTGAAAAACAAGAATTATTTTTAGCCAGAGATAGACTTGGAATAAAGCCACTCTATTATTTTAACGATGGGAACAAATTCATTTTTGGTTCAGAGATAAATACTATAAAGGCATCCGGTTTAGCTAAAGAAATCAATTCGGACTCTATCGGACTTTTTTTATTCTTGGGGTATATCCCATCGCCTTCAACATTCTACAAAAATATAGTTTCCCTTGAACCGGGATTTTTCCTAAAAATCTCCAAAAATAATAAGCTTGAAAAAATTCAATATTACAATTTAAAAAAGATTTTCCTTAATGGAGAAAACTCTGAGAGTTCTTTCACTGAGGCAATAAAAAAAACAAAGGACACTTTACTGGAAAGCCTAAAATATCACCTTGTTAGTGATGTCGAAGTAGGCGTATTCCTGTCAGGAGGAATAGATTCTTCTGCCCTTGTTTCCTTGATGAGACAAGCAGGGTTTCAGAAAATAAAGACTGTTTCTATAATCTTTCCCGATAATGTATTATATGATGAAAGTAAATATGCAAAAGTCGTGGCAAAAAAGTTCAATACTGAACATATTGAAGTAGAAGTGACAAGTAAAGATATAACAAACCACCTGAATGATATTTTTTCGTGTATGGGGCAGCCGACGACAGATGGAATAAATACTTATTTTGTTTCGGCAGCTGCAAAAAAAGCTGGACTAAAAACGGTATTATCCGGATTAGGAGGGGATGAAATCTTTGGGGGGTATCCTTCCTTTAAAAATATTCCCATAATCTGTAAATATCTAAAACTACTTAACATAGTGCCTCCTAATTTATGGACAAATTTTTTACCTGCAAAACAAAAGGGGAAAATTAATTTCATTGCGACAAATAATAATATGCGATTTTCCGATATTTATTCCGTATATCGTGGGATTTTTACTCCAAAAGAAATACAACAAATTCTTAATCCGGATTTGAATACTAATGTTTTAGAACACTCTCACTTTGATGACATTTCGTTCTATACAAAAGATGATTATTTTAAAAATATTTCGTTCTTAGAAACTAACTGCTATATGGCAGGGCAATTATTGAGAGACGCTGATGTCTTTTCAATGGCACATCCTTTGGAAATAAGAGTACCGTTTGTTGACCACATAGTTATTGAAAATATCGCTAAAATTCCTTCCATTTATAAAACTTGTAAAAAAAGAGAGTCTCCCAAGGATTTGTTAATAAAGTCTATTGGTGACTTGCCGAAAGAGATAACTTCCCGACATAAAATGGGATTTATATTTCCGTTTGAATATTGGTTACATACTGAATTAAAACAATTAGTATATGATTCATTGTTGGAAACCACTATTTTCAAAAGGGAAGCTATTGAAAATGCCTTATATTTGTTCTCCAGAAAAGAGATTCAATGGTCAAAAATATGGGCATTATTTGTTCTTAATAAGTTTTTAAGCTAAAACATAATGAGATACTGAATTCAATAAGCCTGTCTCAGAAACACTCCTTCCTTTCTCAAAGGCTTCTAATAGTGTTCTGCGTTTCGGGCATTCCCTTGCCCTGTTATTACCCCATAAACCGCCTCGAGCAAAAATATCCCTTACCTCCCTGGTGTTTAAGGCGAATACACCCCCTTGCCCTTAACAACCCTACTATAGACAGATGATACCAATCTTCCAATATCAGTATTTCTTACTGTTTACTATTCTCTCAAAGATAAAAAAGACTTGACAGTTTTTAAGTTTAACCCTAAAATACCCTACTTGTGTTGTGGAAATATGTGAGTATCTGTGTGGTATGATGTGGTATAAAATATTATTTACTTTTCTAATAAGTTTTGTTGTCCAATATTTGATGATATGGGCATGCCATAGATATGGTGTTTTTATTGACAAGGTAAAGAAATTGCCACAAAAGTTTCACAAAATTTCTACTCCCCGGTGTGGAGGAATTGGAATACTCATAGGAAGTTGTACTTTTCTGTTATTTGACAAGATTGGATTGTTTTTGATACTTGCAAGCATACCGGTTTTGATTGTTGGGATACTGGAAGATTTCACAAGAAAAATACTTCATTATAACTTAAGACTTCTATTGATAAGCACATCCTCGGTTTTATTCATATTATTATTTCCGGAAGTCCTATCAAGAATACATACTCCAATAACAAATATACCAATAATTGACTCGTTGCCAGTAGGCGTTATTTCCGCAATAGCTATACTGTTTATGATAATAGCAATTACCGGGGTGACGAACGCGATAAATATTATTGATGGGTTTAACGGATTAGCTTCCGGCACATCTTTAATTGCTTTTATGTTTCTGGGATTTATGGCTTATATAGTAGGAGATATAGAACTTTTAAAAATAATTGTGTTTCTTTTTACCGCAACTTTAGGTTTCTTTTTATGGAATTTTCCAAGAGCAAAGATATTTCTTGGAGATGGCGGAGCTTACTTATTAGGATTTACTCTTGCGACTATTTCTCTTTTACTTGTGTGCAGAAATACGGCTGTTTCAATATGGTATCCTTTGATAATATTAGGTTATCCCGTATGGGAAGTATTATTTTCAATATATAGAAAAGCACTGGTTCGTAAAAAAAGCCCTATGCAACCGGACAGAGAGTTCACTTACATATGTTGATTTATAGCCGTATAACAAACAAAAGTCACACAAGAACTTCTTTATATTTATGGTTGCCTTCAATATTAATGGGCAGTCTGGCATTGAAATGGTACGATCTGGCATTAGTATTGGTTGGAATATTTGCTTTATATATAATTTCTTATGCTTCTTTTTATAACAATATCGTAAAATTTAAGTTTAAGAAACAAAAAAACAGATAGAGAGGAAATTATGAAAAAGATTTTCTTTATACTTATTACACTTTTTTTAAGCGGACAGATTTTGTATGGGCAACTTAACAACAGGGTGCATATATGGGGAGAAGTAAAGAATCCGGGAGTGTACGAATTACCTGCCGGGACAAGTATTGTAGATTTAATTTCCGTAGCTGGCGGCCCTACCGGATATGCTGATTTATGTAAAATTCAAATTACACACAGGAACGAAAAGATTAACATAGAAAAGATTAATTTGAGTAACTATTTGGGAAAAGGAAATATTAAATCTCTATACATAATAGAAGATGGAGACGTTATTAGAATTCCACAAAACTGGTGGTATAAGTGGAGAACTATGATAACCGTTGCCGCTGATATTGCAATAATTGCAAACGTATATTATTGGTATAAAAATAGCAGGTAAAATATTATGGAACAAGACTTTTCACTATACGATTTATTAAATGTTTTAAGGAGAAGGAGAAATTTAGTATTTATAATTATATTTGGGATTTTGTTCTTTGTATTTTTGTTCAATGAAATGAGTGCTCCGGTTTATGAAGCAAAAACAACTATCGAAATGGAAAAAGAAAAAGAACCTTTTGCTATTGGAGATTTTGATTATTTGGGAATTTCGTCAAATACATATATTAAAAATCGGATAGAAGAAATAAAATCAAGAACATTGTCGGAAGAAGTAGTTTCTTCTCTACCCTGGGATGTTTTATCCAAATTTAATGTTCCAAAATCCTATACGGACAATACTAAAAAAATAAAATATATAGCAAACATTATAAGGGGAGGAATAACTGCTGAACCTATTAGAGAATCAGATATTATAAATATTAAAGTCCAAAATGAAAATCCTCTTGTTGCTATGACTGTTGCAAATACAATGGTAGATGTTTTAAAAAACAGGCAAGTTAAATTCAAAAGGGAAGAAATAGGCGCCATCCGGGAATTTATAGAAGAACAACTAAAAACGTTTAAAGACCAACTTATGATAGCAGAAGGGGCTTTAAGAAATTTTAAACAAGCAGACAGGGTTACTTATTTAAATATGGAAACAACCGAAATCTTAAAAAGAATGACAGAGGCAGAGGTTCTATATAACGCAGCAAAATCCGATAGAGGGGCTGCTGAACGAAGACAGGAATACATTGATACTACGTTATCAATGGAAAAATGCAAACTACCTTCTTCTATAACAAATACTACGAGTCCCTGGTCAGAAAAATTAAAAGAGAAACTGTTAGAATTAGAGGTTCAATACACAACATTAACGGTTCAAGGGTATCCGGATGACCATCCACAGATTACAAAGTTAAAAGAACAGATAGCGCAAACAAAACAAAATTTAATTAAAGAAATATTAAAAGTAGTGAAAGGTGAAACAATAATTGACCCTATATCCCGAATTCACGATTTGATGACAGAAAAAATTGCCATTGAAATAGAACTTGAAACCCATAAAGCAAAAGAAAATATATTAAAAGAAACAGTGGATATGTATGATAAAAAGTTACAATCTTTACCGGAAAAAGAATTTAAATTAGCACAACTCACAAGAGCATCCGAAGTAAATGACAAGATATACAGAACTCTTCTTGAAAAATATGAAGAAGCCCGAATAACAGAAGCGGGGAAGACAAGTAATATTAGAACACTGGATACTGCTGAACTTCCTAAATCTCCGATAAAACCTAAAAAGAAATCAAACTTAGCATTAGGATTGATAGTGGGAATAGTATTGAGCATAGGTTTAGCATTTGGTTTAGAGGCTCTGGACAAATCAATAAAAACAGTTGAAGATGTGGAAAAAATATTACCGGTAATAGGCTCTGTTCCATCAATTAAAAGAGAAGGCAAAAGAAAAACTATTGTATGGTTGAAAGGAATACAAACTAATAAAGAAAAAGAGGGGAGAATTCGCTTACTTACCAATTTGCCGGCAAGATCACATGCGGTTGAATCTTATCGTGGAATAAGAACGAACATTGGGTTTGCAAGCCCGGATAAACCCTTAAAGATGATACTTATTACAAGTGCCTGTCCGTCGGAAGGGAAATCTCTTACAACTGCTAATCTAGCAATCATTATGGCGCAAACAAATATGAAAACGTTAGTAATAGATGCCGATTTGAGAAAACCACAAATAGCTTATTTATTTGATAAGCCCAGAGAACCCGGCGTTACTGATGTGCTGGCAGGTTCAGCAGAATTAAAAGACGTAATAATCCCAACCCTGATAGACAATCTCTGGATTATTCCGGCAGGAACAATTCCTCCTGACCCGACAACCCTTCTAAGTTCACAAAAAACAAAAGATTTATTGAATAAATTAAGAAAGGATTTTGACTTTATATTAATAGATTCTCCTCCAATAGTTTCCGTCACGGATGCGCTTATATTAAGCCCGGAAGTAGATGGAGTAATTCTTGTTGCCCGTTCCGAAAAAACAGGAAAAGATACAATACTAAAAGCCTTTAAATTGCTAAATAATAGAAATACAAAAGTATTAGGAGCAGTAATTAATGATGTTGATGTCGAGCACGTTTATGGCAGGTATGGCTATTATTCACATTATTACGATTACTATACGACGGATGAGAACACAAAGAAACATCATAAGAAAAAAATAAGGATTTAGTGAAACTTCATTTGATGAAAATTATAGACACCCCACAATTTTTAAAAATATAACCATTCTTTTGAGAAAAAACTGCTGTCAATACAAGGGAGAAAAAATGTTAAATGACAAAATAATTTTAATTACCGGAGGGACAGGTTCTTTTGGGAAGAAGTTCACAGAGGTAGTATTCAAGAAATATAAGCCTAAGAAAGTAATTATTTTCAGCAGGGATGAATTTAAACAATATGAGATGGCGAAAATCTTTCCGGAGAATAAATATCCTATCCGTTTTTTCATAGGAGACATAAGAGAGAAAGAAAGACTTGTACGTGCTTTCGAAGGCGTAGATTATATAATTCATGCAGCGGCTTTAAAACAGGTTCCTGCATTAGAATACAATCCTTTTGAAGCAGTGAAAACAAATATATTAGGGGCACAAAATATTGTTGAAGCCGTAATAGAAACAAACGTGAAAAAAGTGATAGCTCTTTCTACTGATAAAGCAGTAAATCCAATTAATTTGTATGGGGCTACAAAACTTGCTATGGAGAAGATATTTGTTGCGGCAGGGTCCTATGTAGGAGCAAAAGATATTAAATTTTGCGTTGTAAGATATGGGAATGTTGTCGGAAGCAGAGGCAGCGTTATTCCTTTCTTTTTGGATCTAACAAAACAAGGTGTAAAAGAGCTTCCCGTGACGGATGACAAGATGACAAGATTCTGGATTACTTTAGAGCAGAGCGTGGATTTAGTCTTTGAAGCGTTAAATAATTCTATGGGGGGAGGAATATTTATACCTAAAATTCCAAGTATGAGTGTGGTAACGCTTGCAGAAGCAATTTCCGGAAAGAAGGCATATAAAGTAATAGGGATAAGGCCGGGTGAAAAAATACACGAAACTCTCATAAATGAAGACGAAGGTAGAAATACGGTAGATATGGGGAAGTATTTTATAATAGTGCCACAATTCGAGTTTGAAATAAAAGGACATAAGTATAATACGAAAACGTCTAAAATTCCGGATAATTTTGTGTATAAGAGCGACACTAATGATAAATGGTTATCTCTGGGAGAATTAAGAAAGATGATAAAGTATGTTGGGAGAGAAAAATGATTCCCTATGGAAGACAATTTGTAGAAAAAGACGACATTGAAGAAGTCGTAAAGGTTTTAAAGTCTGATTTTCTAACTCAGGGACCAAAGATAGAAGAGTTTGAAAGAGATCTATCCAAATATTGTGGGTGTAAATACGCCGTTGTTTTTAACTCCGGGACGTCTGCTCTGCATGGAGCATATTTTTCCCTGGGATTAAAAAAAGGATTTGAGTTTATTACATCTCCTAATACTTTTGTTGCTACATCTAATGCCGGTATTTATGTTGGATTAAATCCTGTTTTTGTAGATATCGAAAAAGATACCGGGAATATGGATGTGCTAAAAGTAGAAAAAAGTATTACCCCAAAGACAAAAGTAATTGTGCCTATTCATTACGCCGGACATCCTGCGAATATGGAAAAACTTTATAAGATAGCCCGGAAAAATAAACTTCATATAATAGAAGATGCCTGTCATTCATTGGGAGCGAAATATAAGGGAGAGAAAATTGGGAGTTGTAAATATTCGGATATGGCCGTTTTAAGTTTTCATCCCGTCAAACATATCACAACGGGAGAAGGCGGGGCAGTTTTGACGAATAATAAGAAATATTTCGAGAAATTAAAAATGTTTAGAAGCCATGGTATTACAAAGGAAAACTTTGTAAACAAAAGTGCCGGGGGCTGGTATTACGAGATGCAGTTTTTAGGGTATAATTATCGGATGACAGACATACAGGCAGCATTGGGAATATCGCAGTTAAAGAAATTAAATAAATTCGTAGAAAAAAGAAGGGCAATAGTAGCATTATATGAGAAGGCATTAAAAAATAATCCATATTTCGACATACCTGTAGAAAAAGGATACGCATACTCGTCATATCATTTATACCCTATACGGTTAAAAGATAAATATAAAAACAAGCGGGAAGATATTTTTTCCAGAATGAGAAAGATAGGATTAGGAGTGCAGGTACATTATATACCTGTACATTGGCAGCCATATTATAAAGGGCTGGGATTTAAGAAAGGGATGTGCCCTGTTGCGGAAGATTTTTATCAAAGAGAAATCAGCATTCCGTTATATCCATCTATGAAGAAAGAAGACATACAATACGTAATAGAAAAAGTAGTGGATGTCTTTAAAGAAAATTAATACTTGATGAGCAACAAAAGCGCAAAATAGTAGTAAGGAGGATTCGATGAAAGTAATAAAAACAAATTTAAAGAAGTCGATGAAATTGTTCAGGAAAGCGGAATCTATAATAATGAACGGGACTCAATTGTATAGCAAGATGCCGTCCGTTGGAGTAGAAGGG